>JAHEEG010000028.1:19707-31538 GCA_024640825.1 Gammaproteobacteria bacterium
AAAGTTCATGTGTTTCTCCTAAATGCTACAAATGCCCAAGCAGTTCACCAGCAAGGATGGTGGTAAAAACTACCGCGACCAGCGCCCCCGCGCCGACCAGCCGAACCAAGCTTAGCGAATTCTGCCGCAGACCGACACCTGCAATCGGGGGTGCCATTGCGGCCTTCGGCGACGTCTACCGGACATGATAAGCTCCCGTCACACCTGGAGAAATGTCGATGCAAACCGAAATTCTAGTAGAAGGCCTGTCTTTCGGCGAGGGGCCGCGCTGGCACGAAGGGGCGCTTTGGCTGTCCGACATGCACAAACATCAGGTATTGCGTATTTCCACTGACGGTGTCCCCGAGGTAATTGTCGAGGTGCCTCAGCAACCGTCAGGACTGGGTTGGCTGCCTGACGGCGATCTCCTGGTGGTGTCCATGGCTGACCGCCGTCTCCTGCGGTGGGACGGCAGCAGTATCACCGAGCACGCCAACCTTATGAACCTGGCCAGCTTTCACTGCAACGACATGGTGGTGGATAGGGCCGGCCGCGCCTATGTGGGTAACTTCGGGTTCGATCTGCATGCCAAGCAGCAGCCGAAGTCGGCGGTGCTGATCTGCGTGGAACCCGATGGCACCCCGAGAGTTGTTGCGGAAGACCTCATGTTTCCCAACGGCACCGTCATCACGCCCGACGGCGCAACGCTCATCATCGGAGAATCCTGGGGGGCCCGGCTTACCGCTTTCGACGTGGACACGCGCGGAAACCTTTCCGGGCGCAGGGTTTGGGCAGAACTGCCCGACGGCGCCCTGCCCGACGGCATCTGCCTGGACGAGGCAGGCGGCGTCTGGTCAGCGTCCCCGAGCACCAACGAATGCCTGCGGCAGGTCGAAGGCGGCGAAATAACGCACCGCGTCGCCGTGGAACAGGGCGCTTTCGCCTGTATGCTCGGCGGCGCCAGCGGCAGAACCCTGCACATTCTCACGGCCGGATCTTCGGACCCAGAAATATGTCGCGAGACTCTTTCAGGCAGGATCGAGATCTGGGAGGCCCCCTACGGCCACGCCGGACTGCCTTGAAGCGCATCCGACAGGCTGCTCGGCAATGGCGTCGCGCCAATATAGCCGTGTAAATACAGATTCGACCAGGAGGACACCACATGCTGTATGAAAGTTATCAATCACCGTGGCTGGACGACGAGCTGCGCATTCTTCAGGACGCGGCGCGAAAATTCTTCGAAACGGAGTTCAAGCCGCTCAACGAGAAGTGGATCAGCCAGGGCAAAGTGGATCGGGAAGCCTGGCTCAAGGCCGGCGAGGCGGGACTGCTGTGCGCCGAAATGCCGACGGAATACGGCGGCGCTGGTGGAGACTATCGCCACGAAACAGTGATCATGGAAGAAATGCACCGTGCCGGCGTGGGCGGTTTCGGAAACCAGGTCCACAGCGCCATCGTGGCCCCCTACTTCCTGCACTACGGCACCGAAGAGCAGAAGCAACGCTGGCTGCCGAAGATGGCCAGCGGCGAGATGGTCGGCGCCATCGCCATGACCGAGCCGAACACGGGTTCCGACCTGCAGGCGGTGCGCACCACCGCGGTTCGGGATGGCGACGACTACGTAATCAACGGCAGCAAGACCTACATTACTAACGGCCAGCATGCGGATCTGGTAATCGTTGTGGCCAAGACCGACCCAAGCAAAGGGTCCAAAGGCATCTCTTTAATCGCCGTGGAAACTGCGAAGAACCCGGGGTTTCAACGCGGGCGCAACCTGAAGAAGATGGGGCAGAAATCCGCGGACACTTCCGAGCTGTTCTTCGAGGACTGTCGGGTCCCCGTAAGCAACCGCATCGGTGAGGAAGGTCACGGTTTCATCCAGCTCATGCAGCAACTGCCCCAGGAACGGTTGAACATCGCGCAGGCCGCGGTGGTGGCCATGGAACGGGCAATCGAGATCACCCTCGACTACGTCAAGGAGCGCAAAGCCTTCGGCCAGCGCGTACTGGACTTCCAGAACACCAAATTCAAGCTGGCAGAGTGCAAAACCGAGGCGCTCATCGCCCGCACGTTCGTGGATCAGTGCCTGCTGAAGCTGATGGACGGCACCCTGGATGCCGCAACGGCCTCCATGGCCAAGTACTGGTGTACCCAGAAGCAGTGCGAAATCATTGACGAGTGCCTGCAGCTCCACGGCGGCGCCGGCTACATGGACGAGTACGAAATTTCTCGAATGTACGCGGACGCCAGAGTGCAGAAGATTTACGGGGGCACCAACGAGATCATGAAAGAGCTCATCGGCCGCACTCTCTGATAAATCTGGAAATCGCCCGCTTTGGCGTCCGATCCGGGTTGATCAGAGAGGCCAGATCTGACGCGTGAATGCGACCGCAAAGATGTAGCCGACACTCGCCAGCGCACCGAGCAGGCCGACAGCCTGGAGCGCTCGGGAAGGGGCGCGCATGGTGAGCACGCCGAAGCCTATGTAAGCGAGAAGCCCCACCAGCTTGGCAGCGAGCCAGCCGGCAAACGGCGAGATGCTGAGCTGAACCGCCAGCGCAACGCCCATCGCGAGCAGCAGCGTGTCCACCACGTGGGGTGCGATTTTGACCCATTTCTGCTGGCGCAGCGGCGAATCCGAGAGCGCCCAGAAGGCGCGAAGTATGAACCCGGCTACCGTCAGGTAGGCCAGCGCGATGTGCAGAGCCTTGAGCATGACGCCCCCATATGCGGCTTTTGATGCGAAGAACATACGCGAACGTGCGCCATATCTGTAGCCGCGGCAGCCGACGCCATCAGGGTATAATCACCCGCTTTCACTAGCGACGGATTCACCCGACATGGAAGGACCTACTTCCCACATTTACTTTTCTCAGCGGCTGCGTCTGCATTACGTGGACTGGGGTAACGAAGATGCACCGACCCTGCTGCTGATCCACGGGGGCCGCGACCACTGCCGAAACTGGGACTGGGTGGCAGAAGCTCTGAAAGACGATTACCACGTCATTGCCCCGGACCTTCGGGGCCACGGCGATTCGGCATGGATGGTCGGCGGCAGCTATAACCAGATCGACTACGTCTACGACATTGCCCAGTTGCTGCGCCAGACGACCAGAACACCGGTAACCATCATCGGCCACTCGCTGGGCGGGTCCATCTCGCTGCAGTATGCGGGCCTCTATCCCGAAATGGTCACCAAACTGGTGGCCATTGAGGGTATGGGACCGCCGCCCGAGTTCATCAAAGAACGCATTGACCAGCCCATTGCAGATCGCCTGCACCTGTGGGTGGAGGACCTGCGCAAACTGTCGGG
This sequence comes from Gammaproteobacteria bacterium, assembly GCA_024640825.1. Lineage (GTDB taxonomy): Bacteria > Pseudomonadota > Gammaproteobacteria > Pseudomonadales > Azotimanducaceae > UBA7803. Next base: position 23,000 of record JAHEEG010000028.1, read on the forward strand.
GCGCATGCCCCGACGCTATCCGAGCCTGGAGGAAGCCTACGAGCGGATGCAGACGGAGAATCCCCACCTGACTGAAACCCGGGCCAGGCATCTGACCATTCACGGCAGCAACCAGAACGAGGATGGCACCTACAGCTGGAAGTTCGACAACTACGTTCGCACTTTCCCACCTATCGGCATCGATTTCGAACAGCAGTACAAGCTGTGGGAGCGCATCAGCTGTCCGACCCTGCTGGTACGAGGCACCGAATCCTGGGCGTCCGATCCGGAAAAGGACGGTCGGGCAGCACATTTCCAGAACGCCAAGGTGGTCAATATCCGCAAGGCGGGCCACTGGGTCCATCATGACCAACTCGACAGGTTTATGAAGATCACCCGGGACTTTCTGGCCGATTGACGGCCTGGCAACGAAACCGTGAGCGATCGCGCCCAGATCCTCCATGACTCTCCGTGGCAGGGTGTTTTCTATCTCACCGGCGGCGGCTCGCTACTGCTGGCGGACCTGCTGACCACCCCGGGTGCGTCTGCCTCAGTGCTGGAAGCCCGCGTTCCCTATGCCCACCAGGCGCTGGCCGACCTGCTCGGCCGAGCCCCTGAACAGGCCTGCTCCGACCCCACGGCGCGCGCCATGGCCATGGCCGCTTTCCAGCGGGCACGGAAACTGGCTCCCCAAACGGGCTCCAGCGCGGGCGCCCGGAGCGCGTTCGGGATGGCCTGCACCGCCAGCCTTGCCACCGGCCGGCCAAAGCGGGGCGTGCACCGGGCACATGTTGCGCTGCAGACCGAACAGGCCACCTACTCCGCCCACCTCACCTTCGACGGAGACCGGGAAACCGAAGAGCGCGAACTGCTGGACCTGCTGTGGCACGCCCTGGCCCAAACGCTCGACCTGCCGCTGGAGGTCACAGTGCCAGCACGACCCATGGTGGCCCACACAGAGGCACAGCGGCACTGGCGGGACCTGATTCTGGGGGAATCTCTCGTCTGGCCCAGCACCGAACACAACGGCCTGCTGCTGCTGCCCGGCGCCTTCAACCCTCTGCATCACGCTCACAAGCGGATGCTGGAAATCGCAGAGGAGATAACCCAGCTCGCGGGCGCCTTCGAGCTGTCTATCGTCAACGTGGACAAACCGCTGCTGGACTACACGGAGATCGACGCAAGGCTGAAGCAGTTTCACAAGCCTGTCTGGCTTACCCGACTGCCCACCTTCATCGCCAAGGCGCGGCAATTTCGCGGCGCCACCTTCGTGGTGGGCGTGGACACGATCGTGCGGATCGCCGACCCCGATTACTATGCCGGCCCGCAGGCGATGGAAGAGGCACTGCATGAGCTGGCTGATCTCGGCACCCGATTCATCGTCTTCGGACGGGTTATTGAAGGGAAATTTCAGGGGCTCCGCGACCTGCAGCTGCCGGACCTGCTGCGCAGCTTGTGCACAGAGGTGCAGGAGTCCGTCTTCCGAGAGACCGTCTCGTCCACCGAGCTGCGCGCAAAACGCTCATAGCCCTTCTGTCCGGCGCTACGACTCCAGATCTTCGAGGCGCCGGGGCCAGTTGTCCTTAAGCAGGCGCGACAGGGAGCGGTCCGCCAGCAGCCGGCCGTCGGTCTGACAGCGGGCGCAGTAGTTGGCCTCGTTCTCGGCATACTTGATGCGCTGCACCGGGGCGCCGCACACGGGACAGGGCTCCCGATAGCGACCGTGAACCGCCATCTCCGAATGAAAGGCGGTGACCTTCTTCGGGAAAGTGTCACCGGCCTTTTCACGCAAACGTTCAGTCCACTCCATCAGAATCTCTCGACAGGCGCGAAACAGGGTGTCCATTTCGACGTCTGACAGATTGCGCGGCTGTTTGAACGGCGAAAGCCGAGCGCGTAGCAGGATCTCATCCGAGTACGCATTGCCAATGCCGGCGAACACATGCTGGTCTGTCAGCGCCCGCTTCAGAGTATGGTTGGTGCTGTTGAGCTGATCGGCAAACTGACCGAGATCGATGTCCAGCACTTCCAGACCGCCAGGATCCAGGGCAGCGAGGTCTTCGGCGCCGTGAACCAGGCGCAGAGAAGCCCGCTTTTTCTTACTGGCCTCGATAAAAACGAGGGTGCCTGAATCAAAATCGAAAGCGGCTAACCCATTGCGTTTGGGTATGGCCTTGCCACCGGCATGCCAGAGGAGGCGTCCGGCAATCATCAGGTGAAGCACCAGGTAGTAGTCGCCTTCCAGGGCAATCACCAGCTGCTTCGCCAGCCGGAAACAGCCGGTTACCCGGCGCCCGCACACGTCCTCGATAGAAGGTGCAACCGTGCGCAGCAGAAACGGGCTGGCCAGCCGTATGGCTTTCATCCGCTCACCGCCGATTCTCGATTCCAAGTGCTCCAGATAGACGGTGAGATCCGGCAGTTCAGGCACGTTCGATACCCATCTCCTCGGTGCGCACCACGGTGCGCCAGCGACCACCGTGAAAGCGCCATATGAGCATCGTCCCTTTTAGCAGGTAATCGCCTATGAGGGCCCCATATACCCAGTGAACGGGCAGCTGCAGATAGGTGAACAATGCCGCCAGCCCGCAGCGCATGCCAATGAGGCCGGCAAAGGTTGCCATCAGCGGAAAGCGGGTATCGCCAGCGCCCCGCAACGATCCACCGATCGCGAACTCCACCGCCAGCAGAGGCATCATGGCACCCAGAATATTTATGAACTGCACCGTGTACTGGATGGTCAGCGGTTCATCGCCCAGAAAGTAGGTGGCCAGTGGGCGGGCGAAATAGCTGACAATCAATCCCAGGCTGCCCATTGACAGCACGGCAAAGCCCGCTGAGCGCCAACCGCTCCGGGTAGCGCCGGCAAAATCGTTGGCGCCCAGATTCTGGCCCACCAGGGTCGCGCCCGCGATGGAGAAACCGAAGCCCACGGTCATGCACACCATGAGCAGGTTCACACCGATGTTGTAAGCGGCAAACGCCTCGGTACCGTAGAAATTACCGATGAGCATCAGGAAGATGAAGAATCCGATCTGAAAGACTATCTGCTCCATGGCCGCGGGGTAGCCGATGTCCAGCAGCTGCTGAAGTCGTTTGCGGCGCCACCAGCCATGCCGGGCATGTTTGACCCGGAATTTGTTCTTCACCCAGAGTCCCAACAGAACCAGCCCACCGACGCTGAAAGCGATCCCGGCAGCCACCGCCGACCCGGCCACGCCCATTTCCGGAAACCCCCAGCGGCCGAATATGAAAACGTACTGCAGCGGCAGGTTCAGGACGTTGACACCAACACTTATCCACAGCGGCGACCAGGCATCTCCGGAGGCCCGCAGCGCAGCCGCCAGAATGAAGTTGACGGCAAACGAAACGTTGAACAGACACAGCCAGCGGATATTCTCGGCGGCCAGTTCAAGGGTATGCGGGTCGAGACCGAACACGCCCGCGACGGCATCGGCAAACAGCAACCCGAGCACCGCCACGCCGAACGCGAACACACCGGCCAGCGTCAGCGACGCCATGGTGACGCGGCTAGCTTCCTCATAGTCCCTGGCTCCCCAGGCTCTGGCTACCAGAGCGGTCGTGCCGGCGCTGACAGCCATCAGAATCGCCTGCATGGCGAAAAAAACCCGCTGCCCGGCCCCGACCGCCGCGAGCGCCTGCGCGCCTAGCTCGCCGACGAACTTGGTCTGAACCATACCCACCACGGTGTATGACAGGTTGCCGAGAATCGACGGGAAGGCCAACTGCCAGATGCCGGGACGTACCTGCTCTGTTGTTTCTGCCGGGGAAAGCTCTGCCACGTCGTGCGTTACCTTATGCTGACTGCTACTATTCCCCGCGATTTCGCCGCCTGATCAGGCAGTTCAACGACCTGGGGAAGGAACCATGACTAACTACACCGACATCGGTGTGACGCTTGAAAATCACGTCGCCACCGTCGAAATTCAGCGCCCGCCCAACAACTTTTTCGACCATGCGCTCATCACGCAAATCGCGGACGCCTTCAACGAAGCGGATAAGAACCCTGACTGCCGCGTCATCGTGCTGTGCGCCCAGGGCAAGCATTTCTGCGCCGGGGCCAATTTCGGCACCGGAAAGGACGACGACTCCGGCAGCGACGAGTTTACAGAGGAAGGCTTCCGGAACACCACTGGAAAACTCTATCAGGCCGCGGCGCGCCTGTTCGGTAACGAGAAACCCGTCGTAGGCGCCATCCAGGGTGCCGCAATTGGTGGCGGCCTGGGTCTGTCTCTGGTGCCCGACTTCCGCGTGGCCAGCCCCGAGGCCCGCTTCGGGGCCAACTTCGTGAAGCTGGGCATTCACCAGGGGTTCGGGATCTCTGTTAGCCTCCCGCGGATAATCGGTCAGCAAGCGGCAAACCTGATGCTGTTAACGGGCCGCCGCGTGAGCGGCGAGGAAGCCCTGCAGCTCGGGCTGGTGGACGTGCTCACCGACTCCGAGAATCTGCGTGCCGAGGCGCTGAAGCTCGCCACAGAGATCGCCGAGAACGCGCCGCTCGCCGTGAAATCCGTACGCGCCACCATGCGCCAAGGTCTCGCCGAAGCGGTGATCACCGCCACGGATCACGAGCTCAAGGAGCAGCAGTGGCTGCGGGCGACCGACGACGCGCAGGAGGGCATACGATCGGTGGCCGAGCGGCGCCCGGGCAATTTCACCGGCAAGTAATCACGACAGCACGTATCAACTTGCGGTTTCGCCATGGCTGAAGACGTCTGCTAAGCGGTTAGATCACAGCAGCCGGACGAAGAATTTCGGGACCATGCCGCGACGCCGAGGAGGGCGGATTGACGCGTAGCGGCAAGGCGACCGACAAGGGCAGCCCGGAGGACCGGAGCGAGGTGCCAAAATTCTTCGTCCGGGTGCTGTTATCAAGGATGGCCAGTTGTCATTTAAGGGCCGTTCGCTATGGCAATTTCATCAGCGCAAACGGATCCATTGCTAACTCAGGAGGTTAACGAACATGAATCTTGGCAAGCTCGGTGTCTGGTACTTTTTTGATGGCGTTCCAGCACCCCAGGCTGCGGAAGCAGCCCAGCGCATCGAGGGGCTCGGTTACAGCGCGCTGTGGATTCCGGAAACCGTGGGTCGGCACACGCTTGTGCACGCTGGCTGGCTGTTGGCCCATACGGGCAAACTCATCGTCGCCACCGGCATAGCCAACATCTATCACCGCGAGCCCGGGGTCACCATGCAGGCTCAGAAAACGCTGGCAGAACAGTCGGGCAACCGCTTCCTGCTGGGGCTCGGCGTTTCACACAGGCCCCTGGTTGAGGGCGTGCGCGGCCTGGAGTACGGGCCGCCTGTGGCCACCATGCGCAAGTATCTCGAGGCGATGGCGGCATCTCCCTATCAGGGCCCGCCAGTGTCGGAAGAGCCGCCAACGGTGATCGCCGCCCTGGGCCCTAAAATGCTCGAGCTGGCCCGGGAAAAGTGCGCGGGTGCCCACCCCTACTTTTCCTCGCCGGACCACACGGCCATGGCCCGGGAGATCCTCGGCCCGGACAGGTGGCTGTGTGTGGAGCAGAAGGTGATTCTGGAGACAGACGCTACCAAAGCGCGGGAGCTGGCCCGCCCGGTGGCCGGGATCTACACAGGGCTGCCCAACTACCGCAACAACTGGCTGCGCATGGGGATGGACGAGGCAGACTTCGAAAACGGCGGCAGCAACCGATTCATCGACGCCACCTTCGCCTGGGGATCCATAGACGAGATCAAGGCGCGTATCCAGGCGCATTTCGACGCCGGCGCCAGTCATGTATGCATTCAGCCGGTGAATCCCAACGGCCAGTTCGGCGATCTGCACTGGGAAGCGCTGGAAGCCCTGTCCGAGTGAGAGAGTCTGAGGAAGAGATGATGAGCGAGTTCAACAACAAAATCGTTGTGGTAACCGGCGCCGCGGGTGCGTTGGGGCAAGCGGTGGTGAACCATTTCGCCGCCGCCGGGGCCCAGGTCGCCCAGCTCGACGTGCTGGAGATTGACAACGGCCACTATGCGGCCACCTGCGATCTCCTCGATCCGAAAAGCTGCGAGCAGGCCGTAGACGCCATCGTTGAAAAATTCGGCGTCATCCACGTGTTGGCCAACATCGCCGGCGGTTTCACCATGGGCCAGGCGGTACATGAAACCACAGAGGATACCTGGGACTTCATGATGGGCCTGAACGCGCGTTCGGTGCTGAACATGGCCCGGGCAGTGGTTCCAGTGATGCTCAAAGGCGGCACCGGTAAAGTCATCAACATCGGCGCGGGCGCCGGTCAGGCCGGCGTTGCGCAGATGGGCGCCTACAGCGCGGCGAAGAGCGTGGTGATCCGGCTGACGGAAGCCATGGCAGGGGAACTCAAGGCCCAGGGCATCAACGTCAATTGCGTCCTGCCCAGCATCATCGACACCGAGAGAAATCGTCAGGACATGCCGGATGCCGATTTCAGCCTTTGGGTTCGGCCGGAGGCCATGGCTCGGGTCGTCGGATTTCTGGCCTCAGAGGCGGCGGCGCCAATTCACGGCGCCGCGCTGCCGGTCAACGGTCTGAGCTGACTGGCGAGCGCTGGGCGGCTCAGGCCGTTTTGCGGCGACGCATGGTGACGAGCGCGGCAAGCCCCATGCCCAGCAGAGCAAGCGAACCCGGCTCCGGAACAGATGCCGCAACCTTGACGCTCCCGCCATTGGCCAGGCGCTGCAGGTGCACCATCGCCGGCAGGGTTACCTGGTCCTGCGTGAGATTATTGATCGTGAAGCTGACGGATTCTCCGTTTAAAAGCTCGTCCCCGCCTTGACCCTGCATGATGGTCGCCAGGGTATCGAAACTCAGGCTGGCGTTAGTTCGCGATCCGAAGTCCACGCTGGCGATATCCGGGCTGAGCGGCGTCGCGACGATACTGCCCATGGTATTTAGGAACAGCTGCCGAATGATGGTCCCGGCCGAGGCAAACGTACCCAGGTTGGACGTGGTACTGGTAAGTGTGAAATCGACGCCCCCGGTCGCATTATCTTCGTAAACGAGACTGGCGACGCTGGCAACCGTGTCGCCATCCGAGGCGCCAATGTTGCTGCAGGAAGAAATACACTGGTCAAAGCGCAAGAGCACTGCGTGTGAGCTTGCCGAGACACCAACCGCAAGCGTCAGCAGAAGCCCTGAGATATACCTGTTCATGTGAAACCCCCAATTGAGACAAATTTCTTTGGCCTTCCATTGGCTCGTTTCTTCAGAAGCAATCCTCGGCTGCTGATGCCGTTTTCCAGTCCGGACCCCGCCGGCTTGCTCTCAGCTCTTAGTGGCTGGATTCAGGAGCGTGGCAATCAACGAGACGGTAACACTCGTTTCGAAATCAGAACATGATGAAGTTGTAACCCACCTCCGACGACTCGGATTGTCGGGCCCCGCGCCAGACTTTGATATCCCGGCACCACCCAGCGACGGGCCGGGTTCTCAGAACGCGGCAAAGCGCCCGTAGGCGCCTCGGAAAAACAGCAGGGGCGGCGCATCTGCGTCCAGAATTCGGATGTCTCGGATTCGACCAACAGCGACGGTGTGGTCGCCAGCATCGTGCTCCGCTTCCAGATCGCATTCGACATAGGCGATCACGCCATCGAGCACGGGGGCACCGGTAACGCCGGGTCGCCAGGAAAACTCGGCGAACTTATCGATGCCGCTCTGGGCAAACACGTCACAGATTGCTTTCTGATGAGCGCCCAGGACGTTTATGCAGAAGCTGCCCGAGTCGCGAATTTTCGGCCAGCTGGTGCTGGTTTTGCCGGGCGCCAGGCCTACCAGCGGCGGATCCAGCGACAGCGAGGTGAAAGATTGGGCCGCAAACCCCGCAGGCTCGCCGTCAAGGCAGCCGGTGGCGATCACCACACCGGTACAGAACTGACCCATGGTATTGCGCAGCTCGCGCGCGTCGAAACCGGTGCCAGTGTCCGCCATATCGTCCCCCCTGCGAATCCCAAACCGAGCATACTAACGCTCGTCGGAATGGGTGGCCAACGGCGCCTGATCCGCTACAATCCACGGCCAAACCCGACTGACAGGAGTAACACGGTGGCAGACCTCAATGCCTTCCGTACGGAAGTCCGTTCCTGGCTGGAAGATAACTGCCCGCCGGCCATGCGAACGCCTATGCCCGAAGCCGAGACCGTATGGGGCGGCCGAGGCGAGAAATTCGTCAACCCCGAGTCCCGGCTCTGGCTGGAGCGCATGGCGGAGCGGGGCTGGACCTGCCCCACCTGGCCCACCGAATACGGCGGCGGCGGTTTGTCGACAGACCAGAACAAAATACTGCAGGAGGAGCTGCGGCGCATCGGCGCACGGCCGGCGCTGCAGAGCTTCGGCATCTGGATGCTTGGCCCGGCCCTGCTGGAATTCGCCAGCCACGAGCAGAAGCTGGAGCACCTGCCGAAGATCGTCCGAGGTGAAATCCGCTGGTGCCAGGGATATTCAGAACCCGGTTCCGGGTCCGACCTGGCCAGCCTGCAGACCAAAGCCGAGGACAAGGGCGACTACTACCTGGTGAACGGCTCGAAGATCTGGACTTCCCAA
>JAHEEG010000290.1 GCA_024640825.1 Gammaproteobacteria bacterium
GGCGACGTCGTTTGCGGGCGCTGCGTTCCTTCACAAGCGCTATGGCTGGCGGGAGGCCTGGCCCGCCTATCTGCTGTCCGCCTATGTCGGCTGGACGCGGGTGGATGCGGATGAGCACGATACCGAAGATGTCGTGGCCGGTGCCGCAGTTGCGCTCGCCTGGAACTGGTGGCTGGTCAAACCCGCCGATCAGGCTGCTGTAACACCGGTCGCCTCCAGCGACATGCTGGGGCTAAGCTGGCAGGTCCGCTGGTAAGCAGTCAGTTGCCGGGAAGCAGTGCGTCGATCTTGGCGGCGCAGATGAAGTCGTTCTGCGAGAGGCCGCCGATCGCGTGGGTCGTGTAGCGGACCAGGCAATGGCCCCAGCCGACTTCCAGATCCGGGTGATGCCCCTCCGCGTTGGCAATCCACGCAACGGCATTTACGAACCCCATAGTTTTGTTGAAACCCTTGAAGAAGAAGTCCCGGTGGATCTCGAGGCCGTCTTCGGTGAGGCTCCAGTCTTCGTGCAGCTGACCCATTATCCGGTCAGCTTCCTCCCGGCTCATTGGTTTGACGCCGCCCTCGCAGGGTTCACAACGCTGTGCAGTCAATTCGTTCATCACAATCCTTCTGTATCTGCTAACGCCGCTTGCGCTCAGCTCGCAGCCTTCTCTTTGGGTGGGAACGTTGGTGGATGCATGCCCATCTGCCTGGCTTCGGCGATGAGCCCGAGAAGATCCATCTGCGCCAGCTGGTAGAGCTCGTCAGAGCTCTGAATCTGGTAATACACCGTCTGGTAGATGTCTATTCTGTAGGGTGTCCGCAAGGCTTCCAGCGGATCGAACGGTTTTCGGATGGGCACATCGCTGTCCAGCGCATACTGGACTTCGCCGATCGACGAGCACAGCCCCGCCCCATAGGCCCGCAACTCCTTGCCTGGCCGCTGGATCAAGCCGAACTCGACCGTGAACCAGTAGAGCCGCGCGAGCATCGCGTGATCTTCCTTGCGGGCAGCGGCCCCGGCTCTGCCATAGGCGTGACTGAAAGCCGCGAACCCTCTATCGAGAAGCAACGGGCAGTGGCCGAAAACTTCGTGGAATACGTCTGGTTCCTGCAGATATTCCATCTCGTCGCGCGAGCGGATAAACGTCGCCGCAGGGAAGCGCTTGGTCGACAAGAGATCGAAAAACTCTGTAAACGGTATCAGCGCCGGGACCGGGGCCACCTCCCAGCCGGTGGCGTCCTTGAGCACTTCCGAGACCGCGCCCAGTTGCGGCACCCGATCGCGGGGCAGGTCGAGTTTTTCCAGATTGTCCAGATAGGCAGTGCAGGCGCGGCCCGGCAGGATGCTCATCTGGCGCTGGTAAAGCTCGGACCAGATCTGGTTCTCACCATCCGTGTAATCAATCTGGCCGTTAGTGTCCGGGACCTTTGAGGCGTATCTCGTGCTTTTTCCCATCAACGGCTCCCGCCTGAATTCAATGCGCATAGTCTAGCATTCGGGTTTTTCACGGCATGCCGCACCGCCGCATGCGGGGCACGCCTGCCGTCACGCCAGAGCTGGCGTTCAATCGCTGCGGCGACGATACGAGCGTTCGATGTAAGCCTCGACCATTGACTGGAACTCCTGTGCGATGCCATCGCCCTTGAGCGTCACCGTTTTTGCGCCGTCCTCGTAGACCGGAGCCACCGGGCGCTCACCCGTACCGGGCAGACTGATACCGATATTGGCGTGCTTGCTTTCCCCCGGACCATTGACGACACAGCCCATGACGGCGACGGTCATCTCCTCGACACCACTGTAGGTCTTCCGCCACTCGGGCATGCGGTGGCGGATGTGATCCTGGATCTGCTGGGCGAGTTCCTGGAAGACGGTGCTGGTGGTGCGTCCGCAGCCCGGGCAGGCGATAACCATGGGTGTGAATGCGCGCAGGCCCATCGTCTGAAGAATCTCTTGTGCCACGATCACCTCCCGCGCCCGGTCTCCGCCGGGTTCCGGAGTCAGGGAGATGCGGATCGTGTCACCTATGCCTTCCTGCAACAGGATGGAGAGCGCGGCGGTGGAGGCGACGATGCCTTTCGATCCCATACCGGCCTCAGTCAGGCCAAGATGCAGAGGATATTCGCACTGCGCGGCCAGAGACCGATAGACGGCAATCAGATCCTGTACCCCGCTCATCTTGCACGACAGGACGATTCTGTTGCGTCCCAGCCCCAGTTCCTCGGCGCGCCGCGCGCTTTCCAGGGCCGATGCGATCATCGCCCGATGCACCACCTCGGCGGCATCCACGGGCGATTCGCTGTTGGAGTTTTCGTCCATCAGGCGGGTCAGCAACTCTTGGTCCAGGCTGCCCCAGTTGACGCCGATCCGGACCGGCCGGTCGTGGCGGCAGGCGACCTCGATCATGGCCGCGAACTGCGGGTCGCGTTTACTGCCCCGGCCCACGTTGCCGGGATTGATCCGATATTTTGACAGGGCTTCTGCGCAATCGGGATATCGGGACAGCAACTTGTGTCCGTTGAAGTGGAAGTCGCCGACCAGCGGAACGTTGATCCCGGC
>JAHEEG010000152.1 GCA_024640825.1 Gammaproteobacteria bacterium
CCGATTGCGATGGACGATGGGCTGCGTTTTGCGATCCGAGAGGGTGGCCGAACGGTTGGCGCTGGGGTGGTAACCAAGATTATCGAATAGCGGATTGCCTCCCCGCCGGGGGCCGCCCGTCGAGGGGTGTGCCCGGGAATAGCCGGCCGGGGGCTCGTAGCTCCTGGGCTATTTAGGTGTTGCCTGATTTCAGATCGATCTGTATAGTTCGGCCTCCCTTTTTCGGGCCAAAATCCGAGAGAGGAGAGGGGTTCGGGTTGCGCTGCCCTGCAGTTTATCAGCGGTTTTTTTACAAAGAATTATGCAGCGGGACTCCCGCTGCTTAGCCGGTTGGAGTTCAAAGCACCGTGCAGAGTCAGCGGATTCGTATACGTCTAAAAGCGTTCGACCATCGATTGATCGACGTCTCTACGCAGGAGATCGTGGATACCGCGAAGCGGACAGGTGCCCAGGTGAAGGGCCCTATTCCTCTGCCCACTCGCATGGAGCGCTTCACCGTTCTGGTCTCTCCGCACGTCAATAAGGACGCCAGGGACCAGTATGAGATACGTACTCACAAGCGCATGCTCGATATTGTTGAGCCTACGGAGAAGACCGTGGACGCTTTGATGAAGCTGGATCTGGCAGCGGGCGTAGACGTCCAGATCAGTTTGAAATAAGGGTAACGTTCGGGCCATAGCCCGGCGTTTTTGCGGCTGGCGACTGAAACTGAGATCGCTGGTCGATCGACAAGATCCCGATAGGGGATCGCTGACGCGAATGAGGCCGTTTGCCGGTCCCCTAGGAAGCTGGCAAGCGGTCTCTGCATCTGTCGGCAACAGTTAGGAAGCGGACCAATGGCGATTGGATTGGTAGGTAGAAAAGCAGGAATGACCCGTGTCTTCACCGAAGATGGCGGGTCCGTGCCCGTGACGGTCATCGAAGTGGAGCCGAATCGGGTTACCTATGTCAGGACTCCCGAGGCCGACGGTTATTCCGCGGTTCAGGTCACCACGGGTTCGGTGAAGCGCAATAAAGTGGCAAAGCCGGTCGCCGGCCATTTTGCCAAAGTCAACGTCGAAGCAGGCAGGGGTCTTTGGGAGTTTCGGACCGATGCGGTCGAAGAAGGCGTCGAAGTTGGCGCGGAGATGGGTGTCGATCAGTTTGAAGCCGGCCAGAAAGTGGACGTGCGAGGCGTATCAAAAGGTAAAGGCTACGCGGGTGTGATTAAGCGCTGGAACTTTCGGGGTCAGGACAACAGTCATGGCAACTCTATATCGCACCGAGCGCCTGGCTCCATCGGTCAGTGTCAAACCCCGGGTAGGGTATTCAAGGGTAAGAAGATGGCAGGGCACATGGGCAATGCCAAGGTCACCACACAGAATCTGGAGATCGTCCGCGTTGACGTAGAAAGGAACCTGCTGCTTATAAAGGGTGCCGTTCCTGGTGCGCCCGGCGGCGATGTTTACATTCGTCCGGCGGTGAAAGCCTGAGCGCGCGGAGGAAGCTGAATGAACCTTAATCTGGTAACAAGCGGTGGCAGCGTGGAAGTATCTGAGGCTGCATTCGGTCGCGAGTATAACGAGGCCCTGGTGCATCAGGTGGTCGTTGCTCATCTCGCGGGTGCCCGTCAAGGGAGCAAGGCGCAGAAATCGCGATCCGAAGTAAGAGGCGGTGGTCGGAAGCCCTGGCGGCAAAAAGGTACCGGTCGTGCCCGCGCCGGGACTACTCGGAGCCCGATCTGGCGTAGCGGTGGGGTGACCTTCGCCGCGAAACCTCAGGATCACAGCCAGAAGGTCAATCGGAAGATGTATCGCGGCGCTTTGCGGTGCATTCTTTCCGAGCTGGTGCGACAAGAGCGCCTGGTGGTCTGCGACGCGTTCTCCGTCGAGGCCCCGAAAACCCGCGGGCTTCTGGTCAAGCTCAAGGATCTGGACCTGAACAACGTTCTAATCGTTGCCGAAGAGGTTGAGGAAAACCTCTATCTTGCGGCGCGCAACCTTAAGGGTGTCGATGTTCGCGACGTCGGCGCCATCGATCCGGTCAGCCTGCTCAACCACGACAAAGTGCTGATCACGGTTGGTGCGCTCAAGAAGCTAGAGGAGGCGTTGGCATGAACCAGGAGCGCATGTTTACCGTCCTCATGGAGCCCCACTTCTCGGAAAAAGTTTCGCTGCTCAGCGATAGCAGCAACCAGTACGGTTTCAAGGTGGCGCGCGATGCCACCAAAGCCGAGATCAAAGAGGCGGTAGAGAAGATTTTCCAAGTGAACGTGGAAAACGTAACGACCGCGAACGTGAAAGGCAAAGTAAAGCGAACCGCTCGCGGGATTTCCCGCAGCAAGAACTGGAAGAAGGCCTATGTCCGCGTCGCGGCAGGCCAGGAAATTGACTTCATGGTAACGGACTAAGTCAGATGCCTGTCGTAAAAGCCAAACCCACATCCGCCGGGCGCCGTTTTGTAGTTAAGGTTGTAAACCCGGAACTGCACAAAGGCGCACCGCACAAGCCGCTGCTGGCTGCCCAGAGCAAGACCGGCGGCCGGAACAATGCTGGCAGGATCACCACGCGTCACCGCGGTGGTGGCCACAAGCAGCACTACAGGCTTATCGACTTCAAGCGCAACAAAGACGGCATTCCTGCCGTCGTGGAACGTCTGGAGTACGACCCGAATCGCACCGCCAATATTGCCTTGTTGAAGTACAAAGATGGTGAGCGGGCCTATATTCTCGCGCCACGCGGGGTCTCGGCGGGCGACCAGCTCATGAGCGGTTCCGGAGCGCCCATTCGCGCGGGAAATGCGATGCCTTTGCGCAGCATTCCGGTCGGTAGCGTCATTCACTGCGTCGAGTTAAAGCCCGGTAAGGGGGCTCAGATGGTTCGCAGCGCGGGCGGGGCAGCTCAGCTGGTTGCCCGTGAAGGCAGCCACGCAACGCTTCGTCTGCGTTCGGGCGAGATGCGCCGGGTGCTCGTGGAGTGCCGGGCAACGCTTGGCGAGGTGGGCAACTCAGAGCACAGCCTGCGCTCTCTGGGCAAAGCCGGGGCCAAGCGCTGGCGCGGCGTAAGGCCAACCGTCCGCGGCGTCGCGATGAACCCCGTAGACCATCCGCACGGTGGCGGCGAGGGTAAAACTTCAGGCGGTCGGCATCCGGTAAGTCCCTGGGGTCTGCCGACGAAAGGTCACAAGACGCGCAAGAACAAGCGCACGGACAAGCTGATCGTCCGGCGTCGAGGAAGGAGGTAAGCGATGCCGAGGTCGCTGCGAAAGGGTCCGTTTGTAGACCTGCATCTAATGAAGAAAGTGGAAACCGCTGTTGCCACCAGCGACAAAAGGCCGATCAAGACGTGGTCGCGGCGCTCAATGGTGCTGCCCGATATGGTGGGTTTGACCATAGCCGTCTACAACGGTCGTCAGCACGTGCCGATCCACATCAACGAAGACATGGTCGGGCACAAGCTTGGGGAATTTGCTCCAACCCGTACCTACCGCGGCCACGCCGCTGACAGAAAGAGCCGTCGGTAGACGGTTGCAGACGTTAGGAGTAGCCCGAATGCAGGTTAGCGCAAAAGCCAGGAGACTGAGCATCTCGCCGCAGAAGGCGCGGCTGGTCGTTGACATGGTGCGCGGCAAGCCGGTCAGCGACGCCTTGGATATTCTCAGCTTCAGCCCGCAGAAAGGAGCTGTGCTGGTGCGCAAGGTCGTTGAGTCGGCCATTGCCAACGCTGAGAACAATGAAGGCGCCGACATCGACGAGCTGAAAGTTGCAGAAATCTTTGTTGACGAAGGGCTGACGATGAAGCGAATCAAACCCCGGGCCAAAGGTCGCGCAGATCGTATATTCAAACGCACCAGTCACATCACCGTTACGGTATCGGACGAGTAGGTTAAGTATGGGTCAGAAAGTACATCCGGTCGGCATTCGCCTGGGCATCGTCAAAGACCACACGTCGGTCTGGTACGCGGACAGGAACACGTATCCAGCGTATTTGCTCAACGACCTGGAAGTCCGTGAATTTCTTCGAAGGCGTCTGGCTCAGGCCTCGATTAGCCGGATTGAAATAGAGCGTCCGGCACAGACGGCGAGGATCACCATTCACACTGCGCGACCGGGAATTGTCATTGGCAAGAAGGGCGAAGACGTCGAGCGTCTGCGCGTGGAGCTCGCTCGTATGATGGGTGTGCCCGTGCATGTCAACATCGAAGAGATCCGCAAACCGGAAATGGACGCACTGCTTGTTGCGCAGAATGTTGCTCAGCAGCTCGAGCGCCGGGTTCAGTTCCGCCGTGCCATGCGTCGGGTGATTCAGAATGCCATGAGGCTCGGTGCGGAAGGAATAAAGGTGCGGGTTGCTGGACGTCTGGGCGGCGCTGAAATTGCTCGATCGGAGGTTTATCACGAGGGACGTGTACCGCTGCATACGCTGCGTGCGGATATCGACTACGCAACCTGGGAGGCGCAGACCACCTATGGGGTGATCGGCATAAAGGTCTGGATCTTCAAAGGCGAAGTAATCGGCAAGGAGCCGGAATCGCAGGCGCAGGGCGCTGGCGGCTGATAGGTCGGCGTATGAACCGATAGGGTTGTTGCCCGGTCGCAGCTAGTCAGACCCACGAGTAGCCAGAGTAAATAGACAGAGTAAAGGTGTAGCAAGGTGTTACAGCCGAAGAGAACGAAATTCAGAAAGCAGCACAAAGGACGCAATCGCGGTCTGGCGTTGCGCGGCAGCCGAGTGAGCTTTGGCGAGTTCGGGTTGAAAGCGGTGGGTCGTGGGCGCCTTACCGCACGGCAGATTGAGGCAGGCCGGCGGGCCATAACCCGGCATGTCCGGCGTGGCGGAAAAATCTGGATTCGAGTGTTTCCGGACAAGCCCATAACCAAAAAACCACTGGAAGTGCGACAGGGTAAAGGCAAGGGCAGCGTCGAGTACTGGGTGGCGCAGATACAGCCTGGCCGGATGCTTTACGAAATGGAAGGTGTTTCAGAGACGGTGGCTCGAGAGGCGCTGACGCTCGCTGCGGCGAAGCTGCCCTTTGCCACCTCATTCGTCAAGCGCACGGCGATGTAGGCGGAGGTATGACGATGAAAGCTAGCGATCTGCGCGAAAAGACGCCTCAAGAACTGCAGGAAGAACTGCTGAGGGTACGGAAAGACCAGTTCGGTCTGCGTATGCAGAGGGCCAGTGGCCAGTTGGGGCAATCGCACCTGCTCAATGAAACCCGTCGCGATATCGCGCGGATCAAAACGATCATGGCGGAGAAACAGAATGGCTGAAAACGCAGCCGAATCCACGCTGGTCCGCAGCAATGCGCGGACCGTAACCGGAACCGTGGTGAGCGACCGTATGGACAAGTCGATCACGGTGCTCACAGAGCGCCGGGTGCAGCATCCGGTTTACGGCAAGATTGTGCGCCGTTCCACGAAGCTGCATGCGCATGACGAAAAGAATGATTGCAAAGTGGGCGATGTCGTGACCGTTGTTGAGTGTCGACCGATTTCGAAAACCAAAACCTGGAGGCTGAAGAGCATCGACGAGCGCGCGCGAGAAGTGTGACGGAAATGCGCCTGGGCGTGCTCCACCCGGCACCAAGCCGATTGCAGCAGTCCGGCCGCAAAAGTGCGGTCAGAAAAGCGCGCAGCAAATTAGATGCTAGAGGGTTGATCCGATGATTCAGACAGAAACGATGTTGGACATAGCTGACAACAGTGGTGCGCGCCGGGTGCAGTGCATCAAGGTGCTTGGTGGGTCCCGTCGTCGGTACGCCGGAATCGGTGACATCATTAAAGTAACGGTAAAGGAAGCCATTCCCAGGGGCAGAGTGCGCAAAGGCCAGGTCCTGAATGCGGTAGTTGTTCGCACCCGTAAGGGTGTGCGTCGACCAGATGGGTCGGTGATTCGCTTTGATCAGAATGCGGCGGTACTGCTCAATCCGCAGAATCAGCCCGTCGGGACCCGGATTTTTGGACCGGTCACGCGCGAACTCAGAACCGAGAATTTCATGCGGATCATCTCCCTCGCGCCGGAGGTGCTTTGACGGCGTTGGCCGGGCTGGCCGGCAATCCAAGCGAAGCGCGTTAGAAGATAAGCGGAAACAGAAGATGCTTAAGATACGAAAGGATGATGAGGTTGTCGTGATCGCCGGGCGGGATCGCGGCAAGCGGGGATCGGTGCTGCAGGTGCTCAAGGACGGCCGACTGCTTGTCTCCGGCGTGAACATTATCAAGAAGCACCAGCGTCCGAACCCGAATGTTGGTCAGCCTGGGGGCATCGTTGAGCGCGAGGCGCCGATTCAGACCTCTAACGTGGCGATCTGGAACAGCGATGTGGAGAAGGCGGATCGCGTGGGGTTCCGAATTGAGGATGGCAAAAAAGTCCGCGTATTCAAGTCCTCCGACAAAGTGATTGAAGACTGAGAGCGACACAGCGATGGCAAATTTATATCAACGGTACCTGGATGATGTTCGCCCCAGGCTACTTGAGGAGCTCGGTTGCGGTAACGTCATGCGGGTGCCTCGAATCGACAAGGTCGTCCTGAACATGGGCGTCGGCGAGGCGGTGGGCGATCGGAAAATTCTTGAACACGCGGTCGCCGACATGACTCTGATCTCTGGTCAGAAACCCGTGATCAATAACGCTCGAAAGTCGGAAGCAGGGTTCAAGATCCGCGAAGGGTGGCCTATCGGTTGCAAAGTGACTCTTCGTCGTCAGCGGATGTATGAGTTCATAGAGCGACTCATCGGCATTGCGATTCCCAGAATCCGGGACTTCCGGGGTTTAAACCCGCGATCCTTTGACGGTCGAGGCAATTTTTCCATGGGCATCACCGAGCAGATTGTTTTCCCGGAGATCGACTACGACAAGATTGACAAGATCAGAGGCATGAACGTCGTGATAACCACTTCGGCACAAACGGATGCTGAAGCGTTGGCCCTTTTGCGGGCATTCAACTTTCCGTTCCGTACCTGATCGGCAGAAGGCAAGAGATATGGCAAAAACATCTATGGTCGAGCGCGAGAAGAAGCGCGAGCGAACGGTCGTCAAATACGCGAAGAAGCGCGCTGAGCTGAAGGCGATAATAGGCGATCGCAACGCTTCGGATGACGAGCGTTGGGAGGCACAGCTCAAGCTGCAGAAGCTGCCCCGTAACGCCAGCCCTGTTCGCCAGCAGCGGCGATGCGGTCTCACCGGCAGGCCGCACGGCGTTTATCGCAAGTTCGGTCTTGGTAGGAACAAGCTGCGTGAGGCGGCCATGCGAGGCGATGTGCCTGGCCTGGTCAAGGCGAGCTGGTAGCAGGTAGAGGTAAACCATGACGATGCAAGATCCGATCGCTGACCTGCTGACCCGCATTCGTAACGGACAGCAGGCCCATCACCCGTCCGTCAGCATGCCGAGTTCTAGAGTCAAGCAGGCCATCTGTGAGGTCCTCAAAAAAGAAGGCTACATCAGCGGTTACGACGTGGACGGCGAAACGAAGCCCACGCTGAACGTGCGGCTCCGGTACCACGATGGACGTCCTGTGATCGAGGAAATCAAACGCGTCAGCCGTCCAGGGCTGCGGGTCTACAAGCCTTCCGAGGAGGCGCCGAGGGTTCGCGGCGGATATGGCGTTGCCATTCTCAGCACGAACCGGGGGCTCATGACCGATCGTGATGCCCGAGCTCAGGGCGTTGGCGGGGAAGTGCTCTGCACGGTCTTCTAACGAGGTAGGGAAATGTCACGAGTTGCAAAAAATCCCGTCCCGCTTCCCTCAGGCGTAGAGGTCAAGCTCGATGGTCAGCACATCAACGTCAAGGGCAGCCGCGGCGTCATGGATTTCAATGTCCATCCAGACGTTCAGGTGGTTCAGGACGGCGGTGAAATCAAGGTGGCCGCTCGCAACGGCGCGAAAGCTGCCCGCGCGCTCGCCGGAACAACCCGGGCGCTGGTGAGCAATATGGTGATCGGAGTCTCAGAGGGGTTTGTCAAAAGGTTGACCATTCAGGGCGTCGGGTACCGCGCCCAGGCACAGGGCCAGAAGCTGAATCTGCAGCTCGGTTTCTCACATCCGGTGGACTACGAAGTGCCCAAGGGTGTGGAGGCGCAGACGCCCAGCCAGACTGAGATCGTGCTCACCGGGGTCGACAAGCAGCTGGTTGGCCAGGTGGCGGCCGAGATCCGGTCATTCCGCCCGCCCGAGCCCTACAAAGGCAAAGGCGTTCGCTACTCGGATGAGCGGGTACGGCGCAAGGAAGCCAAAAAGAAGTAGATGATAAGCACAGATAGAGGAAGTAATTCAGACCGCTGCGCGGCGTGATGCGCCAGCAGAGGTTAACGAACGCAGAAGCGTAAACGACCGAAAAAGCTGAAGAGCATAAAAGCAGAAAGACAGATGAAAGATAAAAAGGCATCCCGAATCAGACGTGCTAAGCGCGGACGCATGAAGATGCGCGAGCTCGGAGCGGTACGGCTCTCTGTTTACAGGACTCCGAGGCACATCTACGCCCAGATCATATCGCCGGAAGGGGACAAGGTTCTCGCGGCGGCCTCTACCCTGGACAAAGGGCTGCGCGGCTCTGCTACAGGCAACGCGGATGCCGCGGCCAAGGTGGGTGCATTGATTGCTGATCGTGCCAAGAGCGTGGGAGTCAGCCGGGTAGCTTTCGATCGGTCCGGTTTCAAGTATCACGGCCGGGTTAAAGCCCTGGCAGAAGCCGCCCGTGAAGGCGGATTGGAGTTCTGAAGATGGCATATGCGGATGAGATCCAAGAAGAAGGATTGGTTGAGAAGCTGGTGCAGGTCAACCGCGTCGCCAAAGTCGTTAAGGGTGGCCGCATATTCGGCTTTACTGCTCTAACGGTGGTTGGCGATGGCAATGGTCGGGTAGGTTTTGGTCGTGGCAAAGCGCGTGAAGTACCCGTAGCCATTCAGAAGGCCATGGAGTCTGCGAGGCGGAACAT
>JAHEEG010000153.1 GCA_024640825.1 Gammaproteobacteria bacterium
GCGCACAAGATCGTGGGCTTGTTCAGAGTCCTCGAAGCGGATGTTCAGGTTAACCTCGGGAAAGCGCTGAGTGAAAGCTCGCAGTATCGGAGCCAGGCGGTGCAGACCCACGTGATGGGATGTAGCCAGGCTCAGCACGCCGCTGACGTCGGCGTCCAGGTCTTGAATCATTCGCTGGGTTTCCTGCATGGACCGGATCAGATCTTCTGCGCGGGGCTTCAGCAGTCGTCCCGCGTCGGTGAGATAGACCCGCTTGCCGATCCTGTCCAACAGCCTGACCCCCAGCTGCGATTCCAGTGCCTGAACCCGCTTGCTGACCGCGGGTTGAGTCAGATGCAGGCGCTCTCCCGCCCTGGAAAAGGATCCCAGATCCGCCACCGCGATAAACGCTTGCAAATCATGCCACTGCACAGGTTTTCCATCTGTCAGTGAGGCGCCAATGAGAACCAGCGGCCAATCTTCTACCAGCGGGCGCTGCCAAAAATCCGTCTATATATTCTTTCTGGGCATTCATTGAATAAAAATAATGAATTTGTGTTATTCAAAACGCAAACCTACCATAGCCTATGGCCTTCCAGTAGAGGAAAGGGTAAGGGTGCAAGCGACATGAAACGACAGACGCTTTACGACAAGGTGTGGAACGCCCATGTCGTTGGCCAGCGAGACGATGGTCAGACTTTGCTGTACATCGACCAGCAACTGCTCCATGAGGTGACGTCGCCTCAGGCGTTTGAAGGGCTGAGGCTGGCCGGCCGACAGCCGTGGCGGGTTGACGCCAATCTGGCGACGCCGGACCACAACGTTCCGACGGACCGTCGCGAGCAGGGACTCGATGGCATTAGCGATCCCATAGCCCTCGAACAGGTGGTGACTCTGGATCGGAACTGCCGCCGCTACGGCATCACGCAGTTCGATATTCGCGACCAGCGACAGGGCATCGTGCACGTGATGGGCCCGGAACAGGGCGCCACGCTGCCAGGCATGACCATCGTGTGTGGCGATTCTCACACCTCGACCCATGGCGCTTTCGGCGCGCTGGCTCAGGGTATCGGCACTTCAGAGGTGGAACACGTGCTGGCCACGCAGTGTCTGGTGCAGACAAAAGCTCGTAACTATGAAGTTCAGGTGGATGGCGTGCTGGCCGAAGGGGTTTTCGCCAAGGATCTCGTGCTTGCCATCATCGGCCGTATCGGTACCGCCGGTGCAAACGGGCATACCTTCGAGTACCGCGGGGAAGCGGTGCGGGCATTGAGCATGGAAGGGCGTATGACCTTGTGCAACATGTCGATCGAGGCGGGCGCAAGGGCCGGCATGGTGGGCGTCGACGACACCACGCTGGAATATGTGCACGGACGACCGCTTTCCCCCAGCGGCGCGCTCTGGGATCAGGCTGAAGCCTACTGGCGCACGCTGACCTCGGATGACGGCGTCGTTTTCGACAAAAGGCTCCAGTTTGATGCCGCTGATATCGTTCCGCAGGTTACCTGGGGGACGTCTCCGGAGATGGTGGTTGGCATCGATGGTGCGACGCCTAATCCGGAACGCTTCCCCGATGCCCAGGAAGCAGACGGCATCCGTCGTGCCCTGGAGTATATGGGCCTGTCCGCTGATCAGCCCATCACCGAGATTCAACTCGACCGGATCTTCATCGGTTCCTGCACCAACGCGCGCATCGAGGATCTCCGCGCGGCTGCGGCGGTAGTAAAAGGTAAAAAGCTTGCCAGAAGTATCAAGCAGGCACTGATTGTGCCGGGATCTGGGCTCGTAAAGGCCCAGGCAGAAAAGGAAGGCCTTGCTCAGATCTTCGTTGATGCCGGGTTCGAGTGGCGCGCGGCCGGTTGCTCGATGTGTCTTGCCATGAATCCCGACCGGCTGATGTCTGGCGAGCACTGCGCATCCACGTCGAATCGCAATTTCGAAGGCCGTCAGGGCCATGGCGGTCGGACCCATCTGGTGAGCCCGGCGATGGCGGCCGCGGCGGCGGTCAGCGGACACTTCGTGGATTTGAGGAGTCTGGTATGAAACCGTTCAAAACAGTCAGCGGGCTGGTAGCCCCTCTGGATCGGGCCAATGTGGATACGGATCAAATTATTCCGAAGCAGTTTCTCAAATCCATCCATCGGACCGGGTTCGGTGACAATCTGTTTGATGCCTGGCGTTACCTTGATGAGGGGCAGATCGGCATGACCCCGAATGAGCGACAGATTAATCATGATTTCGTTTTGAACCAGCCGCGCTATCAGGAGGCGAAGATCCTGCTTGCTCGGCGCAACTTCGGTTGCGGGTCCAGTCGTGAGCACGCGGTCTGGGCCCTCGCGGAATTTGGATTCTGCTGTGTTATCGCCCCCAGCTTTGCAGATATTTTTTTCGGAAATTGCTTTAAGAATGGATTTTTACCAATTGTTTTAAAAGAAGAAATAATTGAAGAGCTCTTTCAACTTGCAGCCGCCCAGCCCGGGTTCTCGCTGACGGTGGATTTGCCCTCCCAGGAGGTGCGTTTGAGCGATGGCCGGGTGTTCGGCTTCGAAATAGATGCAAACCGGAAGCGCAGCCTGCTGGGCGGTTTCGATGAGATCGGCCTCTCACTGGCGCACAGAAAAGAGATCGAGACCTTCGAGGCTGCGCATCGGCAGCAAATGCCCTGGCTTTTTCGATCTTAGGATTATTTTAGATGGTATCTTCAAGTGTTTGATAATAAAGATATACTAGTCCTAAGCGGTGACGGGATAGGGACGGAAGTCGTGCCGGTGGCCGTGGAGGTCATGAAAGACGTGGCCAAACGCTTCGGTCTGACTCTCTGCTTCAGTGACGGGCTTATTGGTGGCGCTGCCATCGACCAGACAGGCTCGCCGCTGCCAGAAGAAACCCTGACCAAAGCACTTTCGGCGCGGGCAGTGCTGCTGGGTGCGGTGGGCGGGCCTGACTGGGATGATTTGCCGACGCTGCAGCGTCCGGAGCGAGGTCTGCTCGGGCTGCGTTCGGGGCTTTCCCTGTTCGCAAATCTGCGCCCGGCGCTGTTGTTCGCGCCGCTGGCAGCCGCGTCTTCACTCAAGCCGGAGTTGGTGGCCGGGCTGGATATCCTGATCGTTCGCGAGCTGACGGGCGGCATCTATTTCGGTGAGCCCCGTGGGATAGAGTTGCGCAACAATGAGCGCTGCGGTTTCAACACTTATGTTTATGCCGAGCACGAGATAGAGCGTATCGCGCGCGTAGCTTTCGAGCTTGCGCAGAAACGCAACCATCGGCTTTGCTCCGTCGACAAAGCCAACGTGCTTGAAGTGACTCAGCTTTGGCGCGAAGTGGTCACTTCGCTGGCATCCGACTATCCCGATGTTGCGCTCAGTCACATGTATGTGGACAACGCCGGGATGCAGCTGGTGAGGGAACCGAAACAGTTCGATGTGATGGTTACCGGCAACATGTTCGGGGACATTTTGTCGGATGTAGCGGCCATGCTTACCGGGTCCCTGGGCATGCTGCCTTCAGCGTCGCTGGCAGCCGATGGCAGGGGGCTTTACGAGCCCGTGCACGGAACCGCTCCCGACATTGCGGGCCAGGACAAAGCCAATCCTCTGGCGACGATTCTTTCGGTAGCGATGATGTTTCGCTACAGCCTTGACGCCCCGGCCGCTGCCGATGTTATCGAGCAGGCGGTCGACCGGGTTCTGGAGCTTGGTTTCCGTACCGGCGATATCATCGGCCGGGGAATTCAGGCGGGTCAGACGCTCATAGGTACCCGCGCCATGGGCGAGCAGGTCCTCACTCAAATTGAGCAGCTGGAGCAAACGACATGACGGCGTACAAGGGCCTTAAAGTGGCGATCGCTGGCGCGACCGGTGCCGTAGGCGAAGCGCTGCTGGAGATTCTGGAGGAACGCAAATTTCCTGTTGATGAGATACATCTTCTCGCCAGCGCCCGCTCGGAAGGAAAGCGTCTGCAGTTCCGCGGTAAAGGCATCAGGGTCGAACGCCTGGATCAGTTCGACTTCTCCAAAGTACAACTTGGACTTTTTTCCGCCGGAGGCGCTCTCTCGGCAGAGTTCGCCCCGAAGGCGGCGGCTGCCGGTTGTGTGGTCATCGACAACACCTCTCAGTTCCGTTACGAGCCTGACATTCCGCTCATTGTTCCCGAAGTGAACGCGCACCGGCTTCCCGACTACGCAAACCGCAACATTATTGCCAATCCCAATTGCTCTACCATTCAGATGGTGGTGGCACTGAAACCGATCCACGACGCCGCTCGGATCCGGCGCATCAATGTGGCAACTTATCAAGCCGTTTCCGGCGCGGGAGCCTCGGCCATTCGGGAGCTTGCCGGTCAGACTGCGAACCTGCTCAACGCCAAAGAAATCGAGTGCAGCGCGCTGCCCAAGCAGATTGCATTCAACGTGCTGCCGCACATCGACGTCTTTCAGGAAAACGGCTATACGAAAGAAGAAATGAAAATGGTCTGGGAGACGTGCAAGATTCTTGAGGATGATGCGATCCAGGTCAATCCAACGTGCGTCCGTGTCCCTGTCTTTTTTGGCCATTCTGAAGCCGTGCACATCGAAACCGAACGCCATATCTCTGCGGCGGATGCTCGCAGACTGCTCCAGGACGCACCTGGCGTGGCGGTGATCGATGATCCGGAAGTTGACGGCTATCCCACCGCCGTTACTCACGCTGCCGGACATGATCAGGTGTTTGTCGGACGCATCCGTCAGGACATTTCCCATCCTAACGGCCTCGATCTGTGGGTGGTCTCAGACAATGTCCGCAAGGGGGCGGCGCTCAACAGCGTGCAAATTGCCGAACTTCTATTAAAAATCCTGTAGTAGAATGCGTCACGATCCGGAGTCGGCATAACCGGATCTTAGGAAACAACCGAAGCGCACCAGTTCGGGCCGTATCTCCGGGAGGGTGGGGAAATTTGTACAGCACGGTCGCGTTCGCGTATAGGCGTTGATTGCTGCCATAATTAGCATGTAAGCGATTGATACTTCCTAAATTGATACTTACTGCAATTTTTGCCCCTAACGCCTGAGGTATCGTCTGTCGCTGAGGCACATGGATTTGGACTGACGGTGCAAGGGAATGCAGTGGTACAGACACTGGTCGCCAACGACACCCAACATACATATATTCACGGAGGGGCTCGCCTATGATTAGGGAACTGCTCAGTCGTCTGCGCGTGGGCAGAAAGGTTACTGCCATCATCGCTCTGACAGGGCTGGCAACACAGGCCTGGGCGCTCGGCCTGGGTGAAATACAGCTCGACTCCGCGCTCAACGAAAAGCTGCAAGCCAGCATTGAACTCTACGATGCGACGGGCTTGCAACCCACCGAGATCATCGTATCGATGGCCAACGCAGATGACTTTGCGCGGGTCGGTGTCGAACGATTCTTCTTCCTCACGGATATTCGCTTCGAGGTGACCTACGACCGAAACGGCGTTGGTGAGGTCAAAGTTTCCAGCTCTCAACCCATCACGGAACCGTACCTCAATTTCCTCGTTGAAGTTCTCTGGCCCAACGGGCGCCTTCTCAAGGAATACACGCTGCTGCTAGATCCACCTACGTTTGGACAGGCTTCGGCGCCCCGGGTGTCGGCGCCATCGCGTGCGGCAGCGACGGCCGACACGGGGCGTATCGATCGTGAGCAGGTAGCGCCCAGCGGCACCCAGGTTCAAATGACCCCAAGTGCGGGGCCAGCCGTGCCCTCGCCCCTGGATGCCGGTGTGGTGGATGGTCAGTATCGAATGACGGACCGGACGGACACGCTCTGGCAGATTGCTCTGCAGACTCGGCCTTCGTCTCAGGTGACGGTTCAGCAGAATATGCTCGCCATAAAGCGTCTGAACCCCGACGCTTTTCTGCGTGACAACATTAATCTTCTGAAGGCGGGCTACAACCTGCGTTTGCCGTCGGAACGGGAAGCCCTGGCCATCGACGGCGGCGATGCCAACTCGATGGTGGCGCAGCAGAACCAGGACTGGAGGGCCATCAGCCGCGGCGAGAGCGTTTCGGAAACCAGCGCGCCTGCGACCTCTCCTTCGCAGGCTGCTGGGGTCGCGGACGCCCCTCTTCGGGGTCAGGTCGACGCAACAGCCGATGCGGGGCGCGAAGATGCACCTTCAGACATATCGGAAGGCGAATTGCGGATCGTCGCAGGTCAGGGCGACTCGGTATCGGGAATTGCGTCGGCCTTGCCCGACGATGAGCAGTTGACGAGCGTTCTGGAAGAGCAGGATCGGCTGACTCGAGAGGTAGACGAACTGACCTACCAACTCGACCGCGAAAAGGAACTCGCGGCCAATCAACTCGCGGTCAAGGAACGACAACTCGACGTCAAAGATCAGCAGATCGCCGAGATGCAGGCCGAAATGGAACGCATCCGAGAGGAACTGCTGAGACAGCAGCAAGCCCAAGATGGGACCCAGAGTCAAAACCAGAGCGCGGCGCAGAAATCCGCACAGCCATGGTGGCAATCGCCTTACATTATCGGCGGTGGTGCGGGCGCTCTGATTTTGCTTTTGGCATACGGCTTGATCGCGGCCCGACGCAGGCGGGCTGCGGAAGAGGAATTTTACCCTGACGAGGCCGAAACGGACTCGATTTCAGCCTTTACCGAGGCGTCCCCGGAGGCGCATGCGGAGGCGGCTCTGGAACAAGAGCTTGAGGTGGACGACGAAACTCAGGCTGTGGTTGCCGATGGGGATTCAGAGGCGGAGGTTCAGGGCTCTGAGGCCGGCGACGTCATTGGCGAGGCGGACATTTACATAGCCTACGGACGTTATCCGCAGGCTATCTCGCTCCTTCTTGGCGTGCTTGCTGAAGATCCGGGTCGTAACGATGCGCGTTTCAAGCTGCTTGAGCTTTATGCAGAAACCCGCGATCGCAGCGGATTCGATGAGCACATGGCCGAGCTTGTGGATCGGTGTGACGATGAAGAAGCGCTGCTGTCTGCCCGAGAACTCGCTGCGCAGTTCGGTGACGTTGATCAACAGGGGGCCCAAGCCGATTTTCAAGTCGAGTCCGAAGATGATGTGGCCGAAGGGTTAGCTGCAGACGTTGAAGACCTTCTGGAAGATGTGGCGGAGGACGATACTCTGGACGTCACCACGGCTGAATCCGCGACAGCCGAACTGGAAGCGCTTGATACCGAAAATGATAGCGACGTGTTCGAAGGATTGAACGATTTGACGGCAGAATCGGCAGCGCCTGAGAGCACCAAGCTCGACGAGTCGGTGGATTTTGAGTTGGAGCTGGATGAAAAATCGCTGGAGACGGATTCGGAGAGCTCAGCCGAAGAGGCGACGGCGGGGGCGGGCGAGGAGTTGGGCGGCGATCTCGGAATCGATTTCAAGCTCGAGGACGAAGCAGCCAACGGCGTTGACGATGAATTGGAAGCGACGCCTGGCGACGAGGATCTGGGGCCCGGTCTGGATGCCGAGGTTGCCAATCTGGATGACGTAGAGTTGGACCTGGACCTGAGCGCAGAGAACGAGGCTGAGGAAGACGAGTTCGATTTTGGTGACGAAGCAGACGTGGCTACCACCAAGTTGGATCTGGCGAGAGCCTATATAGACATGGGCGACGAAGATGGCGCTAGGGACATCCTCAACGAGGTGCTCGAGGAAGGAACTTCCGAGCAGCAACAGCAGGCTCAGGCGATGCTGGACGACCTCTGACAGCTTGCCGGGCTCGTGAAAATCGCGCTGGGGGTCGAATACGATGGCCAGGCTTTCAACGGGTTCCAGATTCAGCGTAACGCACCTTCGGTGCAGCAGGCGCTTGAAGCAGCGCTGACGCGGATCGCCGCTGCGCCTATCCGAATTGCTGCGGCCGGCCGCACAGATGCCGGCGTGCATGCCACCGGCCAGGTTGTCTCTTTTTCCAGCCCGGTTTCACGTCCCCTCTCAGCCTGGCAGCGCGGTGTTAACGCGCTGACGCCTGATGCGGTGAAAGTCTGCTGGGCAAAGGAAGTAGAAGAGGGCTTTCACGCCCGCTACTCGGCGGTTTCACGGCGTTATCAGTACTTGTATTACGAAGCGGAAACGCCGTCCCCACTGCTTTCTGGCCGCGCTGTTAGAGTTCGAAAGCTCGACGACGATGCCATGCATCGGGGTGCGCAAATTCTTCTGGGGGAGCATAACTTCTCTTCCTTTCGGGCTGCGGGTTGTCAGTCCCGGTCAGCCCATCGCCGTGTGCACAGCATCGGGGTTCACAGAGCCAGCGATCTGGTAATTCTCGATATCACGGCGAACGCATTTCTGCTGCATATGGTGCGCAACATTGCCGGCGTGCTCCGGCAGGTGGGGGAAGGGGTGCGCCCGCCAGATTGGGTGGGAGACCTGCTTGAAGAGGAGGATCGGGGTCTTGCGGGTCGCACCGCGCCGGCCGCGGGGTTGTATCTGGTATCCGTTCACTACCCCGGCCATGAGTTTCCCGCCGCTCAGCCTCCCGCCCTGCTCAGAGCGCTGGGAGGCTTGGACCGGTTCGGCTGACTCCGTTAGACTACGCGCCTCCCGAAAGGGGCTGACATCTGCACGCGCAGCGAGCTGTAGGCGCTCTCATTAACGTGACCACCAAGATCAAAATCTGTGGTATCACCCGGCAACAGGATGCCGTTGCAGCGATAGACGCTGGCGCGGATGCCTTGGGCCTGAACTTTGTGCCGAACAGTCCGCGCCGAGTCTCCACGCGAGATGCGGCTCTCATTTCAAGTGGGGTTCGTGGCAAGGTTCTGCGTGTAGGTCTTTTCGTTGATGCGCCTCGAGACGAAGTTGCCAGGGTACTGGATGAGGTTGAGCTGGATCTGCTGCAGTTCCACGGAGACGAGTCTCCGGAAGA
>JAHEEG010000154.1 GCA_024640825.1 Gammaproteobacteria bacterium
GAGATCCACACCCACTTCGGCTACGGAAAGATGGGAAACATCCAGCCCAGCCTCCGGGGTCGACTCTTCCGCCGCAGTGAACACGGCACCCTGAACTTTGAGATGGCTGGTATCGATTTCCACAGCAGTAACCGCCGGCCTTTCGTCGCTGCGCAGCACGTCACTGCCGGCCGGTAACAGTTCCGGAACCCCATTAACGTTTACAGACGGCGCTCCGCTCACCGCCATCGCCCCGTTTGTGGCTGAAGGCCCACCTGGAGACGGGGCCGCGCGGCCGGATCCGTCGTCCGACTGCGAATTCTCGCTGACGGCGAGTATCCGTAATCGCGCGCCGGCTCTTTTGAAGAGCCCCTGAAATTTGGCCGCTGTGGCAGTGTCCGCGTCCTTTTTCAGGGTAACGGATCTACCAGAAAACAGCACTTCCAGGCGGTCCCCATCAAGGTTCAGGGCTTTACCCAGCTTTCTCTTTACGACCGCGGAATGCTGCCCTTCCAGCAGCTCGCCACGGAAAATCAGCCTGTAACGCTCACTCATATTCTCAATTCTAGCTTATCGCCATCACGTTGCTTCCCAAGGTTGTTGGAGGCAAACTCAGTGGCGGGATGGATGAAAAAGGGGAGATCGATCATGGGAACTCAGGCCCGCGTCGTTGTGCTGCCACAGTCCAGCGCCGTGCTTCGCATCGAAGAGATAGAACTGCCCGACCCGGGCCCTACGCAGGTGGTGGTGAAAGAATTCGCCTCCGGCATCTGCCATTCACAGCTGCACCAGATGCACCGTCCTCGAGAATCGCCTGTCATCCTTGGGCACGAGGCAACCGGGGCAGTACTGAAGACGGGCAGCGAGGTGACGCATGTCCGCGAGGGAGACATCGTTCTGGTCACCTGGGTTCCGCGCAACGCTGCGGCTGCAAAAGCCCTGCCCGTGCGCGCCACCCTACCGGTTAGTGACGGCACCGCGGAATCAGAGAACGTCTTCACCTGGGCCGATCACACTCTGGCGGACGAGCAGTACGTGGTGAAGGTAGACCCAGGCATTTCCAGGGATGTCACATCCATCATCGGCTGCGCCGTGATGACCGGCGCCGGAGCGGTCATCAATACCGCCAACGTACAGCCCGGCCAGAGCGTAGCCGTGTTCGGCGTGGGCGGCGTGGGGCTGTCCGCGGTGGTAGGGGCTAAAATGGCTGGCGCTGATCCCATCATTGCCGTAGATCTCGACGACGCCAAGCTCGAGTTCGCGAAACAGTTCGGCGCTACCCATGGCATAAACGCCAGCCAGCAGAATCCCATTGAAGCGATCCACGCGCTGACCGCGAGAGAGGGGCAGTTCACTATATTCGGCATGCCGGTTTCCGGCGTCGACTTTGCCTTCGACTGTATCGGCATCAAAACCACCATGGAGCAGATCATACCCGCCTGTCGCAGCGGCCAATTCGGCGCCAAGGACGGCGGTACGGGCGTGCTGGTTGGCGTGCCCGGCACCAGCGTCGAGTTGGACGCCATGGACGTGCTGCTGAACGAGAAACACTTTATCGGCAGTATTGGGGGCTCCTGCGCACCCGACAGGGACTTTCCCCGGTTCCTGGAATGGGAAGAAAACGGTGACCTCAAGCTGAACGCGCTGGTGACTCAACGTTTCACTATCGAGCAGATCAACGAAGCCACGGCAGCTCTGGAAAAAGGCCAGATCCAGGGTCGCGCGATCCTAGAGTTTTAGGCGGAAATCAAACGCTGGCCGACCTGGCAGGCGGCGCGACCGGACAAGCGACGGCCAGGGTCGACTATGGAGTCAATGAAGGGCCGCCTCAGGAAGCCAGCGACTGATAGGCGGCTCGCAGCAGGCTGAACCCCCGCAGGTCGCCCACCAGCGTGGTAGCCATACGGTTCATCACGTAAGAGATACACATCCGGGCGTCCTGATCCACCACTACGAGGGATCCGCCCCATCCCGCCCAGAACGCCATGTTGGGATTCGGCCCAAGGGGTACCAGCTCGCTGTTGAGCCCGTAGCCCATGCCAAACCGGAGCGGCAGTCCCAGGACCAGATCGCGGCCGTTGGTCTGTTCTTCGAACACCCTGCGACAGCCGGCCTCAGTCATCAGATTCACACCGAAGGCGCTGCCCAGATTCGCGATTACGCTCTGCACCCGAACCACGGATCGGGCATTGCCGTGACCGTTGGCCGCAGGAATCTCCGCCGTCCGCCAAGCGGCGCTGCCGGAGCCCTCAGGACCCGGCATGAAGCTTCTGAACGTCCGGGCAGCAATGCTGTCCCCTTGGCCTACCTGTCCGGAAAGCGTCGCGCCGTCGGAAACCAGCTCGCCGATGCGATGGAAATCCTCCGGGGCGGTACCGATATGGAAGTCAGCCTGCAGCGGCTCGGCAATCTCCTCACGAAAATAAGTGCCCAGCGTCTTGCCCGTCACACGGCGTACAACCTCGCCGATGAGATGGCCCTGGGTCATGGCGTGATAGCCACTGGCGGAACCCGGCTCCCACCAGGGCGTTTGCCGTGCCAGGGCATCCACAACCCGGTGCCAATCATAGATGTCGTCGCCCGTTATGGGCTCGTCCAGGCCCGCCAGTCCTGCCGAATGGCTGAGAAAGTGACAGACCTGCACCTTGTCCTTGCCGTTTTGCGCAAACTCCGGCCAGTACTTAGCCACCGGCGCGTGCAGATCTAACTCGCCGCGATCGGCGAGCAGAAGCGCGCACAGAGCCGCCATGGTCTTGGTGGTCGAGTAGACATTGACGATGGTGTCTTCTTCCCAGAATTCTGTTCGATCGCCATCGCGGTAGCCGCCCCAGAGGTCCAGCACCATCTCGCCCTCAACGGAAACCGCCACGGAAGCGCCGATCTCATCGCGGTTCTCAAAGTTGGCCGCAAAAGCCTCTTTTACGGGCGCAAACTTTTCGTCGGCAAAGCCGTGAATCTCTGTCATGAATCAGTCTCCCTGCTCCAATGAGGAAATGGGTGAACGCGCGATTCTATATCACGACGCAAAAACTTCACGCTCGCAGAACGTTTCTGTGTGATAGCGCAGGACGCGCAGAGAATCCGGCCAGTAGTCACAGGGCATACCCGCCTTGCGCTTCAACTCAGCGACGAAGGCCGCCGGCTCCTGCAGGCTGTCCCAGACCTTGGGTAGAAATGTCGCCCGACGCTGCCCATCGTCCAGCACCAGCCCATCCTCGAAAGGCCGTATGAACTCGAGTAGTTGAGCCTCGCTCTCGACGGTAAGAACACACAGCGGCGAGAGTACGGAAATTTCAATGTTCAGCGCTGTCAGCTCGGCCGGCGTCACCGGCAGAAAGCGCGGGTCCGAGAACGCCGTGTCGAAGGCATTGCGAGCCAGATCCTCTGCGAGCGGACGCTGCGGCTCCAGAGAACCAACGCATCCCCTGAGGCTGCCATCTCGGGTCAGGGTCACAAATGTCGCGCGCACCCGTTGCAGCTGCGGGGACAGGATGTGCAGCTGCAGCTGCGGGGGGCGGTGGTGCTCAAGCCCGTGACCAATCGCGCTGCGGGCGATACCCAGCATCTCCCGACGATGCTCTACGTTGTACTCAGCTGAACGCATACGCACCATAACCGACGACCTGGGACCGATCGCCGGCAATATCTCCAGAATTCCGGACATCGAGCTGAGAACATCGCAGATGATGCGCGTTCGCAAACAGCAGCAGGCCATTCACGGCGTACGCCCCGCAGGCCTCATCTGGTGTGATATCACCTCGGCAGGCAAGGATAGCCCTCGAAGTCTCTGCATCCACCGCGCGCGCCGCTTTAAATGACAGGTAATGGGACAGATCCGAACTGATGACGAAAAGGGTTTCCGGGGCATTCCAAAGCTCTTCGAGCACCCGGGCCACCTGCTCGCCAGAACAGTCTCCGACTACAATGGGAACAAGAGTGAACTCACCCAGGACGATCTGCAGAAAGGGCAGTTGCACCTCCAGACTGTGCTCCCGTGCATGGGGTTCATCGAGCACACCGACCCCTGGCAGCCGGGCGACCTGCTCGACCAGAGCTGAATCTACAGGTACCTCTCCGAGCGGCGTGCTGAACGCGGCATCCGATGGCACGGCCATCCCCTGCAGATATACCCGATGCGCAGGACCCAGCAGCACGACCCGGGAAATTTCACCGGCAAACGGCCGCAAGCACGCGTAGGCACTGGCAGCGACCGGACCCGAATAGCGGTAACCCGCATGGGGGACGATCAACGCCCTGGGTCGGCGCGTTGAGGACCCTGAGCTGGCAGCCGGCTGGACACCGTCAAGCAGACGCTTTACTTCGACAGCAAGGGCTTCGGAGTCCTCAGGATAGAATAGCCCCGCGACTGCAGGCCTGCGTATGGCGGTCGTCATCGTTCCTGCGCTCGTTGAAAAGTTAATGTCCTCATCGACTTGTTATATGGGGATCAATCTCCATATAACAACCATGGATAAAACAGTGGTCTCAACACGCTACTGGCACGCGCTGGACGATGGGCGCGTGCAGTGCGACTTGTGTCCACGCCATTGCCGGCTTCGTGAGGGGCAACGCGGACTTTGCTACGTGCGCCAGCGCCTCGAAGATGAAGTACGGCTGGTCAGCTACGGACGGTCATCGGGCTTCTGCGTCGACCCTATCGAGAAGAAACCGCTGAATCATTTCTACCCGGGAAGCAGCGTGCTGTCTTTCGGCACGGCCGGTTGCAACCTGTCCTGCAAGTTCTGCCAGAACTGGGACATGAGCAAATCCCGGGAAATGGACACTCTGGCTGACGCAGCTTCGCCCGAGCGTCTGGCAGAAGCCGCCGCAGAACTCGCCTGTCAGAGCGTGGCATTCACCTACAACGATCCCGTGATCTTTCTGGAGTACGCGGTCGACGTTGCCGCAGCCTGCCGAGCAGCAGACGTAAAAGCAGTTGCAGTCACCGCGGGCTATGTGGATCCAGAACCCCGTGCCGAATTTTTCCAGGCCATGGATGCCGCCAACGTCGACCTCAAGGCATTCTCCGAACGTTTTTATCACAAGATCTGTGGCGGCCACCTGCAGCCGGTGCTGGACACCCTGGCGTTCATTCGCCACGAGACCGATGCCTGGCTGGAACTGACAACACTTTTGATACCCGGTGAAAATGACAGCGACCAGGAACTGCACGCCATGACTGCGTGGGTGGCCGAACATCTCGGGCCGGACGTGCCAATGCACTTCACTGCCTTTCATCCCGACTGGAAAATGCGCGATATCGAAGTCACCCCGGCCGAAACTCTCTCCAGAGTTCGGCGTATTGCCGCTGAAAACGGGATTCGTTATGCCTACACAGGAAACGTCCACGACGCGAAAGGGGGCAGCACATGGTGCCACCACTGCGGCGAGTTGCTCATCGAACGCGATTGGTATCGTCTGGGCAAGTGGTCCTTGAGCTCTGACGCTCGCTGCCGTAATTGCGACACGCCGATACCCGGACGATTTGGAGGCGCGCCGGGACAGTTCGGTTCACAGCGCATTCCCGTCCGCCTGGCCACACCTTGAAATTAAAATTGCCGAGTAGACGCCCCGGCGTGATGAGGAATGTTAGGAATTAGCTTAAGCAACGCGTGCAAATCACGCTGCTTGTGGTATCTTTCGCGCACCTGGAAACTGCCAAGTGAGTTCTACTGTGAAAAAAACGATCCTTATATTTCTTGCTACCTTTGCTTTCGCCGGCTGCGCCAGCAATTCAGACCTGAACAGCCTTGAAGCTCGTGTGAGCGCTATGGAGAGTGAAGCGGATTCCGCTTCTACGGCAGCAAACGCTGCGTCTGCGGCGGCCAACAAAGCCAGCCAGGACGCTGCTGCTGCTCAGTCTGCTGCCCAGCGCGCAATGGATGCTGCAAACAGCGCCAATCAGCGCGCCGAGCGCATCGCCGAAACCTGCTGCTCACGTAAGTAGTAGAGACTTTCTCAGATTCTGACGGGTATGCCCGTTGGGGTCTGAGTCAGCCGATTCAACCGCGCCCAGTCGATCACTGCGGCGCGGTTTTTCGTTGCGTCAGCAATCATACGCACCAACTGATCGGGGTCGGCTTTGGTGTACAAATCTTCGTGAACTTCCGCGTATAACTCTTCGCCTCGCCAGCCAACTTTGAAAGGTTCGTTGACGATATATACCGGCGTACCCCGCGGCACCAGCTCGACGAGTGATTCGATGTGCGGATCGTAGAGTCGGATGCAGCCGTGGCTGACCATCTGCCCCACACCGAACGGCTTGTTCGTGCCATGAATGAAGTACCCCGGCAATGCAAGCTGCATCGCCAGCTTGCCAAGCGGGTTGTCCGGGCCTGGCGGAACGACGTGGGGCAGCTCGTCACCCATTTCGGCGTGCTCTCGGCGCGCCGCTGCTGTCGGGGTCCAGCTGGGGTTTTCCAGCTTGCCGGTAATTTTGGTGGTAACCAGCGGGGTCGGAAACTCCAATCGACCCAGCCCCACCGGGTAGGTAACAACCATGTTCAGGTTGGGCGGGTAATAGTAGAGACGGTACTCGGCAACGTTGATCACCAGCCCTTCTCGAGGCGCTGACGGCAGCACATACTCTGTCGGCAGGCGAACAAGCGTCCCTTCACCCGGCAGCCAGGGATCAATGCCGGGATTCGCGTCGAGCAACTCCTGGTAGCCCAGCGCGTACTGCTGCGCCACGCCTGCAAGCGTATCTTCGTAGGTAAGCCGAATGGTGGTGACAGCTCCCACTACCTGGTCGCCTTCGGCGGGAAGTGAATAGGCCGCCCCCACGGCCGGATTCGACAAGCAGACGAACCCCAGCAGCGCAAACAGCAATCCAGCAACTTCAAACTTTCGATGGTTCTTCATGGCCCGCATTTTCGTTGTTTCTGACAGATGTTGCATCCCTGCGTTCAACGGGAACGCATAATCCTTCAGATTAGCAGCTTCCAGACAAATTTGAGCTGCACTAATTATCTTAAGAGCATCATCGGTGCAACCCGCATTGCACAATAAGTCGAGGCAGCAGCCGGACAGTATCCCCTCGCCTTTCCAACGGCCTACTCCCCCGTTAAGGTAACTAACCATAGTCGTCTAGCTTCTAGACCCTTTATTACATAGATGCTTTGTAACCTGGACGCTTTGTCACGAAATTTCGAAGAGGGGAAGAAACATGCCAATCAATCCGGATGCCGTAGGTGCCAAGGGCAAGCCAACGAAACGCAGCTGGACCTCCAAGGATGCTTTGCTCTATGCCGTAGGCGTGGGCGCCGGCACCAGCGAACTGCCGTTCACGACCGAGAATACCAAAGACACACCCCAGAGAGTGCTGCCTACCTTCGCCGTGATCATTGGCGGTGGCGGTATCCCCATGGACAAGATCGGCTCTTTCAATCCCACGCTGATGGTGCACGGCGAGCAGGGCATTGAGCTGTACGACGAGATTCCCGCGCAGGGGGAGATCGAAAGTATCGGTGAGTGCACGGCAATCTGGGACAAGGGCTCGGCCGCCGTTCTGGAGTTCGAATCCACCTCCACCAATCTGGCCACTGGCAAACCACTGTTGAAAACGCGCACGCTGCTGTTCTGTCGCGGCGAAGGCGGGTGGGGCGGCGACCGCGGACCGTCGGAGAAAATCGAGTTTCCGAATCGGGGGCCGGACCACAAGGTTACCTATGAGACCCGTGAAGACCAGGCGCTTACCTATCGTCTTTCGGGTGACCGCAACCCCCTGCACTCCGACCCCTCCTTCGCGGCTATGGGAGGTTTCGAGAAGCCCATACTGCACGGGCTGTGTACCTGGGGTTTCACCGGGCGTGCACTGCTGCACACGCTGTGCGGCAGCGATCCCGCGCGGTTCAAGAGCATGAACAGCCGGTTCTCGAAACCGGTGATTCCCGGTGACAGCCTGACCATCTCCATGTGGGTGGATGGCAAAACGGCCCTGTTCAGAACTGCTAACCAGAACGGGGACACCGTGATCGATCAGGGTGTTTTCACGTTCGCGTAGTTTCACAGGCCCGGCAGGGAACGAGGAATCAGGCATGCCGGTCCCACGTCTCGAAAGCGAACGTCTGATTCTGCGCGAATGGCAGTCGACCGATGCAGCACCGTTTGCGGACATGTGTGCAGATTCCGACGTGATGCAGTGGATAGCGGACGGGCAAACACGAAGTCGCGCCGAAGCCGAGACCGCCATCACCCGCATGGAAGACGCCTGGCGCGACCAGGGTTTCGGGCTCTTCGCTCTGGAAACGCGCAAGGGGGGACAGTTCTGCGGATTCTGCGGGCTGTCCGTGCCGACTTTTCTTCCAGAGGTGATGCCGGCGGTGGAAATCGGCTGGCGCCTGCCGAAAAGTTTCTGGGGCAGCGGTCTGGCCAGCGAAGCCGCGGCGCGCGTCCTTTCGTTTGCTTTCGAAACTCTGGCGCTGCCTCGGCTACTTTCCATCTATCAGTCCGGGAACCTGGCCTCGAGACGAATTATGGAAAAACTGGGAATGCGCCTGTGGCTGTCGACCGTGGACCCCAGCTGCAGTCGACGCGTCGGGGTCTGCGAACTGCACCGCGCCGCCTGGCTGCAGGACCGTCCACGATATGATCACGCTGACGATACGGCAGAGTATTTCTTCGAGGAAGGCTGCTTCATTCTGGAGCTGTTGAACGACCCAGCTGAACCAGATTTGTCCATCGCCCGGGCCCGGGTGCCCGCAGGCACGTTTACCCGCTGGCACCGGCTTCAGGAAACCAAGGAACGCTACGTAATTCTCCAGGGGCACGGGCAGGTTGAGGTCGGTGACGACGCGCCAAGGAACGTCGCGGCCGGCGACGTCGTCCATATTCCA
>JAHEEG010000155.1:0-739 GCA_024640825.1 Gammaproteobacteria bacterium
AGGCAGATTCCCTTTGCCAGCCGACATGCCAGGTGGATCGGATTCCGGTTTTCCCGCAAGGACACCCCGCGCAAGCTTCAGCATCTGCACTAGGCCAAGGCCCACTCTTCGCGCGACCTCCCGCTTCAGACAGAGGCGTCCATGGCTCTTCTGCTTGCAACGAGGTCATCCTTCAGCGTTCGATAGTTAGCGCCGCTGTTGCCCACGCGCCGGATTGCGCGATTTGGGAATCCTTTCTAGCCTTCAGAAGCGATTAGGAACTTGACGGTCCATCCGAAAAGTACGGACCTAATTGCCGACCGGTTATCTTGTTACAAGATAAGCGCAACTGATGGCTTGGCAGGATGTAGGATGGCGGATGGAATGTCCTATTACTTGCCAAAATATCTGAAAATTAAGTGCTTTTCTTGCCTATAAGTGCGGATCGGCAATTTGAACGGGAATGTAATTTTGCCGGCAACCCAGCGGGGTCGTAATTGCTTCAGCAAAGAAACGGGATTCCGTTTTCCTTCCAGGCGGCATGAGCACTGGTACTTTGCTATGAGTCTCCGAATCCATGCGATTACATCCTTCCTACTACTGGTAACGGCCGCGCTAAGTGCAAACGCGGCTGAACCCTACCAGCAAGGTAGCGGGCCGGGAAATGTGGTTTCGATCGAAGCTGAGCGTTTCGATGTCAACCAGGCGGCGGGCGGTCACAGCTGGGTAGAAGTTTTCCCCAACGGCGTGTCCGGTTCGG
>JAHEEG010000155.1:839-4580 GCA_024640825.1 Gammaproteobacteria bacterium
CGGGCTTTGACGATTCGGTGCACGTGGGTCTGAACAATTCGGCGGTTGCATCGGCAGACCGGATAACGAAATTCAGCCCATCTCCCGGCTGGTCTGGGCAGACCATGGATGGTGTGGTGGCGACAATCAACGTGACGTCTCTCGGACTCAATACCATCAACGTATGGATGCGCGAGGATGGTTTTGTCTTCGACAAACTGGTGCTCAGCACCGATGCAACGTTTACCCCGACAGGATCAGGGCCGTCCGAGAGCCCCCGCGGGCTGACAGTAGGGACCCCGGTTTTCACGCCGAATGGCGGCTCGTACGTTGAGTCCGTGGGTGTGGCGATCTCGACGGAGCCCGCAGCTGCAAGCATTTACTACACACTGGATGGCTCTCCGCCAACAACGTCTTCGATCCCGTATTCAGGGGCATTCACGCTGACAAGCAGTGCGACTGTCAGAGCGATTGGAGTCCTTGACGGATACGCGAGCAGCCAAGAGGCGAGTGCGGATTTTGTCGTAACGCCATCATCCGGTGGTTCTGGTCCTTACCAGCAAGGTAGCGGGCCGGGAAATGTGGTTTCGATCGAAGCTGAGCGTTTCGATGTCAACCAGGCGGCGGGCGGTCACAGCTGGGTAGAAGTTTTCCCCAACGGCGTGTCCGGTTCGGCGATGGCGGCGACACCCAACAACGGGACCAACGTCAATTCGGGTTATGTAACTTCGTCGCCCCGTCTCGACTTCGAGGTGAATTTCGCCAAAACGGGTATTCACTTCGTGTGGATCCGTGGCATCGGTGCATCGGGCTTTGACGATTCGGTGCACGTGGGTCTGAACAATTCGGCGGTTGCATCGGCAGACCGGATAACGAAATTCAGCCCATCTCCCGGCTGGTCTGGGCAGACCATGGATGGTGTGGTGGCAACAATCAACGTGACGTCCCTCGGACTCAATACCATCAACGTATGGATGCGCGAGGATGGTTTTGTCTTCGACAAACTGGTGCTCAGCACCGATGCAACGTTTACCCCGACAGGATCAGGGCCGTCCGAGAGCCTTAAAGGCGATCTGCCGCAACTGCCAATTGGTGAGAACTTCAGCGACGGCGATATCTCAGGCTGGTCGATTACAGACGAAACGAGTATTGCGTCGCAGTGGACTGTAGTCGATGGAGAAATGCAGCAGACAGCCACACTGGGCAGCACTCCCATTACCGGCGGGCTCGACGGCATCTATCACAACGGTTCATTTGCTTTCCTAGAAAAAACAACCGGTCTACAGGACTATCGCTTCTCCGCCGATATCCGTCTGCTTTCCGAGATTGGGGAAGAGTGCGGCCTGATGTGGCGATATCGGAATTCAGAGAACTATCTCCGACTATCCTTTAGTTTTCGGGATGGTTTTGCGCTTCTTCAAGCGAAAGCCAATGGCGCCTGGGAAACGCTTGCTATGAATGGACGCGGAGTGCCAACCGGGACTACCACCAGCATTTCCATCGAAACCATTGGAGCCATTTTTCAGATAGACCTTGACGGACAAAAGTTCTTCTCAGGCCACATGGCAGAGCTGGATTCAGGCGGTATCGCGCTATATGCCCGAAGAGCGTGCGCCTTCGACAACGTGATGATCACAACGCCGACACGTAGTCCCAGCATTGCGATCAGCGGCCGTCCAGGCTATTCCGTTGAGGCTGGCCTGGAGATGTCAGTTGCGGCGACTGTCTTCAACGAACCACGAGACGCGGGCGTCGACTTCGACTTGAACGGAAGTCCATGCAGCCCGGCAGTTCAAACCGAACCTGGATATTACAGTGCGACATGCATCGCATTTCAGCCTGGCGTGTATGCCCTGTCGGTTGATCTCAAGGACTCCGGGATATCCGTCGATTCCGATGAGCGTGACGCCGTTGGCGCTGGAGGGAGGAACATCGCAACTGCTGGCGATAGCATTACCAACGGGTCGACTGATCTATACCAGACGGACAACTTGTCATTGGGCGGGTGGCGAATCGCGCGTTGGGGCTACCAGTCGAACCTTATTGACCTAGTGAATGAAAATGATCCCTCAGTACCGCACATAGTATTTAATGCTGGGGTGCCCGGCGATCGCGTCGCGGGAATGAGATCACGCATCGGCGGGGTTCTCGAGCAACACGCAGCCGCGGAAGAGGTTCTTGTGCTCATTGGTACCAATGACGCTTTGGCGGGTACCGGTAGCGCGAGCTATCGACAGGAACTGCAAACAATTGTCAATGCGATCAACGCCGCGGAGAAAACTCCCTGGGTAGCTACCGTCCCGCCGGTGTTTGGTGACGGCGCTGGCTTATTCGCCGATCCCGAGAATGCCCAAATAAATACCTTGGTAAAGGCATACAACGGCATCATTCAGAATGGGCAGCTGTCAGGACACCAACCCGGACCTGATCTCTACGACTTCTTTCTTTACCAAGAGAATCGAGTTTATCTCTTCGCCGATACGATTCATCCCAATGCGCTGGGCCACATGCTTTTGGCCCATCTCTGGCGGAATTCGCTCACTGGTTTGACAGACCTGCCAGTTTTTGCGAGCAACATAAAGGTAAGACTGACTGCGGGCGATTTTCCTCAAACACCGTTGCGATACAAGCAGAACCTGCTCGAGTCCGGGGACGGACTCTATATTGATAGTCAGGCTCTGCTGGTGAATGTCCCTCCTTCGTTGAGCGGAGGACGTTGGATTGTTTCGGCGAACGGAGATCGCAATCGCAGCAACAGTGACTATCTAAGCTTCTACATTGGAGCGACGCCGGTCACGCTGTTCATAGGTTACGACGATAGCGCCGGGAGCGAACCAGCATGGCTTCAGACGGATTTTGTTAAAACCAACGAGGTCATTACGGTGAGCGGTTCCTCCGATCTCCGTCTTTACCGCAAGAACAGCGTCACCGGCACGGTAGTGCTGGGTGGCGCCAACGCCGAAATCACTGGTGCCCAAAGCAACTACGCTGTGATCATTGTCCCATGAAACAATACAAAGTCTTTCTCAAGAGCTGTGCCTGGGTGATGTTCGGGCTGCACACGGTTCCGCTCTGGAGTGCCGAGCCCGGCGTTCCCGGGCCGGATATCAGCGGCGTCATCAAGACCTACCTAGACGCTTCCTCGAACAGAGCTGGCGAGAATAGAGCCTTCCTCGCACATCAGACCATTAGTGATACCGTTGCTCTCGCCCTGGTCCGCAACCATACCGGTGCTGGTCGATATACAGACACGATCCTGGTGCTCGCGCAGGACGCCGAGGGTGAGTATCGGGTTACCGGCGACGTGGACAAACGCGAATTCTGCTTCGACCAGGATCTGTCGATCTGCGGCAGAACCGAGTGATCGCAAAAGGGCGGACGAAGACTTTGCCGATCGCGAGGTCTTTCATTCCGCGCTCGTGATCCTCTCATTTTGTGCCTCAAATCCTGCTGGATGTTATTATCACAGCGAGCTTTCAGACGGTATTCGGATGGCAATTGTCGTTTGTGACTTATTGAATCGAAATCCGCGCCCGGGTTTTGGAGCTGACAATGAAAATTTCTAGGCGGACAGTGATTTTTGCCGGGGTCGGTGCCGCGGGCATCATCGGCGTTTCTCAAGTACGACCGATTGCTCAACGAGCGTATCGGGAGCGGGCATATCCACGGATGCCTGATGCGTATGCTGATGACTCAGCGTTCGACGAAGAGATTCTGGACGGTGCCGTCCAGTTTATGTCCATCATTGCGGGTCACGAGTTC
>JAHEEG010000155.1:4607-8803 GCA_024640825.1 Gammaproteobacteria bacterium
GTAGACACATTCGAGATAAGGGGCCGGCTTCAGATGCTCGT
The DNA here is from genome assembly GCA_024640825.1 of Gammaproteobacteria bacterium. GTDB lineage: Bacteria > Pseudomonadota > Gammaproteobacteria > Pseudomonadales > Azotimanducaceae > UBA7803. Next base: position 4,649 of record JAHEEG010000155.1, read on the forward strand.
AACCGGAAATGCCGCTTGGCGGCCGTTGCTTACCTGGTTGCACGGCTACCTGAATCGTTTGTGTGAAGATCGCAACAGCACCGGATTCAATAGCGCCACTCGTGAGGCGAAACTCGAGGCGGTGGACGTACTGATGGAGCGCCCGATGGACTCCCGGATATCAAAAGCCTTTGCTTTAGTGTCGACTGATGAAAGTCTCCGCCGTCTTGCGATTCGAAGAACGGTTCCGAGACTTTTTAGACTTTATCGTACATCGGGTGTGCCGTGGCGTAGACGAGGTTACGCCAGTTGGCCTGGAGTCCCGGGAGACGTTACGGAATACACCCGTCCGGGTTCGATTCGAACGTGCTGAGCAAAAATGACAAATTCGATGTCGCCATTCTTGGGGGGGGGATGGCCGGGGGAATGCTGGCGTACGATCTGGCGGAGCGGGGGGTAAACGTGGTCGTCGTTGACGCTGGATCGAGGTTCAAACTGGCAGACAGGTTCACGCAACTACAGCGGCACCAGGTCTTAGGGGAACCCATCTGGCCCTGGATGATTGAGCACAGAGATGCGTTTACGGATGAATCAAAAGACGACCTAGGATACTCATACGATCTCAATCAGGCGAGGGTCAAGGGTATCGGCGGTTCATCACTGCACTGGGGCGGGTTGGCACAACGATTACGGGAGTCGGATTTTCAAGCGTTCAATAGATACGGTATGGGCGTTGATTGGCCGGTTTCATATGAGGAGATTGAGCCGTACTACTGCAAAGCCGAATGGAGGATAGGCGTCTCCGGGTTGCAGAATCCGGTTGATCCTCCTCGGAGCAGGGCGCTTCCAATGCCTTCCTTCCCTATGGGTCACGCCGACCGATTGTGGCTGCCAGTGCTGGATAAGATGGGCATCTCGTATTCCCAAACCAGCGAGGCGCGTAACTCACAGGCCTTCGACGGCCGCTCGCCCTGCATTGCCTACAGTTATTGTCGAGTCTGTCCAAGCGGGGCGCGCTATAGCGCGGATCATCACATCAATATGGCTGAGCTAACCGGGCATTGTGAGGTTTTGACCGAATCCGTTGCGCGTCGAGTTGAAGTCAATCGAGCTGGCACCGTAACCAAAGTCCACGTCACCAAGCTGGATCAGTCAGAGTACGAGATTCAGGCCAAACAGATCGTTATTGCATGCCATGCAGTCGAATCGGCCAGACTCTTACTGCTCTCGGGATTGGCCCCGGAATCGGATCACTTGGGCCGGAACCTGATGGAGCATTGGTATTTGGGCGTTGGTGGTTATCAGGATCAGCAGCTTTTTCCTGGACGGATCGGCTTCAGCACGCTGGAAAGCAATCACTTTTATGACGACAAAGAACGCGATCATCGAGGTGCAATCAAAATCGAGTTCGGCACCAATAAGCATGATCCACTCATCGACAAGTTTGATGAAGGTGTCTGGGGTGCCCCGCTCGCCGATCACGACTGCGAACGATTCGGCACTTGGCTGAGCGTTGGGGCGGAAACAGAGCATCAGCCCAACAAGGACAGTCGTGTCTCGCTAGACGAAGATAAACTCGATATGTTCGGCGATCCGATTCCCAAGATCCGATTTGCACTGAGCGACGTTGATATCGCCACCCACGAGCGGGCGCTGGAAATCGTTGAAGAACTGCTGCACGTTAGAGGTGTCAAAGAAACGGCGATTGAACAGTGGCTCGGTCCTGGTGCGCATCATATGGGCACATGCCGGATGAGCGAAACCCCCACTGAGGGCGTGGTGGATGCGAATTGCAGGGTTCACGGGACTTCTAATCTGTACTGCGTAGGAAGCAGCGTTTTCCCGACAAGTGGCGCGAGGCAGCCGACGCTTACCATAGCAGCGCTGGCTCTACGCCTTGCAGATCATTTGGTCGCATGACGCACGATTGGAGCTGGCGATTCCCTACGGCGGGATCCTCGATTTTTGATCTGCTTTAACTGGTGCTGCTCTACGTCGTGTGGCAAGGTTTCCCGCAAGGGCACCCCCCGCAAGCTTCAGTATCTGCACCAGGTCAAGGCGCACTCTGCTCGCGATCGTCCTGCTTCAGACAGAGGCGTCCATGGCCCTGCCAGCAGCGAGGTCTTGTTTCAGGGTTCGCCCGGCCGTCAGATACAGACCGGTAGAAAGCAGGTTGAACACGAGGCTGAATACCAGCGCCCAGCGGAGGGAATCCGCGCCCAGATCCGTGAAGGCACGCAGCAGGTCAGAAAGAATGCCCGTGAACTGGGGCCCAAGCCCCAGGCCGATGATATTGAGAATGAACAGCGAAATACTGGCGGCAAGTGCGCGCATTCGCAGCCCCACCATGCCCTGGGTCATGGAAAACGTCGGGCCCAGGTAGTAGGCGCTCAGGAAGTAGTGGACGCTCATTACCCACAGCGCCACATAGGGCTCGCCGTACAGATAGCCAAACGCACTGAATGGAATTGAGACCAGGGTGGCCAGGCCCGGCAGCCAGACATACCAGCGGGGGTCCTTCGCCCCCAGCTTGTCCCCGATATAGCCCCCGAGCAGGGTGCCGGCGATGGAAGCAAAACCCAGCCAGAACAGCGCTGTGCCCATTTCGCCGGTGCCCAGGCCGTGACTGCGATTGAACATGGCTGGTATCCAGTATCCCACGCCATAACCCACAAAGGCGTGCAGCGCAGCGCCCAGTGACATATAGCGAAAGCTCCTGCGCGCCCACAGATAGCGGAATACCTCCAGAATGGGAGGCGGCGCATCCCCGCCCGGGAGGATACCCTCGGCCGCGCCCCTCGCCGGTTCCCGAAGCGTCAGCCGCACGACGAGGGCCAGAAGCACGCCCGGCAGTCCGACGACGATGAAGGCCGTTCTCCAGTCGAAAGCCTCGTTGGTCCATCCCCCACCGAGATTGCCCAGCTGGGTGCCGATCGGGATCCCCAGCGCGTAGATGGCGAGGGCAGTTGCGCGCCGCTCCGGTGGGAACATATCGGAAATGATGGAATGTGAGGGCGGGCTGCCGCCGGCTTCGCCGACGGCAACGCCGATGCGGGCAGCCAGCAGGTGCCAGAAGTTCAGGGCCATGCCGCAAAGGGCGGTCGCGCCGCTCCACAGGGTGAGTGACACAGCTATGACGTTTACCCGGGAACCTTTGTCAGCGAGGCGGGCGATCGGGATGCCTAGCACTGTGTAGAAGGTGGCGAACGCGATGCCGCCGAGAAACCCCATCATGGTGTCCGAGACGCCCAGATCTTCTTTGATGGGTTGCACCAGGATGCCCAGGATCGAGCGGTCGATGAAGTTGAACACGTAGACCACGACGAGCAGCGTCAGCGCGTACCCGCGGTAAAACGGTGTGAACTGCCCCTGAGCCGCAGCGGTCTGCATGAAGCCTCCCCTATCGAAAAGTCAGTCTGCCTCAGGGTTTGAGGAAATGCATCCGTGTCCGGTAGTGCTAGAATCCGGCCCTGATCAGTAGCAGTTCAGAGGTAGCGGACCGTGCATTTGACGTTCACCGAGGAAGACAGGAATTTTCAGCATGAAGCGCGTGAATGGCTGGAAACCGCCTGGCCCGAAGAGCTGCGCGAACGGCAGCGACGCAGCGCCCTGGGCAAGCTGAGCAAAGACGACCTGGTCAGCTGGCAGAAGAAGCTGGCGGCGAAGGGCTGGGCGGCGACCAACTGGCCGAAGGCTTACGGCGGCGCTGGTTTCAGTCCGACCCAGAACTACATCTTCGATCTCGAGCGTGCCCGGGTAGGCGCCCCCGGCGTCGTGCCGTTTGGCGTCACCATGGTGGCGCCCGTCATCATGAAATTCGGGACCCAGGCGCAGAAGGATAAGTACCTGCCGGACATTCTGGCTTCCAACGTCTGGTGGTGCCAGGGCTATTCCGAGCCCGGTGCCGGTTCCGATCTTGCTTCGCTCAAGACCAGGGCCGAAGACAAGGGCGACCACTATCTGGTGAACGGCGTGAAAACCTGGACAACCCTGGCCCAGCACGCGGACATGATGTTCTGCCTGGTGCGTACCAGTCAGGAGGAAAAGCGACAGCTGGGCATCAGCTTTCTGCTGATCGACATGAAAAGCCCGGGCGTTTCGGTGAACCCGATCATCACCCTGGACCAGCCTCAGGAGGGCTTCCAGGAAATAAACATGGTTTACCTTGAAGACGTG
>JAHEEG010000156.1 GCA_024640825.1 Gammaproteobacteria bacterium
GTCGAACAGCGGGCCGCGATGAGAGCCTGCGACGAATTCCAGGGCATGTTCCGCGTCCACCGGATCTAAGGGAATCCACACAACCGCCAGATCGTTCCCGCGAATCGGTAGATAGGATGAATCCTGGTGCCAGGGGGTGCGTCGGGTAGTGCCGCCCGACTTCGTGAAAACCTGCTCGTACATGAACCAGACCCGGTCCTTACCCCAGAGCCGTGCAACGATGTCACTGAACTCCGGTTCTGCAAGCAGCGTCCGGTAGTGGGCGAGTGCCGCCGGATTGGCCAGGTCCTGATAGAAGGTGCCGCTGCCTTTCGAAGGCAGTTCCGCGGCGCCCGGTCCTGGATGACTCAGGCTCCACTCGTAGGCCTCCTGCGCCAGAGACAGGGTCGCCGCAGACAGCGCGCCGGGCAGGTAAACGACGCCGTCCAGACGATACCGCTCAACCAGCTTGGAATCGTGGGAAGAAGTTTCCCGGGAATGCTCATGGCTAGAATTAACTTTTTGCATCTCTCCCTCACCGGCAGCGCGGCTGTTGGCCAGCCCGAGGTTAGCCCCGTGGCGATCCTGTTGGCTCACGCGCTCGGGCCTTTGAAAACCTAGCATAGGGCCAATTAAATTGAAACACATTATATTTTGACTTAGGCTCTTGCAGGCCCATTTCGAAAGATTCGATAACTGCGGGGAAGTACCGGAGCGGGGCTGCCGGCTTGCTAAGGGTTTCGACCCGCGCGACCGAGGGGAACCTGGACATGCTTACCAGAGAGCAGGCGCTGACACAGCTGACCAGTCAGGGCGGCGCGTTTGAATTGACCGCTGATTCCCCTGACGGCTATGGGTCGTTGCGTGTCTACGCCACGGGGCCAAAGACACTCCGCGACCTGCTGGTTTCCAGCCGCGACCTAGGCGATCGGGAGTTCCTCATATACGAGGACGAACGGCTCACTTACCAGGCCCATTACCGCTTGGTTGCCCAGTTGGCTGCCTGGCTTGTCTCGCAGGGCGTGGGTCATGGCGACCGGGTTGGGATCTGCATGCGTAACTATCCTGAATGGTCCATTGCGTTTTTCGCCTGTCAGGCGATCGGCGCGGTTGCCGTGACGCTGAACGCCTGGTGGACGGGAGACGAGCTGGTTTACGGCATCTCGGATTCCGGCTGCAGCCTCGCGGTGCTGGATGATGAACGCTACGGTCGCCTGCTGCCGGTGCTCAACCAGCTGCCGGTCTCGAGTGAGCCGCGGGCGCTCGATCAGCCGCGGGCGCTCGATCAGCCGCGGGCGCTCGATCAGCCGCGGGCGCTCGATCAGCCGCGGGCGCTGCAGGTCTTGGTCGTTCGGGACCATGAGCGGGTCTATGATGTCACCCACTGGGAGGACGCGCTGGCGGCGCACTCGGAAGTCCAGGATCTTCCTGCCGCGACCGTAGATCCCCTGGATACCGCCACCATCATGTACACCTCTGGTACCACCGGTTTTCCCAAGGGTGCTCTGCACACCCATCGCAACCACACTACGAACCTCCAGAACACACTGCTGGCTGCCGCTGTCGCGCGGGCCCAGCTGTCGGACGGCACCGGGGTCGCGCCGCCGGTTCCCAGCGCGCTCCAGACTTTCCCTCTGTTTCACATTGGCGGATTGAGCGGTCTGTACATCTCGCTGGCCAGTGGCGGTAAGCTGGTGCTCATGTATCGATGGGACGTAGAGGAGGCGCTGGCGCTGATTCAGCGCGAGCAGGTCATGTCCTGGAGTGCAGTGCCGACGCTGGTCCGGCAGATGCTTGAACATCCCGCCGCTACCGACGCGGCCCTGTCCTCCGTGGTCGGGATCGCGTCCGGGGGCGCTCCGGTGCCCGCGGATCTCATCAACCAGATAGGGTCTCAATTCCGGTCGCGGGTGGCGCCGGGAAACGGCTACGGCGCGACTGAGACAACCTCTGCCATCATCGTCAACAGTGGTGGTGACTATCTCACGCGCCCGCAGAGCGTGGGGCGACCGGTTGTCACCGTCGATGTGCGCGTCGTGAATGAGCAGGGCCGGGACTGCGAGGTAACAAGCATCGGAGAGCTGTGGGTTCGTGGTCCCAACATCTTTGCCGGTTACTGGAACAGGCCTGAGGAAACTGATGCGGCCTTTTCCGAAGGCTGGTTCCGAACCGGCGATCTGGGCTTTGTGGACGATGAAGGTTTCTATTACGTCGTCGACCGCAAGAAGGACGTCATCATCCGGGGCGGCGAGAACGTCTACTGCGCTGAAGTGGAAGGCGTGCTGCACGAGCATCCGCAGATCGTGGACGTGGCGCTCATCGGCCTGCCCCATCGTGTTCTTGGCGAGGAAGTTGCCGCGGTCGTGGAGACAGCGCCCGGCGCGGTGCTGAGCGAAGCGGAAGTTCAGGCTTGCGTGGCCGACCGGCTTGCACGCTTCAACGTGCCTACCCAGGTGTTCTTCACGGATGAGCCGCTGCCGCGAACGGCCAGCGGCAAGATTCTGAAGCGCGAGCTCAAGGAACGATATGGGGCTGCTAACTCGTGATGACCAAAGATCCTTCGGCCTTCTCTGGAGAATTGCCCTCCGGAGAATTGTCTATGCCACAGGTTCTGCCGGAACCCACCCTGGATGTTGAGCAGGCGCTGGCGGATCTGAACGAATTCGGTCTGTGTCTGATCTCCGATGCGCTTGATGCAGCGACGCTGGGCCGGGCTCGGGAAGCCGTATATCGGGCGGCGGCCGACGACCGGAAGCGCTCCCGGGAGGTTAAGGGCTTCGCCCTGGACCGCAACGATCACAATCAGCGGGTTTGGAATCTGCTCAATCGCGACCCGGTGTTTGCCGATCTGGCGGAACACCCTCTGGCGATGCGTCTGGTGCGGGAGACCCTGGGATGGCCGGCCCTGCTCAGCAACATTTCGGGAAACATTACCGATCCTGGCGCGACCCGAGGCGTGCTGCATGCGGACCAGATTTTCGTGCCCGAGCCCTGGCCCGAGCGGCCTCAGGGTATCAACGTGGCCTGGTGCCTGGATGATTTTACCCGGGAGAATGGTGCCACAGAGGTGGTGGTGGGCAGCCACCATTGGCAGCGCAGCCCCACGGAAGCGGATGCAAACGTGCCCATGATAGCGGTAGAGGCACCGGCGGGCAGCGTGCTGGCCTTCGAGAGCCGGATCTGGCATCGCTCAGGCGCTAACACTTCCGCGGACGCTAGGCGAGCAGGCGTTTTTCCGTTCTACACCACGACCGTCTATCGGACTCAGGAAAACTGGTTCCTGTCTCTGGATCCCGGTGTTCGTCGTTATGCCTCGGAGACGCTGTTGACGCTGCTGGCTTACAAGTCCGAGGGATTCGGCCTGGTGTATGGCGAATCACCGCAATGAGCCACGCCGCTCCGAACTGCAGCACCGCGATCGGATTGCGGGGCGAACCGGGTTCAGCCGCTGACTGACGCTCGATTTGAAAACTTCCTCAGCTTTCGCTGCATCTTCAGTGCGTGAGTATGCAGGCGCTCCCGGTAGTCGGAGGTTACAACGGCCAGCAGCGTCAGCGCGAAGCCGTACTGGGCGCGTATGTCCATCTCCTCCAGGGTGATCTCACCGGACACCCACTCGAGAATGGCGGCGAAATAGATCAAAGCCAGGTTCCTGGCGAAGGCGTCCGCGTCAACCTCGGTCGACAGGTAACCCTCGCCCGCCGCGCCTTCCACCAGAGAGCGCCATAGAGCGCGCCTTGGGCCCTGGAACATGGACCGGTATTCGCGGCCGCCGTCGTTGTAGACGGCAAACAATACGGCGCGGTAGTACTCCGGTTCCTTTGCGAAGAACCGCCTGCCCAGGGTGACGGCTTCGAAGAACAGGTCCAGTGGGTCTTTCCTGCTGCGCGCCAGACGTTTGGCATACTCCTGGATGTCTTCGTCGAGCAGCGCATACATGATGGCCTGTTTGGAGCCGAGCAGGTTGTACGGCGTCACCAGGCTGACATCGGCCCTCTCAGCCAAGGCGCGCATCGAGAACCCGGTTTTTCCGGTCTCTCGAACCAGATCGCGGGCCGCACGCAGGATGCGCTTGCGGCGTCCGTGCTTGGCTTCCTCTCTTGTGGGCATTGTTGCTCGACTATCTCTGCAACCGACTTTCTATTTGCGCAGCGCCGGAATCGGTCAATCCGTCGCGTACTGTTCTCTCAGCGTTCGCTTAAGCACCTTCCCGGAAACATTCTTGGGAATGGTGTCAACGAAGAACCAGCGCCGCGGCCGTTTGTAGCCGGCCAGTTGGTCGCGGCACAGCGCGTCCAGCTCCGCTTCGTCCGCCTGGGCACCGGCCTTGAGAACCACGGCGGCGGTAACACGCTCTCCCCAGTGCTCGTCGGGCACGCCGAAAACGGCCGCCTCGGCCACGTCGCTGTGCCCGTAGAGCACTTCCTCTACCTCCCGCGGATAGACGTTCTCCGCCCCGCTGACGATCATGTCCCTCTTGCGGTCGACGATGTAGACGAATCCCGCTTCGTCCATGCGGGCCATATCTCCGGTGCGGAACCAGCCGTCGCGGAACGCCTCGGCATTGGCATCGGGGCGATTCCAGTAGCCGGAAAGTACCTGATCGCCGCGAACGAGGATCTCCCCGGGCTTGCCGATGGGACATTCCCGACCCTGATCGTCGACGATAACCACCTCCGCAAGGGCACCCACTCTGCCCGCGGCCTTCAGCAGATCGGGTGCCTCGCGATCGGCCCTGACGTGGTCGGCTTTGGACATGAAGATGACGTTGCCCGACAGTTCGGTCATCCCGAAGCCCTGGGTGAAGATGGGCCCGAAACGGGCCATGGCTCTGCGTAGCACGTCGGCGGGGATGGACGAGGCGCCGTAGCCGAGCGACGTAAGAGAACCGAGATCGTAACGATCAATGTCCGGATGATTCACCAGCATGTTGATCATGGTCGGGGCGAGGGCTGTGCCGGTGATCCTGAGACCGTCCACCATCTGCATCCAGCGTTCAGGCGAGTAGGCGGCCATCAGCGCCACCGGATTGCCGGCGAGATGCTGGCCGAGCAGGGCATACCCGGCAATGTGGCACAGCGGAAACGGGAACAGAAAGCATGGCTGGGTCGGAGGCTCTCCCGGCAGGCTTACCTGGGCGTTGTACATGGATGCGAAAAGATTGCGGTGGCTGAGCATGGCACCCTTGGGCATGCCGGTCGTGCCTGAGGTGTAGATTATCCAGGCCACTTCGGAATCGTCGATGCGGGCAAAAGGTGCTGACGTCGGCTGGTCTGCGATAAACGCCTCATACTCCTCGCCGAGACACAGCGTGCGTTCGAGCGTCGCCAGGTCAGGACCGATGGTGGCTACGGTGTCAGAGAACTGCGGTGCGTAGATCAACGTGGTAGGCCGGGCATCGTTGATGATCCGCGTCAGCTCCGGCGCTGCCAGCCGGTAGTTGAGAAAGACCAGCCGTTGGTGAGCGGCGGCTACGCCATAATAGGCCTCGACATATTCCGGCTGATTGTCCGCAAGGATCGCGATGTGACTGCGGGGCTTACCGCTTCGGCTCAACGCCTGGGCCAGCTGCATGCTTCGATCATGCAGCGCGGCGAAGCTCATTGTGCGTCCGTCGTCGGCGATCAGCGCCCGCGAATGCCCGTGGCGCCGACGATTGAACGACAGTATCTCGTGCAGCAACATATTGTGCGGCAGCCGGGGCGCGTCTACCGGTTCAGGAAGTTCAGCGCCAGCCCGGGGCGAGACCAGGGCATCGCCACCAGGCGTCCGGAGCTCGACAGCGTGATATAGGCGGTATCGAGCTGTTCGCCACCAAAGCAGATGTTGGTGGTGAAAAGGTCGTCGGTGGGGAGATGGCTCACCGATCTGCCGTCTGGGGAGATGCTGGTGATCCCACCATTGAGCAGCGTGGCGACACACACGTAACCGGCGGAGTCCACTGCCAGCGAGTCCAGCAGCTGATAGCCTGGCAGGCCCACCAGCAGCTGCACGGCTTCGGCGGTCTGCGCGAGATTTCCCGGGTTCTCGATGCTGCAGGCCCAAACCCGGCCGGTGATGGTTTCCGCAAAGTACAGCGTTTTCTCATCGGGGGACAGCCCGATACCGTTCGGGGTTTCCCGATGGGTCAGCTGCCGCGAGATGAAAGAGCCGTCGGGCTTCGCGTAGCAGATGGCACCATGATCCTTGTAGGTGTCGTAAGACTTCCCGAGATCGGTAAACCACATGCCGCCGCTCGCATCGAACACGATGTCGTTGGGGCCATTCAGCGGGAGCCCGTCGCATTCGCGGTAAAGGACGTCCACCTTGCCGGTCTTCAGGTCCACCCGCTCGATGCGGCCGCCGGAGTAGTCTTCAGGGGTGCCGGTCGGCACGAGCTGACCGTTCGTGTTGCGCCAGGTGAACCCGCCGTTGTTGCAGACGTAGACGGCGCCATCCGGACCAACAGCCGCACCGTTTGGTCCACCGCCCAGCTCGGCAATCACCTCGATGGTCCCTTTCGGTGTCACCCGGCTCAGCGTACCCCGGGCGATCTCCACCAGCACGATGCTTCCGTCGTCCATCGCTATGGGACCTTCTGGAAACGCCAGGCCCTTTGCAATCTCTTCCATGCCGTATCTTCCCCTGGGTTAGCTTGACTTACTTATAACATGTTTTAAAAGTGAAATCGCTGTGGTAAGTTCGGAAGAAGCGGGGAGGGGAACATGGCGTACGAGATAAAGCGATTTCCGTTTGAAGGCACCGTGGACGCGGACGGCCACATACTGGAACCGCCGGATCTCTGGGAAAACTACCTCGAGGAAAAATACCGGCCGAGGGCGCTGCGCATTCAGACGGATGGCGATGGTTTCGAGTATCTGGAGATCGACCAGCAACCTTCAACAAGATCCCGCAAGGGCTCGCTGGGTCTGCTCGGCGCCATGGGTAATGATGACCTGCGGCCGCGCCCGGACCGCCGTTATGTCGACAACATGCCTTTCGGTTCCAGTGATCCGGCAGAAAGGCTCGACCTCATGGCACGGGAAAATCTGGATTACTGCCTGCTTTACCCGACGATCGGTCTGCTCTGGGAAGCAGAGCTCAGAGATCCGGAGTTGAGCCTGGCCTATTGTCGCGCCTACAACCGCTGGATCGCCGATTTCTGCCGGGACAGCGGCGGCAGGCTGGTACCTATCGCCCAGCTCACGCTGCTGGATGTCGAGGGCTCTGTGCGGGAACTGGAACGGGCGGTGAAGGATGGCTGCAAAGGCGCCTGGGTGAATCCCTTCAACCACCATCGCATTATCCATGGCAGCCCGGTGCATGATCCCCTGTTTGCCAAGTGCTGCGAGCTGGACGTGCCGCTGGCGATCCACCCGACGTTCACCCCACACGGCGCCGCCGAAGGAATCTTCGACTGGCCGCGAGAGGGGCGGGCGTGGGGCGAGGCGATCTGGCTGCGCGCCATTGTGCAGCAGGCGCTGATCTCTTTCTTCTCACTGGGTACGCTGGAGCGCTTTCCCGATCTGCGTCTCGGCGTTCTGGAAGCGGGATCCGGCTGGATCGGCGCGCTGCTGGATCGGCTGGACGCGTTCAGCGCGTCGATGAATCTCGATCGGCCCAGCGCCACGGAGCTGTTCCGGCGTCAGTGTTTCATTTCCGGCGATCCGGACGAAACCGCGGCACCGCACATCGTCGGTCACGTGGGGGATCAGTGCTTCATGTGGGCGAGCGATTACCCGCATCCGGACCATCCGCATACCTGGGTCGATGATCTGACCTGCTACGCGAAACAGCTTCCTGCTGGATCACGGGAGAAGGTGCTGGGTGGTAACGTTAAGCGTATCTATCGGCTGAGATAGCGCTTTACGCACATGCGAGCAGGGCATATTCTTTCGAGGGCACGTGCGCGAGAAGAGTTGCGGTACCGCGTCACTTGCAAGTAGGGAATGCTGATTCAATCTGGCTTTGGGGAGAGCGGATGATGGCTGATTCTATTCTTGTGGTGCGCCTGTCGCGCCCGATTCGACTTTTACTGACTGTGCTGACCACCACCGGTCTGATGTGTTCGAGCCCTTGGTTATCGGCTGCAGAAATTGAAGAGATCATCGTTACGGCTCGCGCCACCGAGGAGTCGATACGCGACATTCCGGTGGCGATCACGGCCGTCTCGGAAGAGCGGATGAACCAGTACGCCATCGAAAGCCTGATGGATCTCGAGGCACTGACGCCTCAGCTCACGATCGGTCGGGCCACCAGTGGCAGCGGCACCTCGATTTCCATCCGTGGCATCTTTTCACCGTCCACGAGCATCGGCATAGAGCAGTCGGTGGCCCTCATCATCGACGGGGTCTACTACCCCCAGGGTCGGACTATCAACGAGGGGCTGTACGACACCAGTCAGGTATCGATTCTCAAAGGCCCTCAGGCCCTCTACTTCGGCAAGAACGCCACCGCCGGTGTTGTTTCCATACAAACCAACAACCCGGGCGACGAGTTCGAAGCCAGCGTGCGGGTGAACAACGAGTTCGAGACGGACGATCTTACCCTGGAAGGTATGATCTCGATTCCCGTCAACGAAATGCTGGGATTGCGACTGGCGGTTCAGACGTCCGACATGGATGAGGGCTGGATCAAGAACAATTCGCCCGCCGGTGGGGACAGCTACGGCACCCTGGACGCGAATCCGGCAAACCCTGCGCCAATCGACTTCTGGGATAACCC
>JAHEEG010000157.1:0-5303 GCA_024640825.1 Gammaproteobacteria bacterium
ATGACCCCTGCGGCCTGGCGATCGTTCACGCTGGCATTTACGGTAACGAAGCGCCTGCATCCTGGGCTCTCATGGCCGGCTACCAGCGCTATATGACTCGAGAGCTGGCTGCCGGAACCCGCCTCAACGACATGACCCGGCACATTCTGGGACTGTTTGCTGGACTACCGGGGGCACGTCGCTATCGACAGCTGCTCAGCGACGCCACTCGCTTGCGAGCCAACGATCTGAACCTGGTGAACGAAGCAATGAGCGCCTTGCGTCCGCAGGCTGCCTGAGCTCGACAGAGGCCCCTGAAAGATGCTGGAGAAGCTGCTGCGCCTTGTCAAAGATCCGGATGATGCCCCGAATCAGGAACGTCTGGTTGTGCTTGCGGCGGCTGCCCTGCTCCTGGAGGTGGCCTGGGCAGATCACGATATCACCGACGAAGAACTCGACCTGATCCGCAACCAGCTATGCAGGCAGTTCCATCTCAGCGCGGACGACGTATCCAGCATCGTGACTGAGTCAAAGCAGCACCACGAAGAAAGCGTCGGAGTGCACAGCTACACCCGAACCATCAACGGTGCCTGGGACGAACCCCGGAAATTCAACCTGATCGTAGCGCTGTGGCAGCTGGCACTGTCAGACGATGAGCTGAACCGTTACGAAGAGCACATCATAAGGAGAATTGCGGAGCTGCTTTACGTCAGCCATGACCGCTTCATCGCGGCCAAGCTCAGAGCGAAGCGTGGCGTTGAAAATTGACGGCAGGAGCATCCGCTTCAAGGGTCGAGACCAGATCCTCAAACGACTCACGATTGGACTCGTTCAGGTCCATGAGAATCCTATGCGATTCCAGCACTCGCTGCCTGACCTCTTCCTGCGACGCAGCAGCAGGCGGCAGCTCCCCGAGCTGCTCACGGTGCTCCAGCGGCACTTCTACCATATTGAAAACGTCGTCGAGGCCCATGCTGCAGAGGATTCTCGTGATGTCCGCCTGGGTGGAAACCAGTATCGGACGGTATCCAAAGCGCCTGTCGGCTTGAATTGACAGCTTGGCGAGCAGCCCCAGAGAGGTACTGTCGATGCTTTCAGTGTGGCTCAGATCGACCACAACGGATTTGAAGATCTCATCTTTGAACATGCGGTCGAGAAAACTGTCAACGGCGGTGCAGAGGGTCAGCCGCACGTCTCCTTCGAACAGCAGGACGTATACGCCGTCGTGATCACCCACCAGAATTCGACCTCGCACGCTACCTCTCCCGCCGTACCACAAGGCACGTCATATCATCAGGTTTGCTCATCCCGTCTACGTCCACGTCGAGCAGTTTCCAGACTTCGTTAATATCTCGGCTCGCAGCCGCAGCCCTGAGCAGCCGAGACTCCTTCTCCGGCAGACGGCTGTCGCCCATCGCATCCAATACACCGTCGGAAAACATCACCAACCGATCCCCCGGCGCCATGGAAACCGACTGGGAAACATAATCCACCTCATCGAAAAGACCCACCGGCTTGCCTTTCTGTTCCACGAAGCTCACAGACTCGCCGCTCACCCGAATTGCTGGTGGGTAGTGACCACCATTGACCAACGCAATGCGGTCCTCTTCCAGATCGCCGACGCCGAACATTATAGCAACATGTTTGTCTATATTTTGTTCGAGGAGTTCGCGATTGATCCACTGAAGAATATTGCCAGGTTCCCGAAGCATGGCCGGCCGATACTCCCGCCTTAGGCGACGCGAGAAGTTCTTCAGCAACACCGTCACAAACGCGGAAGAGGCGCCGTGCCCCGAAACATCCGCCACGTAAAAGGCAAAGTGACGATCGGTAATGCGAAAGTAGTCGACAAAATCCCCACTGAGAATCAGCGAAGGCAGAATGCGATGCTGGAATCGATACTGGTCGATTGACATCGGGTTAGGGGGCAGCATCCCCATTTGGATATAACGCCCCGCGCGTTGATCGCGCTCGAGATCCGCCATGAACTGGCTCAGCTTTCTCTGCGCATCCGAAGCGACTACGGCGATGCGCGACGTCGTTTCAACCAACCGCTGCCGAAGATCTTCCGCCGTCATGGGCAGTTGCCAGGCATCCGTGATGCCAGAACGCAGCGCCCGCAGCAGAAGGTCACGATCCAGAATTTCTTCAGAAGTAACTACCACCGGAATTCTCGGCTGTTCGGCGACAAGCTTGCTGGCCCAGTCTACTCCGGCGCAAATAACGAGCTCAGGAGGTGCCTGCTCGCACTGACTGAGTACTGCGGCGTAGTCTCGGACCGACACCGCCGGGTAGCCGATCTCTTCAAGCTGATCCACAAGCGACCGAGAGGCCTCTTCTTCAGGGTCCGCGACGACCAGGCGCATACAGGGCTATACAAATGCCAGCATGGATGGGTTGCGCACCCTACTCCTATCACCTGGGCTTGACAAGAAATTCATCACTCGAAATCTTCGTCGTATTCGTCCAGGAAAGGGTCGTATTCCACCACGCCATCGTTTATCAGAAATTCGCGGCGCTGCAGATATGCGTCGCGAATGAAAATGTAGGGGTCGCCGGTGATCAGTGACTCTGTTGAGAGCAGATTTGCCCTTAGATCGATGAACTTTATACCCCGAATGATATAGCGGTCTCTCTTGGGGGAGATCAGGCGAATCGGATTGGTCAGGCCGTCCAACACGGAACCCAACGCAGCGGTCGGCGTCGAGGGACCTGCCAGGGGCAGCATCAGGAAACGACCATCGGGCACGCCCCACCGGACAAACGTCTGCCCGAAATCCTCGTCGTGTGCAGGTAAGCCATTGGGCGTCGCTACATCGAAGATCCCGGCCAGACCCAGGGTAGAGTTGAGCACGAACCGGGTGGTATCACTGACCGCCAGACCCGGCTTGCCCTGCAACAGCTGATTGACAGCCACTATGGGTGTGCCGATGTTGGTGAACACGTTGCGGATGCCACGCTTGATGGGCTTGGGGAACAGCCAGTCATAGCCTTTGGCAACCGGTTTGAGCAACCAGCGATCCAGCGTGTCATTGAACCCGTATACTTTCCGGTTCGCGCCTTCCCACGGATCGTCATCTGCCAGGGCCCTCAGGGAAAACCCCGCAGCCATAACCAAAATCAGGGCCAGCATGATCCGCTTACGCGGGCAACTGAGAAAATCCAGACCGACAGTTGCTTGCGGCTTGGTCCGAATCGTCATCGGCATTGATCCCCCGTTGCTGCCCACCGCCTAAGGCTCGGGTACCGTCCTGGCACCCAGAATAATTTCAGCTTTCCGCAACCGAGCCAGCGTTTCAACCCCTTTCTCGTAAACAATTTTCTCGTCCAGCTGGGGCAGCTCTCTGGCGAGCGCGGCAAGCGCCAGCACCCCAGATTCGGATGTTTCGAGTAGCTGCAGAAGCCGCAGCGTCAACGCGTTAGCCTCCAGGAACCCCACAGAATCGTCACGCCGGCGATTCACCACCAGGTGTGTCAGATCTGGCCCCGGCTCCTCGGGGAGAAAATCCGGGCCGATCTTATGCACCGGAAATCGATAGGAGAGCTTCCATATCAGCGGCGAGACAACCACGGGACTGTTGAGGATATCCCCTTCCCTGTCGACACCTTCCTGCGGGAGTTCTTCCTCGGACACAGACAGCGCCAGTTCCACCCACTCGTAGTGGCAAAGCTCAAGGAAGAACGGGGGCAGATCATCCGGTGGCGCGTCGTGCAGAAAAGTCAGGAACTCCTGGGAAATCTCCAGAAAATAGGGCGATTCGCTGGGGTGACGATGCACAAATTGTCGGACCAGTGCGTGCCATTGTCCATCGTCAAGCACTTTCCTGGCCACCGGGAATCCACTTGAGAGAAACGACTCGATGTTGTTGTAGAAGAGATCCAGATAAATCTGCATGCGTCGCGGTTCAATATCGGCCGGCGCAGGATGAACTTTTGGATTGCGTATGTACGCGGCAAACTCCAGCTGGCGCGCCATGAACGCGGGCAGGTTGCTACCCCGCGGCGACACGAAAGCTGGCCTGGGTCTGCATGCTGCGAATGCGTTCAATCTCGAGCCGCAATTCAGACATGGGGGGGAAATTGAAGTCCCTTTCTAGCAGCGTCGGCATGGGCCCCCAGCGTTCGTAGGCGGCTGCGAGGAGATCCCACACCGGATCAATGACGTTGGCGCCGTGAGTATCCACACGCAGATCCGGGGCTTCCACGTAGTGCCCGGCTACGTGGACGTATAGGGTTCTGTCGCCGTCGATACCGGCAAGAAACTGGTAAGGGTCGTAGCCGAAATTGATGCTGTTGACGTAGATGTTGTTGACGTCAAGCAGAAGGTCACAATCCGCTTCGCGCAGGACGCCGTTGATGAACTCGACTTCCGAGAGCTTCTGACCCGGCGCCGCATAGTACGAAACATGCTCGATACCGATACGGCGATCCAGCAGATCCTGAGTCTGGCGGATGCGTTTTGCAACGTGAAGGACAGCTTCTTCGGTAAATGGGATCGGCATCAGATCGTAAAGATGGCCCTTGTCGTCACTACAGTAACTCAGATGCTCGGTATAGCAGCGCACTTCGAAAGTATCCAGAAAGACGCGCAGCGCTCGGAGAAACTCGGTGTCGAGTGGGGCCGGCCCGCCCAGGGACAGAGAAAGACCGTGACAAACCAGAGGAAAACGCTCGGCCAGAGACCGGAACTGGCGGCCGAACCGACCGCCAACACCCATCCAGTTCTCCGGGGCCACTTCCAGAAAGTCCATCGCGGTGTCTTCCATGGCAGCAAGCTCAGGCAGCAGAGCGCGACGCAGGCCCAGGCCCGCTCCCCGTACCGGAAACCGGTTCATGATTTCAGGTTAAGTACTGGCAACAAACCAGCGAATCAGGCAGCGCCACCACACTTACCCTCGCCGCACTTACCTTCGGAATCCTTGTCCTCTCCGCACTTGCCTTCACCGCACTTGCCTTCGGAATCTTTATCCTCTCCACACTTGCCTTCACCGCACTTGCCTTCGGAATCTTTATCCTCTCCGCACTTGCCTTCACCGCACTTGCCTTCACCGTGGTGCGATGCCAACAGATCGTAGCCTTTGTCCAGCTCCTGGGCGCCGAAGGGATTCTCGTCTGCGCTTGCGACACCGGCAGCTGCCAGGGACGCGACAAAGGCCGTTCCCACGATTGCAGTGACGGGCTTCATCTTGCGATCCAACTTTCTATCCAACATTATTTTTTTCCTCTCTCAGGCCCAAAGGCCCGTTCTCATTTGAGTTCCGAACGCGCTGGCAGCGTCGTCCAACGTTTCAGACACGGCTTACGCGGGTTCGTTCCCGGCTCGC
>JAHEEG010000157.1:5403-8677 GCA_024640825.1 Gammaproteobacteria bacterium
ATCCAACATTATTTTTTTCCTCTCTCAGGCCCAAAGGCCCGTTCTCATTTGAGTTCCGAACGCGCTGGCAGCGTCGTCCAACGTTTCAGACACGGCTTACGCGGGTTCGTTCCCGGCTCGCGACATTCAGAATGTAAACGTACCGAAGGCGCGTGTATACCGGCCTGCACGCATGCAAACAACGGAACCATCTCACACCAGCCCAAGCTCGCGCTCCCGCGCAAGCAACTCTGCGTCGAGCCGTTTAGGAGACACTTTGCCCCGGGTTCCCAGAGGCTCGGCGAAGAGTCCCAGTCGCAGCTCCTCCAACGCGAACTTGAACTGATGCCACCGCGCGTCCTGACCGGCAGGAGTCTGCTGAAGGCGATCTAGCCGCCGCTCGAAGCCCCCGACCACCGCCAACAGTTCCTGGTCCTTGAGGACTTTGCCCTGCAGATGCTCCAGTCGATAGCGCACCCCTTCGAGATAGCGGGGAATCTCACCGAGATAGGCGCGTGGCGTACCGGACAGCAGGTCTGCCGGAACCAACCGCTGCAGATGCGCCCTGACACTCTCTACCGCAGCAGAAAAGGCCGGGGAACTCATCTCGTCCAGGGAGCGAACAATCTCGAAGCGCAGCCGGAAAACAGTCCGGACGATTTCCAGAACTTCCTCGAAAACGGGAAGCAGGTGATCCTTGTCCTGACCAATGCGCGCGACAAAGGCTTCGTGGTCTTCCGGCAGCGGTCGATCTTCAAAGAAACAATACCAGGCGGCGCTGCGCAGAATTTCATCGTAGAGCGCGCCTGCGGGACCCAGCGAAGCGTAGTGCAGTCCGAGGTCACGCTCCCGATCAAGGCGCTTCTTCATCCGCCGGGCCGTCTGGCCGACATGAAGCAGCGCCAGACGGGCATAGCCTCGACGATTCGCCTCGCGCTGGTCGTCCGGCGTACCCAGCAACTTCAGATCCACATGGTCGACAGCATCCACGAACGCCGGGTAGACGACCACCTGGCCGTTGGCGTCTTCCAGCACGGTCGAACCTGGCAGCTGCACGTCATCGGGGAAGCGGGTCAGAGCGGACCGCTCCAGTTCTGCCGGAAGCCCTCGCTGAAACCGGCTTTCGAGCTCGCCTGCGTAACGCGCTTTCAACAGGTCCAGATCGCGACTTTGATCGAGCAATTCGCCGTTCAGCCCGACAACCTTGACGTTCATCAACAAATGAGGGTCGATACGCCCTCGATCCCAGTCAGCGGCGTCGATCTGAAGCCCGTACAGATCCCCCAGCACCTTTGCGAGCGCGGCCGCCAGCTTGCCTTGGCGGTATCCACCCTCGCGGGTAAGCAGTGGAAGGAGCGCTTCCACCTTCTCCGGCACCGGGGCCAGGTGCCGGCGCTTGCTCTTGGGAAGAGACTTCAGCCACTGCTCACAGACGGCAGGAAAGAAGCCGGGGACCGACCACTCCAGCGCCTCGCTGACGAGCGCGCTCAGCAAGCCGAGCGGCACTTCGATGGAAACGCCATCATCGGGCTCACCTGGTGCGAACCGGTACTTCAGGCGGTAAGCGGCATCCTGCAGCTTCAGCTGAGCTGGATAATCAGACTCTCCAAAGCTCACCTCCGGCTTCGCCGTCAACTCCAGCTCCGTGAAGAACAGGGACTGACGATCCGCCTCGGACGCGCCCCGCCACCACTTTTCCAGCTGAGTCCAGGTACAGATATCGGCGGGCACCCGTTCAGCGTAGAGGGCGGCCTGAATATCTTCGCTAACCAGCAGATCGCGGCGCCGACCTCGCGCTTCACGATCCAGCAGCCGACTCACCAGCAGGAGGTTGTGATCGAGAAACGGCAGGCCTCTTGGTACGGCGCCGGGCAACAGACCATCCCGGATCATGAGATCGCGAGCGTGTGCCGGGTCGATCGTCACGTAGCTGATCCGGCGGTTCTCCGCCAATCGCAGTCCGTAGAGCGTCACGGATTCGTAAGCTTCCGCGGCACCGCGCCTGGCGCTCCAATGGGGATCGCTGTGACGACGCTTCAACAGGTGTGACGCCGCCGCCTCGATCCAGGCGGGTTCCACCGCCGCCACACAGCGGGCGTATATGCGACGGGTTTCCGTGATTTCGCCCGCCATCAGCCAACGTGGCGAACGATCGCTAAGAGCCGACCCGGGAAAGATGCGGAACCGAAGATTTCGCGGGCCGAGATAGTTGCCCTTCTCATCGTGCTGTCCGATAAAACTGAGAGATCCCGTCAGCAGCGCCCGGTGCAGACTTGCATAGTCGGCATCCCCACTGTTCACCCGCATACCCAGATCCTTTGTCGCCAGCAGCAGCTGACGATGCAGCTCCCGCCACTCGCGCATACGCGCCGGGGAAAGAAAGCGCTTTTCCAGCTCCCGCCGCATGGCAGCACGAGGAGCACCTTCCCGCACTTTCTCCGCCCACTTCCAGAGGTTCACATAGCTGAGGTAATCCGAACGTTCGTCGGCAAAAGTCTGGTGTGCGCGGTCGGCAGAACCTTGCTTGTCCAAGGGCCGTTCCCGGGGATCCTGAATCGCCAGCGCGCTGACGATGATCAGCGCCTCGCTGAGCGACCGATTCGAATCCGCCGCGATGAGCATGCGCGCCAGCCGCGGGTCTACCGGAAGCCGCGCCATGCTGCGGCCAACGCGAGTGAGCCGACCTCGCGCCAGCGCGCCCAACTCATTCAGCAGACCCTCGGCGTCGCGCACCGCACGAGGGTCCGGCGGATCGAGGAAAGGGAACCTGGCGATATCTCCGAGACCAAATGCGTGCATCTGCAGCACTACCGAGGCGAGATTGGTACGCTTGATCTCGGGATCGGTGAACTCAGGTCGGCCAAGAAAGTCCTCTTCGCTGTAGAGTCGAAAGCAGGTGCCGGGCGCAATTCGCCCACATCGCCCCATGCGCTGGTTGGCGCTGGCCTGAGAGATGGGTTCGACCGGCAGGCGTTGCAGCTTGGAACGAAACGAATAGCGACTGACACGCGCCAGGCCTGGGTCAATCACAAAGCCGATATTCGGAACGGTAATGGAGGTTTCCGCGACGTTGGTGGCCAGTACGGCTCTGCGCCGCCCGCCCGGCCGGAAAACCCGCTGCTGATCTTTCTGCGACAGCCTGGCGTATAACGGGAGGATGTCCAGACGGTCCCCAAACTGCTGGCGCAGCAGACGTGCCGTTTCCAGAATTTCGCGCTCTCCCGACTGAAAGATGAGCACATCTCTGGCCAGGCCCTGCCTGCCAGTCTCGATGTCTTCGAGACAGGCCACCAGC
>JAHEEG010000158.1 GCA_024640825.1 Gammaproteobacteria bacterium
GTCGACCACGCCGCTGATACGCGATCCATAGGTCACCGGGAAACCCGCCGTATAGATGTCGATGGAATCCACGAGTCCGGGGTTGATGGCGGAAAAGAAAGCGTAGAAATCAGTCATATGGAAGGGCTCGATGATCTGAACGCCGTCTACGAGATACATAACCTCGTCCGTGTTGCCCCCGCGAATGTGATTGCGCCCGCTGAACCCGGATGATGCCTGACCCGTAAGCTGATTGATCGAACGCAGCAGATCTCTGCCGATGCTGGGTACTGTCTTCAGGTCCTGCTGCTCGAGCCGTGTGTCATCGTGCAGATCGCGCACCAGTCGATAACGGTTGGATGTGACGAGCACCTGTTCAACGGCCTGAATGTCGGCCGTGTCGAGAGGGGCTGCCGGAAGTTCAGGCTCGGGTTCTTCAGTGGTGGTGGCGATAACGTACCAGGTGTCTGACCCGACCTTCTGCAGGCCCAGCCCGAAGGGCGCCAGGAGCGCCCTCGCCCGAGTCTCTCCCGAGGCTTGGGAAGCCGGATTCCAGCGGACCTGATAACTTGATTTCACCAGCGTTGTAGAGAAGATGAGGTTCATACCCTGATTGCGGAGTGCGTGCAGGGCTTGGGTCAACGGTACTTCGCGCAACTCTGGTTGGCGGGCGGTTTCGGGCAGGGTTGTAGCGGCGACCAGGTCTGGAGCCATTGCCAGGGTGAGAACGAGAGTGAGTGCGAATCCGGGCCATCGGTGCATCAGAACCAGTCGCGGTGAATTCAGCAGTCACGCAGTCTACTTTCAATGATCCCCCGATTGAAATCCAATCAGCAGACGCAGCGGTTCGTCCTTTAGCCGTTTCAGGCTGGAGGTTCCTAACACCACCCCCAGGGCTTCCTCCGGGGTCAGGCCACTCAGATCGCCACTCAGTTGTGCAGACATGACGGATGCCTCTACCGCCGGACTGGAAAATGCCAGCGAAAGTCCCAGATCTGCAGATATCGCCTTAAGGAGGTCAGCCACCCCGGTCTCTGAGTACCCAGGGTGTACCTCGTGTATCCATTGCCAGCGATCATCGCTGGTCGGTTCGGGACGGACCGTTATGCGATTTTTCACAACCCGGACGACGTCGCCGCTCAGCATGTCTGCTTTTGCAACGTAGGTGCCACGATCCGTAGCGATCTCTGTGATGCCATCCCGCATGGCGACCTCCAGTTCGCCATCCGTCAGTGTCACCATGAAACGCGTACCTATATCTTTTACCACGCCCATGGGCGTACTTATCTGAAATCTGTTGCTACCCTCGGTAGCAATGTAGATGGAACCTTTGGTGAGGCGAATGGCGTCGGGGGCAAGCCATTGGAGTTCGGTGCCCGCCCGCAGGCGAAGATCCGCACCGCCCTGGGTTACCAGACGGCTCGCCTCATCGGCCAACATCGGCGTCCCGGGAACCAGGTTAAGCTGCAGACCACCAGCCTGGTGTCGCTGGTCGGCAACCCACAGCGACTCGGTATCGGCCAGCTCGACGGCAAAAGAGTCGTCGACATTCAGATACGAAACGCCGATCAGTACGGCGAGAACCACGCTGGCGGCGGCCGCCAGCAGCGGTCTGAAACGCTTCGATTTTCGAGACTGCCATTCCTGCTCTACGGCCGTGAATACCCGCGCCCGGACATCGTCCGGCGGTTCGGGGCGGGGGGAAATTCCCCTTAGTAGATCTTCTACGGCCTTGTGAGAATCGGACATTATCATGTGCTCCCGGGATCCGGTTGGTTCCCAAGGTTGAATACATCGACGGACATTGCCGCATACTGCTTACGGAAAGCATCTCTTGCCCGTGCCAGCATGGACTGTATGGCGGTTGGCGTGGTGGACATCTGCTGCGCGATTTCAGAGACGCTGAAACCTTGCATGTATTTCAATTCGAGGAGCTGTCCGTAGTCGCCCGGCAGGTGGTCGAGTATCATCTGCACGACCGCCTGACCCTGATGAAGGTCGACCATGGTTTCTGGCGTGAGATCCGGATCGGCGCTTAGAGATTCCAGTTCTGCCCGGGCCTCCTCGCTGTCTTCGACCAGCATGAGCCGATTGCGGTTAGCGCGCGCGCGGTATTGTGTGCTGATTTCATGGCGAGCTATCTGGCAGAGCCAGGTGAACAGGCTTGCTTCGCCACGATAGTGGTCGATTTTGCGCACGGCATTGATAAGCACGATTTGCGTCACCTCTTCTGCTGAGAACTCGTCCAACCGGCGCAGGCAGAAGCGATAGACCCGGGGAAAATACCGATCGAAGAACAGACGGAACGCGGAGTCTCTACCTCGTCCCATGTTCTTGGCCAGTTCCATATCTTCGCGGTGCATAGCTTGCGATGTTGCCGGTAATGGGGGGTTAGACGCCAGAAATGGAAAAAATCAATCGTACGAAGCGTTGCGACACCGACGCTTACAAGGGTGCGCGCGCCCGGCGATATGCCGAGCATCACAGGAAGAGCCTGAGGACCCGTCTCACGACGGCCCGTGAGCAGCAGGTGCTGTATCGCAGTCTTGCCGACGCCGGTTTTCCTGAGACGGCGCTGGATTTGCCCTGTGGCACTGGCAGATTCTGGCCCGCATTTGCGCGTGCCGGGGTGAAGCGGCTCATTGCCGGGGACGGTAGCCACGGCATGCTGGAAGTTGCTGAAACCCAACGTTTGAACGACGCGATTCCCGCGCAATTGCTGCAGACGTCGGCTTTCGAAATGGCCCTGCCCGATGAGTCGGTAGACTTCGCCGCTTGCCTGCGCTTTTACCATCATCTTTCACGCCCTGAGGATCGGGCGACCCTGCTGGCTGAGTTGAAACGAGTTTCCCGGCGCTTTGTTGCTGTTTCTCTGTGGGTAGATGGCAACATCGCGGGCAACCGGCGCATTCGCAAGCCAGCGCCTGAAGTGGTAGCGGGGTACGGAAAACGGATCTGCCAGCGCCGAGAGGATGTGGAAGCTGAATTCGATGCTGCCGGATTGGCCGTTGTCCGCCACTACGATATCTGGCCCCGCATTGCCATGTGGCGACTGTATCTGCTAGAAGCCTGACCATGCTTAAGGGTTCAGCGCTGGTCAAACCCCCCCAGAGTCGTCGCGCTCGTGGGAGCAGCACGGTGCACGTTGAGAGCGGTGCCGCCTGGGGGATTGAAGAATGCCGCGTGTTCGTGAAGCGGCAGTCGGACTACATCTGCCGACCGCCCTGGCGGGCCTTCCTGGCGACTCCTACGCTGCATCGGGAACACCGGGCGCTGCTGGCCTGGCGAAAGCTGGATATCGGAACGCCAGAAATCGTGGCTTACCGGCAGAAGGGTACGGATGCGGTTCTCGTAGTGAGGGAAGTCTCGGGCAGCCAGCCTTTGCAGGAAGCGTTGGAAATGCCTGGCGCGGACCGAAACCAGATTGTCACTAATCTCGCCGCTGCGCTGGCCCGATTACATCGGGCGCACTGGGTTCATGGCGCCCTCTACAGCCAGCATGTTCTGGTCCGACCCGAAGAAGGTTACGCCGTTATCTTTATCGATCTGGAAAAAGCCAAGCACAGCCGGCGGTTGCGCGAGAACGACCTGAGTCGATTCTGGCGCCATAACCGCTACTTCTCGGCTGCGGAGGTAGATTTGTTCGAGGCGGAGTATCAGGCGGCTTACAGAGAACCTGCTTGAGCGACGCCCGCAAATTGACGCGGCGGAAATGTGAAGCAGTTCAAGGTTAGAAACATATAGTTACAAAATTCACGCCTCGATCGCGGTTGTTTTCGCCGCGCCTGGCCGTCCAACCGTTGAACAATAACCACAGGTTGGCATTTCCAGCATGCAGTCGGCAGATTTCCAAACCATCGCAGGGTCAGACGGTATAAAACTCCGGCTCGCTTTGACGTCTCAGGCCCGGTCGCAGATTCTTGCTTTCATCCGCGGGCAGTTCATGGCGCACTATGACGCAGAGGTAGATGACGATGCGCCGTCGCTGATTGGCGGGTTCGATGAAAGGGACAACCTCATTGCCGCTTTCGGGCTCCGCATCGCGCAGGACGGCTTCTTCTGCGAGCGCTACCTTGATGAATCCCTGGAAGTCACGCTCGCCGGGCATTACCAGGTGGCCGTGGCGAACCAGCACGTGATTGAAGTCGCCCACCTGTGCGCAATCCGCCCGGGCTTTCTCGGCCAACTCATGCCTCTGCTGGCCGTTAATCTGCAACAACGTGGCTTCCGCTACCTGGCCTGTACGGCAACGGGTTGTCTGGCCAGCTTTTTCACCCGCAAGGGGCTGCCTGCCATTCGATTGGCGGAGGCGGATCCCAGCTGCCTCGAACTGAACGAGCGCCGCCGTTGGGGCCGCTACTATGAGAAGCAGCCGAAAGTCATTGCCGGCGATCTACGTCTGGCCTGCGGGTTGCTGCAGGTGGAATTTCCTTCAGCCGTTGCCGCCGAGATTTGAAATGAGCGAGATCCTGAAATTGATGGACGCGCTCCGCCTCGGGGGTGAACGAATCGCCCTCAACGACGGGAAAGAGAGCTGGACCTATGCCCGACTCGACCAGGAATCCGCACACTGGATGGCGCGTCTTGAGGAAACCGGTGCCGGTCGGGTGGCTTATCGATTGTCGAATGGTCTCGACTGGGTAGCGCTCGATCTGGCGCTTCTTCGCTCCGGACGCGCCGCGGTGCCCATTCCAGATTTCTTTTCCCGGGGGCAGCGGGATCACGTGCTGTCCGCCAGCGGCGTCGACACTTACGTGACCGATCTGGCTGGCCCCCCGGCCGGCTTTCTGCGCTGCCTTGATGTTGGCGGCATCGACGTTTGCCGCCGGCAGGTCGACTGCCCACCGGACCTTCATCCCGGGACAGCAAAGATTACCTTCACGTCGGGCTCAACGGGCCAGCCGAAAGGCGTGTGCCTTTCGGCGGAGCATATGCTGGCCACCGCATCGAGCATTTGCTCGGCTCTGGGAGGGGAGGACATTCGTCGACATCTGTGTGTGTTGCCGCTGTCGCTACTGCTAGAGAATGTCGCCGGCATCTACGCCAATCTGCTAAATCACAGCCAGATCTTCGTGCCACCGCTCGCCGGAATGGGCATTTCGGGATCCAGCGGTCTGGATATCGAGCGATTCGTCGCCGCGCAGCAGGTTTATGAACCTGAGAGTCTCATTCTCGTTCCGCAACTGCTTCTGGCGCTGACCGTCGCCGGTGAGTTTGCGATGGGTCTCCCGGACAGCTATCGATTCGTTGCCGTTGGCGGAGGCAAGGTGCCGGAAAATCTTATCAATCGCGCGGCGCAGCTGGGGATACCCGTCTATGAAGGCTATGGATTAACGGAGTGCGGTTCGGTGGTCGCGCTGAATCTGCCCGGAGATTCCTGCGCCGGCAGCGTTGGCAAGCCTCTGTCCCACGCAGCTATCGAGCTGCGCGATGGTGAAATCTTCGTCTGCGGTCAGACCATGCTGGGATATCTGGGTGAAGGCAGAGAGGCTGGCTGTATAGCGACCGGCGACCTGGGGGCCCTCGACGATGAGGGATATCTCCGCGTTCATGGCAGAAAAAAGAACTGCTTTATCACGGCCTTCGGGCGCAACGTCAGTCCTGAGTGGATAGAGAGCGAACTTCAGACCGAGATTGCTATCGCGCATGCCGTGGTCTTCGGTGAAGGTCTGGCGCACAACGTTGCTCTGATTGTGCCTCGCGGCGAAGCCGCTGACCCGCAGATAGACCAGGCGATTACCGCCGCCAATGCCCGTCTGCCGGACTATGCCCGGCTGTCCGCATGGCGCTTGGTATCCGTTAACGAGTTCTCTGCCGCCGGCTGTCTCACCGATAACGGCCGACCGCGTCGTTCCCGGGTTACAGAACGATTCGCGACAGATCTCGAAGCACTTTACACGCAGGTACGGGAACAGACCTATGCAACCATTCGACAGGCTTAAGAAGGAAACCGAGGAAAGCCAGCGCTATCTCTATGCGGCGCCCATTCTCGACGACGTCGCCGCGGGGCGCTTCGATCTGACCACCTATACCGGGTTTTTGCGCAACGCCTACCACCACGTCAGACACACGGTGCCCCTGATGATGGCTTGCGGGTCGCGCCTTCCGGAGCGGTTGCGGTGGATGCAGGGCAGCATCAAGAAGTACATCGTCGAAGAGTTCGGCCACGAGCAATGGATTCTGGAGGATCTCGAGGCTTGCGGCATTGAGGCCAGAGAGGTGGCAAACAGCCCGCCGAACTTCGAGACCGAGCTGCTGGTCAGCTACGTCTACGACTACGTTGCTCGGGTCAATCCGGTCGGCTTTTTTGGCATGGTACATGTCCTCGAGGGCACCAGCACCGCGATCGCCACCGAGACGGCACGGCTGGCCCAGGAGAAGTTGGGACTCCCGGACAATGCATTTCACTATCTGCGCAGCCACGGAGAGCTCGACCAGGAGCACGTTGTGCTCTTCGAGAACCTGATCAATCAGCTCGTGGACCCCGAGGACCTGGGCGCCGTAATCCACGTTGCCAATCGTGTATTCCGGCTCTACGGCGATGTCATCCAATCGGCGTCGGGCGGAGGCTTACGTCATGCGGCTTGAGGGCGCCACCTGCATTCTGACCGGTGCTGCGGGCGGTATTGGCAGCGCGCTTGCCAAGAACCTCGCGGCTGCGGGCGTGCGGCTCATCCTCGCGGGACGCCACAGCGAAACGCTGGAAGGGTTGAGCGCTGATCTTTCTCCGGGATCGATCCTGGAGTCATGTGCAGGAGATCTGACTGACGGGCTTGTCCAGGAATCCCTCTGCCACGCGGCGCGGCGTGGTGGAGCCACAATTCTCATAAACCTGTGTGGGTGCAATGCCTTTGGTCTGCTTCAGGAACAGGATCCGGAAGACGTTCAGAGGCTGATCACCACGAATCTGACCGCGCCGATTCAACTCACGCAGAAGCTGCTTCCTCATCTGCTGGAGCAGCCGGTGGCCATGATCGTAAACGTCGGGTCGACCTTCGGCGCCCTGGGATATCCAGGATACGCGGTTTACAGCGCCAGCAAATTCGGCCTCAGGGGCTTCAGCGAAGCCCTCGCAAGAGAGTTGGCTGACGGTCCGGTCAACGTCGTCTACGTGTCGCCCAGGGCCACGCGGACATCCATGAACCCGGCGGCGGTTTCAGCGTTGAATGCGGAACTGGGTAATGCCGAGGACGAGCCGGAGATCGTTGCCGCGGCCATAGTCAGCGCTATGCGGCGGCGGGCGCGGCGTACGGGGATTGGTTGGCCGGAGAAGTTTTTCTCCGGTCTGAACCAGCTCGTGCCTGCAGTCGTCGACCGGGCGCTGTCCCGACAGTTGCCCACCATAAAACGCTTCGCCGTGAAGCAGTCTCAGTAAACGTGAAGGAGTCATTGACCCTATGAGCATCAGACAAATTTGTGCGGCCCTGGTGCTGCTCCTTTCCCTGACCGACCAGGTTTTGGCCGGGGTAGCAGAACTGCAGCAGGAGTGGGCGGCGATCATGTATCAGACGGCGGCGGACGAGCGCGAGTCATCCATTGCGGCCCTGGCTGACAAAGCCCGTCAACAGGTGGCAGAGTCCCCCGAAGATGCAGATCTGCTGATCTGGCGCGGCATCATCGTGAGCACGTACGCAGGCGAGAAGGGCGGGCTCGGTGCGCTCAGTCTCGCCAAGGAGGCGAGAGCCTCTCTTGAGGAGGCGCTGGCAATTGACGCGAGGGCACTGCAGGGCTCTGCGTACACCAGTCTGGGCAGCCTGTACTACAAAGTGCCCGGCTGGCCCTTAGGCTTCGGCAGTGACAAAAAGGCGCGGCAGTATCTGACACAGGCACTTGAAATCAACGGCGCGGGTATAGATCCGAATTACTTCATGGGTGAGTTCCTGTACGAACAGGGCGAGTACGCACAGGCCAGCCAGCACCTGCAGACGGCTCTGCGGGCCCCTGATCGAGCCGGGCGAGATGTGGCGGACCGTGGCCGTCGTGAAGAAATTCGTAGGTTGCTGGCTAAGGTCGATAGCCGGCTTGCGAGCCGCTGATTATCAGCGGCTCATAGTCTGCTGATTTGCCGACTCAAGGTACCAGGGCCTGCAGAGCTTTCAGATCCCCATGCGTCTCCGCGGCCGCTGCGGTGTAATCACCGTCAATTGGCACGATGGTGACGTAGCCGGCGTTGAACAGGGCGGTATCTGCGTTTGCGACATCTTCTGTGGGCTCGGGGCCACCAAAAGCAGGTATGTACAGCCCACCCTCTGCGGCTCTGAATGACAGTCGGAAGTAGGGGGCCTGGCCCTGGACGGCAAGTCGGACGCCCTTGATTTCCGAGGCAGCCAGGGGCGGGTAGTTGATGTTCAGGGCGAGCCCCCGGGATAGAACTGGGCGCTCTCCACAATGCTGGGTCTGGAGCATCTCGACCAGTCGAGCGGTGAACGTTGAGATCCGCGCGCTAAGCTGAAGGTTTTCCTCCGACTGCGGGTCGTCGTTAACGAGGTTGCTGCTGACGGCGATGCCCGGTACTGGAGGGTCCAGCATCTGCAGGGCAGCAATGACCGCCCCAACAGTCCCGGAGATCGGGGTCGCCGGCCCCAGGTTTGCACCCTGGTT
>JAHEEG010000159.1 GCA_024640825.1 Gammaproteobacteria bacterium
GTCCGCAACGTAGAGCCTTCAGCGGAGATAGAGCCCTTAGCGGAGATAGAGCCGTCAGCGGAAGTAGAGCCGTCAGCGCCTCTGCAACCATCGGTCCCGACCACGGCCGAATTGCCAGCACCCACTGTGGTGGAAGCGCGCCCCCTCAAAGCGCTGGAGCCCATACGCCCTTTGCCGGAGGACAAGCCCCTGGCCGGAACACAAAAAAAGACGAAAAAAATCACCGCGGCGCAACCCGAAACTTCAACGGAAATCGCAGCGGCGCCGCCAGCTTCTTATAAGCCGCCAGCTTCCGATGAAGAGCCGTCAGCTTCTGTTGAAGAGCCGTCAGCTTCTGTTGAAGAGCCGTCAGCTTCTGATGAAAAAGAGAAAGGCCTCAGCCTGAAATTCGCGTCGGATCGGGATTTCATGCGGCTCGTTGCCAAAGGCGATATTCAGGTCTATGCATTCAAAGCTGAGGACGTTCTGTCTCTCGATCGGACCTTCCATTTTTTAGAGGTGCCGGCGCCCGATCGCGTCTACGAGCTGCTGCCTGAGACCATTCCGGCGTTGATGGCCAGCGCCCTGCACTCCGAGCGAACCGATACCGGGGGTTACGTGTGGGGAATCCGCATGCCGCAGCGTCTGGAACAGCGCATTCGAGCGTTCATCGACAAAGGTGCCACGGGACAGCTGATCATCAACCGCTACGGGGAGGTACAGCATGCGACGGGCGCCTGAAGTCCTGCAGTGGCTGTGCTTGACGTTCGCAGCCGCATTTGCAGCCGCGGCGCAAGCGTCGCCACCGCTGCTGAACGGCGACCTGGGCAGTTGGCTGGATGACCGCGTTGCGCCGGAGCTTGCCAGAACGCTCAGTCAGCACCCTATGTTCAAGGGAGAAACGGTTCGCTTCGCAAGCCTGCGTAACGGCGTTCCCCAGACCACATCGACGGAACTGAACGAAGCCATCGAACGGCGTCTGACCCAGCGCCTGCTTGCCGCCAGCGGCGTCAGGCTCGCCGTAGATCGGCCCGGTCAGGCCTGCCGGGTTCCTCCGGCGGTGAACTACATCCTTGGCATTGAGGTATCCGCCACCGGCAGCCGCTCGGCCAGCCTCAACCTGGCGATCATAGACGTACAGGAGTCGGTGTGGGTCAGCGGCATCAGCTTTCAATGGCAGGGACGCTTGTCCACAGCGGAACGCCTGGCACTGGCATCCAGCGTTATCACGGCCAATCCCGGGACCGCGGAAAGCCCGCTGCCGCTGGCGGATGCCGATCAGGTTGCACGCGCAATCCGGCAACGCCTGAGGTGCTCGTTACCCCGGGGCCTGGACGGTCCCGTGTACGTCAGCACCGCAGAAGACGTTGCCCTGTCGAGAATCAGTCTTGCCCTGCAGGGTGAGTTGCTGACTTCACCCCTGGCCGCGCTGACCTCAGACCGGCGATCCGCGCGATGGATCATGGCGCTGGGCAGCCAGGCCGCGGGCGCACAGCTGCAGGAGATACACGTCAGCCTGCAGGGTACAGACGGCGCGGGTGATCAGCGCATCGCATCCGTCTTCGTGACTGGAAGCAATGCGTCCCACCCCGTTGCCACAGTTGCGCCGCTATCAGCCGCATCAAAGGCACCGCTTTCGCCGCTGTTGAGCCCACTTACAGTTCAACCCGCCGAATCGTTGGGCGTGTGTGACGCACGCAAAGCCCGGAACAACAGTTGTGTAGAGGTGGCGTTCGATCTCCAGCGGCCCGCGTATCTCATGGTATTCACCACTCAGACACTAGGGATACAGGACCTGTCCTGCGAATCACGATTGCCCCGGACCGACGCCGGCCCCAGACGCTTCCGTCTGCGGGTTCCGCCAAGTCAGCTTCCCGCAGCCACCGACCGCGAGCTGAGTCCCGAGCAGCATTCCCGCAATCCGGACGCGGGCCTTTACGTTGTAGCCACGCAAGACCGTGCCGCAGCCCGGCGAATGCACGACCTGCTACGTCGGGCCCCCGGCGCCTGTCGCAGCAGCGGAACCCACCTGCGTATGGAGCCCTGGCTCGCCGAACTGCGACAAGCCACGCAGAAGTACGCCAAAGTTCTCGAATGGGCAGCCATCCATCTGGCGCACGAACCCGAAGGCGTGGTGCAGCTGTGAGGTGGGATGGAGTCCAGAGGAGAACGGGTTGAAGTTCCTGACCGGATTGCTGGCTGGCGCTGCACTGATTCTCGGCTTGAATGGCGAGCTAAATCAGGGGAAGGTCGCGGACCTTACCAGGTCGATGTGGTCTGTACTTCTAAAGAGTACAGCCGACTATCTGTTCCCGGCAGTGGACGGTGTCCTTGCAGACGCGGCTACCCGGGAATCCGAGGCTGAGCGGCCCATTCCGCTAATTGAAAAAGCGTCAACACCTGCACCCGCACCCGCACCCGCACCCGCACCCGCACCCGAACTTTTCGTCATAGCCCCGCCCGTGGTCCAACCCGTGCTCGCGCTCACCCCCGTACTGTCAGACCCGCCTGCCGCGGAATCCGCTCCTGCAGACCTCATTTCCTCCGAACTGGCGGTCGCGCCTATGCAGCCAGCGCCGGTTCCAGCCGACGCGGCCACCGAATTCGTCTGGAAACCCTTTCAGAGCGGGATCTCCGCCCGCGGGTTCGCCAAGCGCTTGGCGCTCAGCCTGGATCATCCGTTCGACGTACACCGACAGGGTCCAGGCCGATATCAGGTGGGCTTCACCTACGAATCTGACGAGGAGCGGGCCCTGGTGCTGCAGCAGATCGCTCAGATCACGGGAACAACGAAATGAAACGGCGGCTGGTAACATCCGCCTGGCTGAGCTTCGCAGCGCTCACATCAGCATCTGCTTCCATATCTGCATGGGCATCCGTCGACGGCGGCTATCCGTACCAGTCCTGTTTCGAGATCGCCGCAGATCTGCACAAGGTGCCACTGGATGTTCTTCTCGCAGTCGCCGCTACCGAAAGCAACTGGAACCCTGATGCCCGCTCCCACGCCAACGCCCACGGCATCATGCAGATTCAGTGGCCGGGAACGGCCCGACATCTGGGCGTCAACCGAGTCTCGGAGCTCTACAACCCGTGTCTGAACATCGACCTCGGAGCCCGCTACCTGCGGGAACTTCTGAATCGCAACCAGGGTGATCTGGAACGCGCCCTCGCGGCGTACAACTACGGGCCCACGCGTATCGAAAAAGCAACGCAGCTGCCCGCCGGTGCCGCCCGCTACGTTGCTACCGTGGACAAACACCGAACCAAAATCAACGGCAAGTCCTTGGCGCAGACGGCTCGCGCGCAAACCGTGGCGGCACGGGGTGTGATGCGTTTCGACCACAGAACGCGGGCGGAAAAGTTCGCTGCGGTACTGAATCGGCAGATCAGCAGCGCTGACTTCTCCTCGGCCAGATCGGAGGACGGAAGCTTTGCGGTCACCATGACCGTCGCCGGAGAGGGTCTCAGCCCATCCGATGTCAGACGGCTGCGGACGCTGGGCTGGCCGGGGCTGGAGCAACACTGATGAATGACCCGCAGCTTTCCTGGATCCGACGCCACTGGCAGCATCTCATGCTGTCGATGCTGATGATTACCGGCAGCTCGGCCACGGCCCGGGAGCTCATCGTGCACGGCAACGTGGTGGAGGTACAGCCCATTGCCAGCAGC
Organism: Gammaproteobacteria bacterium; assembly: GCA_024640825.1. Classification (GTDB taxonomy): domain Bacteria; phylum Pseudomonadota; class Gammaproteobacteria; order Pseudomonadales; family Azotimanducaceae; genus UBA7803. The sequence goes on from JAHEEG010000159.1 coordinate 3,649, forward strand.
CGGCAGGTTGCCGGGCCGCCATCCAACTGCCATACGCGACCGCTCTCCCCTCACGACAGCCTCGCCAATCTGCTGGCCTGGGACCTAAGAGCCGGGTGTCCCACGGTCTATCACAACGAAGCGTCCATAACCGGCTACCGTGTCGTCTACGAATGGGATGGCCGGGTTTACACCCGGGTTATGCGCGAGCCTCCTGGAGAGACCGTTACTCTGCGGGTCAGTGTCGACTGATCGTCGGTGTCGACTGATCGTCGGTGTCGACTGATCGTCGGTGTCGACTGATCGTCGGTGTCGACTGAACCGGAAACCCGGTTACCCATACAGGGTTCTGTCCGGCTACAATGCCGCGCTTCTGCGAGACGACGGAGCAACGGCAATGAGCGAATACAGACTTTTGATCAACGGCGAACTGGTCCAGGGCGACCAGACCATGGACGTCATTAATCCGGCAACCGAAGAGACGCTGGCCACATGCCCGCGGGCCTCCGAAGCTCAACTCGACCAGGCCGTAGCTGCCGCCAAGGCCGCGTTTCCCGACTGGAGCGCCACAACAATGGAAACGCGGCGCCAGGCGGTAAACGCGATGGCAGACGTCATAGAAGCAAACGCAACCGAGCTGGCCCAGCTGTTGACGCAGGAACAGGGTAAGCCGCTGGCCGACGCAACCGGTGAGGTCTACGGCACCGCCGCTTTCTTCCGCTACTTCACCAGCCTGGATCTACCGGTAAAAGTGCTGGACGACAGTGACGGACGAAGGGTGGAGGTCCATCGCAAACCGCTGGGCGTGGTCGGCGCCATCGTTCCGTGGAACTTTCCCATGATTCTCATGGCATTCAAGCTGCCACCGGCGCTGCTGGCAGGCAACACCGTCGTGCTGAAGCCTGCGCCGACCACACCGCTGACGTCGCTGCGGCTCGGCGAGCTCATCAAAGACCTGGTACCTGCCGGGGCGGTAAACGTCATCACGGACGCCAACGACCTCGGCGCCGCACTGACCGCTCATCCCGACGTGCGCAAGGTATCCTTCACCGGCTCCACTGCCACCGGCAGCAAGGTAATGGCGGGCGCGGCTGGACTCCTCAAGCGCATTACCCTGGAGCTTGGCGGTAATGACGCGGGCATCGTTCTGGATGACGTGGATCCCAAAGTCACGGCTCCGAAGCTGTTTCAAAGCGCGTTCCAGAACAGCGGTCAGGTATGCATCGCCATGAAGCGCCTGTACGTGCACGAATCCATCTACGACGAGATGTGCGAAGAGCTGGCGACCATCGCCAACGAAACCGTCATCGGCGACGGCCTGCAGCAGGGCACCAATCTCGGCCCGTTGCAGAACCGGATGCAGTTCGAGAAGGTCAAAACGCTGATCGAAGACGCGCGTCGCGACGGCAACGTGATCGCCGGCGGCGAGAGCCCGGACCAGCCCGGTTACTTCATCAGGCCGACCATTGTTCGCGATATCTCAGAGGGCTCGAGGCTCGTGGACGAGGAACAGTTCGGCCCCGTGCTGCCTGTCATCAAATACTCGGATTCCGAAGACGCCGTACAGCGTGCCAACAAATCCTCCTACGGTCTGGGCGGTTCCATCTGGTCCAGCAATCTCGACCAGGCCTATGCGCTGGCCGAGAAGCTGGAAGCGGGCACCGTCTGGATCAACAAGCACGCCGAGCTGGATCCGGGCATTCCCTTCGGCGGCGCCAAGCAGTCCGGACTGGGGACGGAACTGGGTGAGGAAGGGCTGGACGAATTCACCCAGCTCAAGATCATCAACATGGCGCGCTAAGCGCCCTCGGCGGGCGCATCGGCGGTAGCGCGCAGCACCGGCATGAAGCTTCTCAAGTGGCTGTCGATTGTTCTGCTGGTAGCGGCGATCGCCATCGTCGGGTCGGGCTTCTGGCTATTCACCAAACAGCCAGACCTGGCACGGTTCGAAGGGCGGGTATTGAGCCCGCCGACGGAAAGACCGTCGAGCCAGGTCCAGATCATGTGGCTCGGCAACACGAATATCCTGATAACCGACGGCGTGACGTCCATTCTGACCGACGGCTGGTTCACCCGGCCCAGCGATCTGGAGATTCTGTTCGGCCGGATAGGCCCGGACCTCGGCGCCATTGATCGAGCTTTGGCGCGCGCGGAGATCGAGCGACTGGCCGCAGTGATTCCCGCGCACTCGCATTTCGACCATGCCATGGACGCGCCGGAAGTTGCCGAACGCACCGGGGCGCTGCTGGTCGGATCCGAATCTACCGCCAACATCGGCCGCGGCTGGGGATTGGCTGAAGAAAGGATCCGGGTCGCCAAGCCGGGCCAGGCAATGTCATTTGGTGATTTTCAGGTAACGCTCATCGAGTCACACCACTTCGAGTTTGCCAACCCCACCCTAAAAAGCGGAACCACCGGCCTGAGCGAGATCACCGCGCCGCTGCAGCCACCGGTCCGGGTCACCGAATACGCGGAAGGCGGCAGTTACTCGATCCTGGTGCAACACCCGGATGCTTCCCTGCTCGTTCAAGGCAGCGCCGGCTACCTGCCGGGCGCGCTGGAAGGCATCGACGTGGACGCGGTAATTCTGGGTGTCGGGGGAATAGGCGGGCAGAGCGAGCGCTACCAGAGCAACTACTGGGCCCACATCGTCAACGCCACCAAACCGGAAAAACTGTTCCCCGTTCACTGGGACAGCTTTACCCACAGGCTTGGCGAAAGCCCCCGGGCACCAAATCTGTTCTGGGACGAGGTTTTCGGACTGCACGCTGAGGCCAGCATTCAGTACGCGTTTGATCGAGCTGCAGAGGATCCGCTTCTGGAGGCCGCTCTTCTGCCGCTGTGGGAACCGGTGTCGATTCCCTGAGGCCCGTCTCCCCTGCTCGGTGGCAGCGACTCCGAGCTTGGGTGGACTCGCATGCGGGCTGTGATCTGCTTCACGAAACAACTCAGCCGGCAACGCTGGAAGACCGGTGAGTCTTATACTGCGGGCTCAGCCGGCAACGGCCCGAGGACCACCGATGCAGTTACGGAACCCCTTTAGAGATCATGGCAGCATTTCCGCGCTCAAGACCCGAGCCGACATTTACGGCCGTCACTACGCCATCGACCGGTGCCTGCGCCGCTGCCTGCGCGCAATAGCCGACGGCTCAAACGACCCCCTTCCGAAAGATTTGGTATCCGAGCTCTATGCGCACTGGGGAGACCCACTGGCGCAGAGCGGCGAGGATTATCTGCGCTCCTGTTTCGCCGAGGCCAGAAAAGCCGAGGGTCACATTCTGCAGTGCGGCACCAGCCTGCTCACCCTGCTGCTGGGCGCGCTGTGCGCGACCTCTGGAAACAAAGAAAAACAGCTGTGGTGCCTGGAGCACGACGGCCACTGGGCAAACCTGATGCGCTCATGGATAACGCAGTACGAGGTGACCGCCAGCCACGTGATCACCGCACGCGCCGAGCTGTTCGGACCGTACGTCTGGTACGCCATCGATCCGGCACGCCTGGCGGATCGATTCAGCCTGGTGCTTTGCGACGGTTCAAACGCCACCCCTCAGGGCGTCCTCGGAACCCTGGACAAGCTCACTGATCGACTCGCGCTCGACGCGGTGATTCTGGTTCGCAAAGTAGGCAAGGCGGCCGATCTCAAGGCGCTGGCGCAGTGGGCAGAAACTCACAACGCCGCCTGTGCCGTAGTGGACAAGCGCGAGGGCTTCATCAAAATTTCCTGCCGCGGCAGCCGGCCGACACTTGTACCAACAGCCGCGGCGTCAGCGCCAAAGCTCGCTACAGTCAAAGCCCCCGAGCGAGAGAAGCCACCAGCCGCGTCATCTGCTTAGGCGTTAGCCTCGCGCAAATCCCGTTTCAGGATCTTCCCCGTAGCGTTGTGGGGAATTTCATCAACGAATCGCACGCTCCGCGGCTGTTTGAATCGCGCCAGGCGTTCACTGCAGTGCTTAAGCACCGTTTCCTCATCGAGATCCGCCCCGCCCTTGACGACGATGACCGCCTGTCCTACCTCACCCCAGCGCTCGTCCGGCACGCCGATCACGGCTACTTCCGCCACCGCGGGTATTTGGTAGATGACGTTCTCCACCTCCGCCGGATAAACGTTCTCCCCCCCGGAGATATACATGTCCTTCCACCGATCCACGATAAAGACATACCCGTCCACGTCCACGTAAGCGGCGTCGCCCGTGTGCAGCCAACCATCGGTGAACGAGCTGGCATTGGCGTCATCGCGGTTCCAGTAACCGGGCGTAACGTTCGGCCCTTTCACCCAGAGCTCGCCAACGGTATCCGGCTCCTGCAACGTCTGACCCTCCTCGTCGACGATTCGCAGCTCTGTATGCATGGCGCAACGTCCCGAAGAGCCAATCTTCAGCTCTGCCATTTCCGCCGTCAGAGCCGTAACCAGAGGGCTGGTTTCTGTCATTCCGAATCCCTGCTGCAGCGCTTTGCCTTTGGCAGCATAGATCTTTATGAGCTCGACCGGCGTTGGCGCCCCACCAACGCCGCAGACCTGCACACGGGTAAGATCTGCATCGGCGAAGTCCGGGTGCTGACTCATGAACAGATAGTTGGCCGGCACCGCCAGGTAGTGGGTAACGCCATAGTCCTCGTCCTGCAGCAACGCCAGGGCCCGGCCGGGATCAAAAGAACGCATAACGATGTTGGTACCACCCATGTGCAGCGCCGGATTGGCATAGCAGTTCAATCCGCCGGTGTGGAACAGGGGCAGCACACAGAGGTTCACCATGCCGGGGAACAGCCTGTGGGGGTTGGTGAGGTTGACCA
>JAHEEG010000160.1:0-7094 GCA_024640825.1 Gammaproteobacteria bacterium
GTACTGATCGACGGTCTCCACCCGATCGTCCTTTGCTCTCCAGGCCTGCACCTTGTCCCACATCTCCAGAACGTGCTCGCTGGATTTCGCCAGCAAGCCCAGGTGATCCATGCCGGGGGATGACAGATGCTTGTCGGTATCGACGATCAGCAGAAACTGGTCCTGATTGTCGCCGGCGTCCACCAGGTAGCCGCCCAGGCTGCGCCAGCGCTTGCCGGACCAACCGAAGACGTCGCCGTAGAAGGCATCGAAGTCGGCGATCCACTCGTCCGTCAGCTGACCTTTGGGAATGGTCAGTTCCATGTGATTGAACTTGAGATCCATGTCTGCTCCTAGGTCAACGCAGGCGCCGGTACCGCATAGGCCGGCTCGGATTCGCGCATGCGCACCCGTATCTCGCCGGACGCACCCTGCTGCAGCAGATCGACCACCTCGCCGGCCAGCACGCGGGTGGGCATCATCTCCATGCCTTCGCTGCGCAGCGCTGCGGGGACGATGGCGGTATTGACGCCGCCCGGGCAGATGGCGTTGATCCGCAGATTCGAATCCGGCGAACCGGCGGCGACGCTGCGCACCAGGCCGATCAGCGCCGCCTTGGACGCCGCGTACATGGGATCGATCGGCAGGGGGATCATGCCAGCGATAGACGCTGTTACCGTGATGGCGCCACCCCGAGCCTTCATGTGCGGAATGAGCGCCTGCAGGCCGAACACCACGCCGTCCAGATTCACACCCAGAATACGCCGGTAGTTGTCCAGAGGCAGATCTTCGATGGCGAGGAACGGCCGATCGGCGGGGACGCTCATCACGCCCGCATTCAGGTGCGCGTAGTCGGGCACGCCGACGGCCTCGATGCACCGGGCCACCGCGGCGAACCAGCTGTCCCGGTCCGACACGTTGTTGGCGATGAAATGCCCGTCCAGCTCCGCGGCCAGGGCTTCGCCTTTGTCCGAATCCACATCCATGAGCACCACCCGCGCCCCGGCAGCGGCCATCTGGCGGCACACCTCGGCGCCGATTCCTGAGGCTGCCCCGGTCACCAGGGCTATCTTGTCTTTCATCCGTCCCCTCCTTTCATATCTCCTCCCTTCCCCGTTGAACGCCGACTGCTGTTCGCTTACTGACTCCCCGGCGTGGGCATCACGGTCACCGGCATGTCCTCCGGTTCCAGGCCGAGATTGATCAGCACTTTCGACATCCCCAGAAACAGGCCGACGCCCAGGGCCATCTCGACGATCTCCGCGTCGCTGAAGTTGGCTTTCAGCGTCTGCCGGGTGTCTTCGCTCAGACTGCCGGGATAGCCGATGATGGCATCCGTCAGCTGCAACGCCGCCGTCTCCGCTGCGGGCAGCACGGCCTCGTAGCCATCGACGATCTGATCGACCTTCTGCTCTTCCAGCCCTGCCTCACGGGCAGAGTCAAAACGTACGCGCTTTCAGTAACCGCAGTCAGTGATGCGCGCATTGCGCACGCGGGTCATTTCCTTCAGCTCTGCAGGCACAACGCCGTGCTGCCAGAACTCGCCGTACAGCTCGAAGAACTTCCCCGTGGTGTTCGGGGTGTGGCTCATGACCGAGCCAAAATCCGCCGGCGCGCCGGCGATGGCCGACGCTATTCTCGGCTTGGTAGACATGTCACTTCCTCCGCTAGGTCCAATTCTGTGGTCAGACGAGCGCGCCCTCACGCAGGGGCGGCTCAGACAGTTCCGCCGGCAGCTGATCGACATCCAGCACCAGCTTCAGCCGACAGGTGACGTCGAAGAAAGCGAGTGCAGTCAGCAGCGCCACCGCCGCCGGCGAGCCCAGGGCTCGATTGAGTTCGGTTACCTCGGCGTCGGTAATCTGGTGATGGGCGTAGGGGATCTGTTCCGCGACCGTCAGGGCCACCTGCTCTGCCGGTGAAAAACCGGAGAATTCGCCCTGCTCCAGCGCGCCAAGCTCGGCGTCATTCAACGTCACCTCAGCGTCGCGGATGACCCATTCCTGGGCACACCCGTGGATGGACGCGATGCGCAGCCGGCACAACTCCAGCACGCGCCGCGACACCAGCGCGTCGTCCCAGAGCGTTCGATAAAAGTCGCGATAACGCGCCAGCAATTCCGGACGCTGGCCCAATACAGCTTCCCAGGGCGTCCCCGCGTTTGCCGATTCGATCCAGCTCATGTGATCAGCCTCCCCGCTGCAAACTCAGCCAAAAGATATCACGGTCCGGCGGCGTGGACACCGCCCAGGCCTGCGCGGGGTCCTGCTGGGGCGGGTTGATCTGAGGTATCCTCGATCGGATGCGACTCATAGGCATCTTCGGCTGCGGCAACATCGCACGGCTTATCGCGCAGCAGGCCGCGGACCTCAAGGTCACTGCCGCCTACGATCGCCATGCCGATCGCCGATCGGCGCTTTCGGTGATCACGCTGCTGGGGAATCTCGACAACGCCTTTGTCCTTGGTGCCTGATAACCTGTTATACGCATTCCGAAAAGCGCGCATGCGAGGAAACAATCATGGTCGATGAATCCCGGTGGGTGTCCGGTTCTGTCGCCGAAGCGGTGGCCGAGGCCAAGCTCTCCGCCATCAAAGAGATGGCCGTGCGCAGCGTCCGGGTGCCGGGCGCCGCCTCTTTGACCTGGGGTCTCCCCTCGTTCAGGACCCCCGAGCACATCCGACGCGCGGTTTCCGAAGCGCTCGCCAGCGATCCCGATGCCGGTAAATACACGCTGCCCGCCGGCCTGCCAGCGCTGCGGGCGTGCGCGGCCCGACGCCACGAGGAGGTCACCGGCATACGGGTGAGCGAGGACCGGAACGTTCTGATCACCGCCGGCAACATGCAGGGCATGAACGCGCTGTTTCACACCCTCCTCTCGCCCGGAGACGAAGTGATTCTCACCGATCCCGGCTTCGCCTCGCACATTCAACAGATCCGCCTGGCCGGCGGCGTGCCCGTGCACTGGCCGCTGGATGAGAACAGCGACTGGCGCCTGGACCTGCAGCAGTTGCCCCAGCTCATCACCGCCAGAACCAAGGCCCTGGTGCTGGTGACGCCTTCCAATCCTACCGGAACCATCTTCAGCCGCAGCGAGCTGCTGCAGCTGGGCGAAATCGCCCGGGACCGACAGATACTGCTGCTGCTGGACGACCCCTACTCCGAACTCATATACGACGCCGACAGCGCTTATTTCAATCTGGCGTCTGAAGCCGCTCTGTCCGAGCAGCTCGCCTACCTGTTCACGTTTTCAAAGATCCACGCCATGAGCGGTTGGCGCCTGGGTTACATGATCGTCCCCCACTGGCTGCACCAGCAGGTGCTCAAGGTTCATGACGCGGCCCTGATCTGCGCGCCCCGCCCGTCTCAGATCGCGGGTATCGCCGCGCTCAGCGGCAGCCGGGACCACGTCGACGAGTTTCGCAGTGTCTTCGCGGGCCGCCGCGAGCTCATCTGCGAGCGGCTGGATCGCGTGCCTCACGTCTTTCAGTACAGGCGTCCAGAAGGCGCTTACTATGTGTTCCCGAAGATCGTCGCCGAGCACGAGGATTCCGTGAGCTTTGCCCTGCGCCTGCTGGAGGAAGCCCGGGTGACCGTCACCCCCGGCAGCGCCTTCGGGCCCAGCGGCGAGCACCATGTGCGCATGGCTTACTGCGTCGAGGACGCCGTCATCAACACCGCTTTTGATCGCATCGAAGCCTACTTTCCGAGCTGAGCATCCGTTTATGGTGCGTCTTAAGCTTTAACCTTCTGAGCCCTTAGCCCCGTCGAAAAACTCCGTAAACCCGGCGGGTGCATAGGGGCCGATGACGATCTGCTCCAGCACGCCGATGCCGGTTCGCTCACCGTCCGTGGCCCGTACCACCTGTTGAACGTGGAAGTTCTCCCGGGCCAGCAGATCCAGCTGGCGGGTATCGAACGACTCGCCGCCAATCTCCAGCTCGCCCTTCCACATGCCCTGCCCCCACTCCGGATGCCCGTACCCCAGCCCTTTCATCTGGAATTTGAGAATGGGCTCGAGCGCGATGGTCCGGGTGTCGCCGTCAAGGTTCACCAGATCGATCTCTGCGGCGGCGGCCAGCCGCGTTCCGGGGTGGTAGCTGACCCGATGCCGCGCGGTGGCCATGCGTTCGTCCCTGCCATCCTCCACACCGGGAACTTCCGCTTCGCTGGCGTACAGCGGCGCAACGATGCCTTCCCGCACCAGGGCCTCCCCCTTGGGGCCATCGAAAAAGATGGCGTGGGAGATATGGTCATCCCAGAACAGGGGCGCCCAGAGAAAGAAGATGCCGCTGGGCATGACCGGCGCGCCGCCTGTCTCCGGTTCGCCCACGGCACGCACGCCCCAGGATCGGTCTTTGGTGCCGCGGCACAGTGTTTCGTCAACCTTGATCTCGCCATCCGGATGGCGAACCACGCCGGACCAGCAGCCGAACTGATCAAATCGGGTGGCGTCCATCACCCGGCGTGCGCCGCTCCACAGCGTCTGCCGGGCTTCCTGAATGGATGCCGTGCGGGCCGAGAAGGTGAGGTCGCAGGAGATGCCGCTGCTGTTGTCGTCCAGCACCACCCGCGCTCGGCGCATGGGCTCCAGGATCTCGATGCGGAAGGGACCCACCTGCATGTCGGTGCGCTCCGTCGGCGCGCGTCGGGAGCCGTAAAAACAATGCTGACGACCGCCCGGCTCCACCACGCTGAAGGCGCAGTCGAGAATTCCCCGGTACGGGTAAATGGCCATGCCGATGCCGAAGTAGTAAGAACCGTCCGCCGCATAACCATTGAACCAGGTGCGGTCGTAAACGTTCCGATCGCTGGTGACGGGATGCGCCAGCGGCTCGGGCGTCTGGTGTACCGGATAATCGTCTAGCTTGTTGAGCATGGTTCCCCCTTTCTGGCCGAAATTGCGCTGACCTGACATTGGTAAAGATCCGTCGCCGTCGAGATCGAACGACACGCCGGAATATACCACTAGACGCCGCCGCTCCATTCGACCTCTTCGGCTTTGTCGCGCACAATCCTGCCTCGGGAAGATGGCGCGGGCGCGGGGAGCTTTGAGGTGGAAACCTTTGACTACATCATCGTCGGCGCGGGATCCGCCGGCTGCGTGCTGGCCAATCGGCTGTCAGCGGACCCACAGTGCAACGTGCTGCTGCTGGAAGCCGGCGGCGAGGACCGCAGCCCGCTGATCGGCATACCCAAGGGCATCGGCAAGCTGGTGCGCAGTCCGCGTCACGCATGGTTCTTCCCGGTGGAGCAGCCGCGGGAGCCGGGCCTGCCCGCCACCGAGGTCTGGGTGCGCGGCAAGGTCACCGGCGGCTCCAGCTCCATCAACGGCATGATCTACTCCCGCGGCCACCCGGAAGACTACGAAGAGTGGCAGTCGCTGGCCGGCCCGGGATGGGGTTGGGCAGACATGAAGGCCGCCTATCGGGCCATCGAGGACCACGAGCTCGGCCCGGCGGACCACCGAGGCGCCGGCGGCCCGGTGCACGTCAGCACGGGCAAGCTGCGCTATCCCGCTGCCGAGGCCATGATCGAAGCCGGCCAGCAGATGGGGCTGACACGCAAGGAGGACCTCAACGACGAGATGCTGGAAGGCGTCGGCTACTACGCCCACAACATCAAACGCGGCCGCCGCCAGAGCGCGGCACGAACATTTCTCAAAGCCGCCCGCAACCGCACCAACCTGCGGGTTCAGAACGGGGCTCACGTGGAACGGGTGCTGTTCGATGGCCGACGGGCATCGGGGGTGCAGTGCCGCATCAACGGTGGGCAGACGGTTTTTCACGCCCGCGGCGAGATCATCCTGTCCGCAGGCGCCATACTTTCCCCTGTCATTCTGCAGCTATCCGGCATCGGCCCGGCGGACCATCTGAAATCCCTAGGCGTGGACGTGGTGCAGGACAGCCCCGATGTCGGGCACCGGATGCGCGAGCACCTGGGCTTTTCCATGCCTCACCGTCTGCGCGGCACCCGCGGATTGAACCACCGGTTCCGCGGGCCCGGACTGCTGCTGAGCGTGCTGCAGTATTACGGCTTCCACAACGGCCCGATGGCTACTGGCCCGTTCGAGGTGGGCGCCTTCGTGCGCAGCGCGCCAGGCGCAAACCGGCCCGACACCCAGCTCTACTTGGGCGCGTTCACCTACGCCCGCAGCAGGGACAACTTCCCGGTACAGCTGGCGGGCCCGGACAAAGCGCCCGGCATGACCATCTACGGTCAGCTGCTGAACCTGACCAGCGAAGGCTCGGTAATGATTCGCTCCAGCGATCCTCACGCGCCGCCGGTGATCACGCCCAACTGGCTGTCCACCGAATACGACCGCAGCACGGCCATCGCCATGGTAAAAACCATGCGCCGCTACGTGCGTCAGCCGGCGCTGGCCCCATACGTGGGAGAAGAGCTGGCGCCCGGCGACCGCTGCCAGACCGACGACGAGATCCTGCAGGCGGTCCGGCGGCTATCCACCAGCGGCCTGCACGGCGTGGCCACCTGCCGCATGGGTAAAGACGACGCCTCGGTCGTGGACGGCCACCTGCGGGTACGCGGCGTGGAAAACCTGCGCGTGGCCGACTGCTCGGTGATGCCGTCCCTGGTTTCCGGCAACACCAACGCGCCGGCAATGGCGCTGGGCTGGCGGGCGGCTGATATCATCGTTGCGGACCGCGGCCAGCGCGCAAGGCGTACCGCAGCCAGCGCGCAAGGGGCTGATATCCCGCGATCAGGCCCCAAAACAGAAAATTAAATAACATTCAATATCATAAGGTTAAACAGGAATGAGCACAGAGAAGTTAAGTCAGGCGGAACAGCTTCAGGACCAGCTGCAGGCCTTTATGGACGCGCACATCTACCCCAACGAACAGCGTTACCACGAGCAGTTGAACGGCATGGCAGATCGCTTTTCAACCGTGCCCCTGATGGAAGACCTGAAAGCCAAAGCCAGGGCCGCCGGCCTGTGGAACCTGTGGATGCCCGCGGACCACGGCGGCCTCAGCAACGCCGATTACTGCCCCCTGGCGGAAATGATGGGCCGGGTGCTGTGGAGCCCCGAGGCATTCAACTGCAACGCGCCGGACACCGGCAACATGGAGGTCTTCCTGAAGTACGGCACGGAAG
>JAHEEG010000160.1:7104-8407 GCA_024640825.1 Gammaproteobacteria bacterium
TGGCTGGAACCCCTGCTGAACGGCGAGATCCGTTCGTCCTACTGCATGACAGAGCCGGATGTGGCCTCCAGCGACGCCACCAACGTTAGAACGTCCATCCAGCGGGACGGCGATGCGTACGTGATCAACGGCCGCAAGTGGTTCATCACCAACGCCCCCTACGAGCGTACAAAGATCTTCATCGTCATGGGCAAATCGGACCCGGAGAATGCCAACCGGCACCTGCAGCAGAGCCAGATTCTGGTTCCCAAAGATACCCCGGGAGTCACCGTGGTGCGCCCGCTCACCACGCTCGGCTACGACGACGCGCCGCTGGGCCATGCCGAGGTGCATTTCGATGACGTGCGGGTACCCGCTGACAACATCCTGCTTGGCGAAGGATGCGGCTTCGAGATCGCCCAGGGCCGGCTGGGGCCGGGGCGCATTCATCACTGCATGCGCCTAATCGGCAGTGCCCAACGCGCTCTGGAATTCGCCTGCCGCCGATCGGTGAGCCGGGAAACCTTCGGCCGTAAGCTGGCAGATCACCAGTCGGTGCTGGAAGACATCGCCAAGTCTTTCGGCGAGATCGAGCAGGCGCGCCTGCTGACGCTGAAGACCGCGAGAAAGATTGACGAGGTGGGCGCCAAAGACGCCCGGGATCTGATCGCGGCGTCGAAGATCACCGTGCCCATGATGGCGCAGACGGTCATCGATCGCTGCATGCAGATGCACGGCGCCGGCGGCCTCACTGCCGACTATCCCATGGCCGAGGCCTACAACTATGCCCGCTGGTGCAGACAGGCAGACGGCCCCGACCAGGTGCACATGATGGCGCTGGGCAAGCAGATCGTGCGCCGCTACGCGGGCTGATCGCCCATACGCGGGCTGATCGGCCTGCCCAACTACCGGTTGTACCAATCCCGTCCTGGCTGCACACTGCGTGCAGTCAGGGATGAGTGGGAGAGCATCCGTGAACGAAGCGATAGAGCCGTTATCGGGCATCGTGGTGGTGGAAATGGCCATTGCCGTGCAGGGGCCGGCGGCCAGCCTGTATCTGCGGGACATGGGCGCCCAGGTCATCAAGGTAGAGCCGCCCATCGGCGATCCGACCCGTTACGGACGCGGCGCCGACAACGCGACGCCGCTGGAAACCTTTGGCCCCCAGTTCGTCGCCGTGAACCGCGGCAAGCGCTCCGTGTGTGTCGACCTGACCACCGAACTGGGACGCAAAGCGGTGCACGCGCTGCTGGCCTCCGCCGACGTCTTCCTCACCAACTACCGTGAGCCAGCCCTGGTCAAAATGGGGCTGGGCCACGAGGAC
>JAHEEG010000029.1 GCA_024640825.1 Gammaproteobacteria bacterium
GAAAACAGAGACAGCGGCATCCTGCAGAAGTTTGCCCTTAGCGGGCGCTTGCAGGCTGAGGCTGCGTGGTTCGACGCCAACGAGGGGGATTTCGACGACATCACCTGGCGCCGCTTCCGCTTTGGCTTCGTCACCCAGTTTGTGCACGGCTGGCAGCTGAACGTGGAAGCAGATCTGGACCTCAACGAATCCAGGAGCGACTGGTACCAGGGCCTCACGGACGCCTATGTCGCCTGGGCGCCGGACGAATCGACAGAGGTTAAGATTCTCAAGCAGTCTGCAGGCTTCACCCTCGATGGCGGGACGTCTTCCAAAAGGCTGCTCACGCTGCAGCGAAACAACCTGACGGAAAATCTCTGGTTCACGGAGGAATATTTCACCGGTGTTACGTTGAAAAGGGATTTCAACAGCCAATGGTTGTACAAAGTTGGTGTCTTCGCCTCTGACGACGACAAGGAGATCGGCATAACGGAAGCAAGCTACTTCCTATTCGCCTCCCTCGATTACGCGGTGAATGCCGGGCCGAAACTCGACGAAGCAACGATCCACCTGGACTACGTGTACAACGACAAGGATGCGAAAGCCAATACTCCGGACCTGTCCCACGTCGCTTCCCTCAATACCCGCTGGCGGGTGGGGCGCTGGAATCTGCACACCGACCTGGCCCTTGGGAATGGCTACTTCGACCAGAGCGACCTCTGGGGCGTTGTCCTGATGCCATTTTATGATGTCTCAGAAACGGTTCAGCTGGTAGGCCGCTATACCTATCTCAGCAGTGACGACGACAACGGACTGGCACTCAATCGCTACGAGGATGAAATCGCGCGAGGAGAAGGGGACGAGTATCATGAGCTCTATGCAGGGCTCAACCTGTTCCTCTATGGCCACAAGCTGAAATGGCAGACCGGCCTGCAGTACACCAGCATGAATGACGAGGCCGATGACGGAGGCGAATACGACGGCTGGGGCATTACGACAGGGCTGCGTATCTACTGGTGAGTTGGGCCTGGCCGCGGTTCCGCTACTTTCCGCACTTACTGTCGCCGCTTTCGTCTACGTTCGCGTTGGCAGGTGTGGTGATGGCAGTCGATGTAGATTGATCGGCAGGTTAATCTGGCAGAGCATGAATTCCAGCTGAATCGGGCTCACCTATGATCTCCACGGACTACATTCGACTGATGGCCGCCTATACCGGCTGGCAGAATCACAGTATCTATTCGGCGGGGGAAACTCTGAGTGACCCGGAGCGACGTCGGGAGCGCGGCGCATTCTTCGGGTCCATCCACGCGACGCTCAATCATCTTTTGTGGGCAGATCAGCTCTGGCTGCACAGACTCGCGGAAACGCCCGAGCCGGGCCCGCCTGACATCCTGGGTTCTGTGCATCTGCATGAGGATTGGTCCTCGCTGCGTGAGGCCCGAGAGGCGACCGACGCAACTCTGCTGGATTGGTCGCGTCGAGTCGTGGCCGGAGACCTGGAAGGTGAATTGCGCTGGTATTCCGGGGCGATTCAGGCGGAAGTTCGGCGCCCGCGCTGGGTGCTTGTCCTTCAGCTTTTCAATCACGGCACCCATCATCGTGGTCAGGTGCACGCCATGCTTACAGCGGCGGGGGCAAAGCCGGATGACACGGACTTACCTTTCTTAGTCAGCGAGCACTATCTTTGGGCGAGCTGACGGGTGCAGCGCGCCCGTGGGGCGCGTTCCTGTATCGGGATTATCGGATGCTGTGGGTCGCGATGTTCACCGGCACCATGGCCGTCTGGCTGAGAATCCTCGCCACGGCGCAGTGGCTTCTGGACGAGACCGGCTCTGCGGTCCTGGTTGGCCTCATCGGCGTGGTGCAGCTGGTGGTGCAGATTCCCGCGCTGCTGTGGGGCGGGACCCTGGCCGATCGGATCGACCGCAAGCGGCTGATGGCGCTTGCTAACGCCACGACCTTCCTGACGCTGCTGGCCCTGGGGATACTGAATGCCCAGGGCGCGCTTACCCCGGCCATGGTCTACGTCGGCATCGCCTTGACCGCCGCTTCGCATATGCTGTCCAGCCCCGCCCGATCCGCCCTGGTCGCCATCGTGGTACCCGAGCGTCATCTGCTGCTGGCAGCGTCCACGGACACCGCCTCACAGAACGCGGCGGCCATAGCGGGACCGCTGCTGTTTGCTGCGGTTGCCGTGGGCGCAGGTCTGACATCCGCGTTCCTGGTTGCTGCGGCCGTCGCCCTGCCGTCGGCCGTCATGCCGCTGCTGATTCGGGCCGGGGGCGTTGCCCGGGGCCATGCCCATGACGACACGGACGAACCTCAGCCTTCGACTCTCACTCAGACCTGGGAGGGTCTGCGCTATGTCTCCCGGCATCCCATTCTGCCGGGGCTGTTCCTGCTGGATACAGGAATCACCATCGCCTCGTTCTATCGCGAGATACTCCCGGTGCTGGCGCTGGGCCTGTTTGCCGGTGGCGCCAGCGCCACGGGTTTTCTGGGCGCTGCAAACTCCACCGGCGCCATTGCTGGCTCGTTCCTGGCGCTGCTTCTGGTGGGCTACCGCGCCAAAGGCATGCTGGTGCTCTACGCGTCGCTGGCTTACGGCTTCGTTCTGTTCGGCTTCGCGTCAGCGACGACGCTGTGGGTCGGCGCCCTGATGATCGCGGCCCTGGGGGCGGCAGACGCGGTGACGGTGGCGGTGCGTCAGACCACGGTGATGCTCACGACACCGGACCACATGCGTGGTCGCGCCTTCGCACTCATGATCCTGGCGGCGCAGACGGCTAACAACGTCGGCACCATCTGGGTCGGTACCTGGGCGGGGGCCATCGGGGCCAGCAATACCCTGGTGCTGGGAAGCCTCATTTCCGTGGTGGCTACCTGCCTGATCTGGCGCTTCTGGCGACCGATCCGCGAGTTCAGATCCGGCTGAAATTGTGCCAGATCCTCGGCTCGGCCCTGGTCTGCGGGGGCTTTTGCCCGTGGGGTCCGTTACAATCAAAAACCGTCGGTAAGGTTGCTGGAGGCGTTATTTTGGAAACGTGCGCGTCGCACCCGTGACAATCAGGCGGTGCATGGTGGCATTGGTGTTGTCGCTTTCCGGCGCGTTTTCGCACGGCGTGGATTTCCGCACGGGCAGCTGGGAAGGGTTGCTGAACTTCGATGTTTCCTACGGCGCGCTGTGGCGTTTTGAGGAACCGGACGCAAGGCTCGTCGCGCTCGTAAGCGGCGGCAAGCGGCCGGATTCCAATATCGATGACGGTACCCTGAATTTCGACGACGGTCTGGCGTCCAACATGGTCCGCGCCAACGGACAGCTGACGCTCATTCGCGGCAATTTCGGCTTGTTCGTGCGCGGCGGCGCTTACTACGACTACGAGCTCGTGGACCAGGACCGTCAGCGTACGCCGCTCACCGGACGGGCCGAAGACGATCTGGGGAAAGACGCCGTCCTCCAGGAAGCTTTCGTCAGCTACAGCTTTGCACCGAAAGGCGTGCCGGTGTTCTTCCAGGTCGGCGATCAGATTCTCTCCTGGAGTCAAAGCACATTTATCCGGGACGGCCTCGACGTCATCAACCCGGTGGATCTGGGTGCTGGGCTGCAGCCGGCAACCCAGCCGCGGGATGCGGTTGTGCCCCTGGGCATGCTCTGGGGCGCGGTCAATGTCAGCGAAAACTTCTCCGTGGAGGGTTTCTATCAGTACGAGTGGAAGCCGCTGCGGCTGCCCCCCGTTGGTTCGTTGTTCTCTCCAAATGATCTGTTTGGTGGAGGACAGGGCGGTTCATTCACCCGGGGTGGGGGCAGGATATCGGACCTGGGGACGGATCTCGATGACCTGTTCGATCTGCCGGCCGGCACCCTCGGTTTCGATGAGAATTACATGCAATTTCCCAACCTCGACACGGATGAGGCACGGGACGACGGCCAGTGGGGACTGGCCTTACAGGCGCTGCTTCCGGGAAGAAACGTGCTCTCCCTGGGTGTGCACTACATTCGCTACCATTCTCGATACCCCCTTTTTTCCGGCCTCACCGGGTCAGCGACCGCGGAGGCCGCGACCTCGCCAGCCGCGGTTGCCGCACGTGCGGCGGAGCTGATACCCGCCTATCTCGCCGAGGGGCTCTCAGGCCAGGATGCCGCTGCCGCGGCCAGGGTCGCGGCGCAGGAGCTGACCGTCAGCGGTTACGTTAACGCCTCAGGTTTTCGAGCGGTTTATCCGGAAGACATCGACATGATCGGGCTCAGCTTCAGCACCGCGACGTTGCGGACGGGGACGCTGGTGTCCGGTGAGATTTCTCATCACCGGAACGTCCCGTACCAGATTGGGCTGGGCACAGTTTTCACAGCGTTGCTGTCGCCCATTGAGTTTGACCCGAATCTGGGTAATACGCCGCTGGGTGAATACAGCGCGGACGAGGTGGTGGGTGGCTTTGTGGAGCTCGATCGTACCCAGGCCTCGGTCAACCTGACCCAGCTGTTCACTCGCCGTCTCGGCGCGGCACAGGTGGGGCTGGCTCTGGATGTCGCCTGGGTGCACGTCCACGATATGCCGGGCGCTCAAGAAGCCCCTCTGCAGGCGTCCGCGCCGGCCACCGCCGATTCCTACGGTTACCGGCTGTTGGCGACAGCCCTGTATCCGGGTGTTTTCGGAGGCGCGACGTTCTCGCCGCGGGTCGTGTTTACCCATGATTTCAGCGGTACGACGCCGGCCCCGTACGCCACCTTTGTCGAAGGCCGTAAATCGCTCACCCTGGGCACGGGCGTCAACGTCATCGACCGGTTCACGGTAGCGCTGGACTATACGAGATTCTTCGGTGCCGGCCGCTCCAACCTGCTGCGGGACCGCGACTTCGCCCGGTTCCGCGTTACCTACTGGCTGTGATGACCCCACTGTTGCAGACAATTATGGTTCTCGCTGTGGTGCTGCTGGCGGGCCCCGCCGGCGCGGGGGTGTCCCCAGAGCAGGCCGCGCGGCTGGATGGCGATTTGACCCCGCTGGGCGGGGAACGGGCCGGCAATGCAGATGGCACGATTCCAGGCTGGACCGGCGGCCTTACCGAGCCGCCGCCGGGTTACGACCGCGACCGACAGCACATAGACCCCTACGCTGATGACCCTGTTCTGCTGTCCATCACGGCCGCAAACATGAGTGAGCACCTGGATCGCCTTTCACCCGGGCAGCAAGCATTGCTGGAGCGCCACCCGGACACCTGGCGCATGCTGATTTATCCCACCCGGCGCAGCGCGTCCTACCCGGATTTCGTCTACCAGGCGGCCAGAGCTAATGCGTTGAATGCCGACTTTGTCAGCTCCGGCAAAGGTGCTCCACAGGGTTCCAGCGTAACCAGCCCCTTTCCGATTCCGAATTCAGGGGTAGAGGTGGTGTGGAATCACACCCTGCGCTGGCGCGGGGTTCGGGTCAGCGGGCTGCAGGGACGCGCGGCGGTTACGCGCCGGGGAAATTATCAGCTTCTGCTGCAGCTACAGGATCTTTTTTTTCCCTACGGGGCCAAACCGGGGGAGGCCGCCAAGGCGAAATTTCCCGGCATTCTGGCGGCGATCAAAACCAGGACCATCGAGCCGGCGCTGGTGTCCGGCAACGGGGCCCTGGCCATTGAGCCCATCGATCAGACCGCCGACCCGCGCAAAGTCTGGGTGTATCGGCGCAATACCCGCCAGGTGGCGCGGCAACCTTATTTCAGCTATGACTTTCCGGGTACTGACACCGCCGGGCTGCGCACGGTGGATGACTTCTGGCAGTTCAACGGCCCGACGGACCGCTATGACTGGACGCTGAAGGGCAAGCGCGAGATGTACGTTCCCTATAATGCCTATCGGTTGCATTCGAGTGACGTCAGCGACCGCGACATCGTGGGTCCAAAGCATATTCAACCCGCGCTTGCCCGTTACGAACTGCACCGGGTCTGGGTGGTCGATGGCAAGCTTAAGTTAGGTGCTTCTCATCGATACGCGCGCCGTACCCTCTACATCGACGAGGATACCTGGCACGTGCTGGTGTCAGATCGCTACGATGCCAGCGGCCAGCTCTGGCGGACGTCAGAGGCGCATCTTGTAAATTACTACAACGTACCTGTCATGCGCTCGACGTTGGACGTGTTCTACGATCTGCTTGAGGACCGCTATTTTGTCGAAGGTCTGGACAACCAACGCCGGCCGCTTGTTTTCGAGGAAGAGGGCGATCCCCGCGAGTTCAGCGCCAACGCGCTGCGTTACTTCGTGCGCTGACGGGCTCGATGTGACATTCCTTTGTGGTATCTTTACGCCGCGTCGCCCGTGCGCGGTTGCTACATAGACAGTGGCTTGACAGGCGGCCTAATCGGACTGCAAATACCATTGAGAGGAACGACATGAAAAAAATACTACTAAGATCGGTTTCTGCGGCACTTTGCCTGCTCCCGTTCGCGGTGGGAACCGCCTGGGCGGAGTCTACGCCCTCGGCGCTTACCTGCGCGGATTTTCGTCCCACCCAGGAGGCGCTGGATCGCTTTCCGGACCTGAAGGGCGCCTGTCAGGAAGTGGTAGAACGTGACGGCGAGCTCTACGCGAAGTTCCCGGCTACCGTGCGACGGGCGAGCTACAGTAGCGTTACCCTGTACCTGGCGGCCACCGATCACACATTTACCATCACGCCGGACAGTGATGCCCGGGTGCTGATCGGCGGACGCAAGTACCGACCGCGGGATCTGCAACGCGGACAGGATGTCAACATCTACCTTTCGACCAGCGCGTTCGCGACGCCGAATGTAGAGGAAGTGGCACTGGTCACTGAAGACGATATGATGATCACCCACGAGGCAGCCCCGGCGGCCGCGCTTCCCACCACGGCAAGTCCCTGGCCGACTGTCGGTGCAGCCAGCGCGCTCGTTTTTGTTTTCGGTTGGGTAATCCGCAGGCGCCGTCTGAGAGCATAACGGCTGAAGCCGGCGATCTCGGGCACGAACGCTCGGATCGCCGTCCCCCAACCGGGTTTTCGATCGAGGGCAGCGAGAGATCACATGGTCTATACGAATCTCGCGCTGCTCACGGCCTTCGCCTATCTCTACAGCGTTACCAGCGGACGTCTGGAACGCACGCCGGTCAGTGGGGCGATCGTGTTTACCGCCTTCGGTCTGATTGTCGGGCCGCTCTGCCTGGGGCTGCTGGACCTGGACGTGGACGCCGAGGGCTTGCGGTCCATCGCGGAACTGACGCTGGCGCTAGTTCTGTTCACCGATGCGGCCAACGCCGATCTCCGCGTGCTCAAACAGGGCATCGGCATTCCTCAGAGGCTGCTGCTGATTGGCCTGCCGCTTACGATCCTGCTGGGCTTCGGGGTTGGAACGCTCGTTTTTGACGGGTTGACCCTGCTGGAGATTGCCATTCTGGCGACCATGCTCGCACCCACGGACGCGGCTTTGGGTAAAGCCGTTGTGACCAATGAATCCGTGCCGGCCGGCGCTCGCGAGAGCCTGAACGTGGAGAGCGGGTTGAACGACGGTATATGCGTACCGATCCTTTTTCTCTTTCTTGCCCTGGCTGCAGGTGCCGAAACCCAGGGTGGGCCCGCGATGCTCGCACTGAAACTGGTTGCGCAGGAGATTGGCATAGGACTGGCTGTCGCGTTGGGCGTTGCCGGGCTCGGCAGCTGGTTGCTCAGATTCTCTGAAAGGCGCGGCTGGGTTACGGAAACCTGGCGGCAGCTGCCGGTGGTGACCCTGGCTGTCGGCTGCTTCGCGCTCGCGCAGGCGCTCGGCGGCAGCGGATTCATTGCCGCATTCGCTGGCGGCCTGCTGTTCGGCTGGCTCGCCCGGACCCATAAGCCGGCTTACATGCTGGCTGCGGAGGGAACTGGCGATACCCTGGCGCTGCTGACCTGGGTGATTTTTGGCGCCGTTGTCGTCGGTCACGGCATCGAGGCCCTGACCTGGCAGGTGGGCCTCTACGCTCTGCTCAGCCTTACCGTGATCCGCATGCTGCCGGTCTTTATGGTGCTGGCGGGAACTGATTTGCGACCCGACGAGAAACTGTTCATGGGCTGGTTCGGCCCGCGCGGGCTGGCAAGCATCGTATTCGGCGTAATTGTCCTCAATGAGCATCTGCCAGGGGGCAACACCCTTACGATCACCGTCGTGTCCACCATCTTGTTGAGCATAGTCGCTCACGGCTTGAGCGCGAATCCCCTAGTCGGCGTGCTTGCGGCCAGGCTCAAGCATGGGAGCGTTGGCAACTAGGCCTAGATGGTTCAGGCGGGACGGCCTTGCCGGGCGATTAGGAGACGTGATGGCGGTCGACAATTCGTTTACTGTTGGTAGGCCTCTTCGGCTTGCTCCTGATCGCGATTGTGGCGGTCGGTTATGGGCTGTCGCGGCCGGAATCACTGAAACCAATCGTCGTCTATCTGCTGGAGCGCTATACCGGCCGGGGTGCCTTGGGTGAAAACCTCTGGCAGATCGAGGGCCGGATAGAGACGCTGAATTCGCGGGTGACGCTCGGTGCGTATAACCCGCCCTCCGCTCCGTTCAAGTTCAAAGGACGTTTTGCGCGTCCCGAAGGAGAGGTGCTGCGGCTGCTGGGCGGGGACTTCATGCGGCAACTGGCGGACACGTTGAATCCGTTTTCCCAAACCGAACGCTTCACCAAACTGGAATGCGCCGTGCTCAACGCCAAGGTCTCTTCCGGGGTGCTGACCCTGAACCCCGGGCTCGTCATGCGTACCGACAAGGTGAATATGTATATGGCCGGCACGGCCGATCTGGGTTCAGAGCAGCTCGACCTGTCCCTGGCCACTCAGCCGCGTAAAGGCATAGGGATCTCCGCTGGCAGTCTGGTGGCGCCCTATTTCAAAGTGGGCGGCGCCTTTACCCAGCTTCAGCTGCAGCTGGATCCGCAAACACCGTCTTTGCTGCCGGGACGTTCGCCGTTACCGGAGGACTCCCGGTCATTGCCAGAGGCCTGTGGGACCGGTTCCGCAGCGAGCAAAATCCCTGCGAATCCTTCAGGCAGGCTGAATAAGGAATTGCCTGGAAAACTCTGACTTCCGGCGTCTATGATTGGCCTTTCGGTCGTTGGTAGGGGAAGCATCGTGCGGAATTCATGCCGGGCTCTCGGGCTGATAACGTTTCTGCTGAGTGGCAGTTCGGCTCTGGCTGACCCGGTCTGCCCACAGCCCGAGGTCGTTGACCGTCCGCGCATCGGCCTGGTTCTCGGTGGCGGCGGTGCCAGGGGCTCCGCGCACATCGGGGTAATTCAGGTCCTCGAGGAAATGAACGTCCCGGTCGACATCGTTGTCGGCACCAGCATCGGTTCCCTGGTCGGCGGGCTGTACGCCACCGGTATGAATGGTGATCAGCTAAAGGAGGTCATGCTGTCCATCGACTGGGGAGAGCTTTTCAGCGATTCTACGGCACGCAAGGATTGGCCCGCCAGGCGCAAGCTGGACGATGGCAGGGGGGTTTTCGGCCCTCAATTCGGTGTCGGCAAGGATGCCAGTCTTCTCTCTCCGGGTGCCATCAGCGGCCAGCGTGTCTACTTTTTCTTCGAAAGCCTGGTCGCCGCGCGGGTGCGGCAGAATGACTTTAACGCCTTGCCCATTCCCTATCGGGCTGTGGCGACGGATATCGTCACTGGCGAGGAGGTGATTCTTGGAGATGGGAGCCTGGCTCTGGCCATGCGTTCGAGCATGTCCGTACCCGGCGTGTTCGATCCCGTGCTGTGGGATGACCATGTTCTAGTGGATGGTGGGCTTACCAACAATCTGCCCATCGACGTGGCAAGAGCCATGGGCGCGGACGTCATCATCGCGGTAAACGTCGGATCACCTCTGAAGGGCCGGGAAGAGCTGCGCACCGCGCTCGGCGTGGTGGGGCAGCTGTCTTCGATTATGGTCAACCGGAATTCCGCGGCTCAGATCGCGACGCTGACGGCCGCGGATCTGCTGATTTCACCGCCCCTCGGCAACGAGGTCGGCAGTGCGGATTTTTCCAAGTCAGCCAAGGGAATCCGCATTGGTTACGAGGCTGCCGATGGCCTGCGCGCGGAGATCTCCCGGTACAGCGTAGACCCGCAGGTGTTCCGCGCCCAACGTGCTTTGATCGAGAGCTGCGTCTCGCCCCCTTCGATGGTGGATTTCGTGCGGATCAACAACGAGTCCCGATTCGATGACACGGTGATTCAAAATCTTATTACGACGCAACCGGGTGACCCCTGGGACAAGGAAAAGCTGCAGCATGATGTCAGCCAGATCTACGCGCTGGGCGAGCTGGAGTATGCGGTCAATAAAGTCGTCACCGAAAATGACGAGACCGGCCTGGAGGTGCAAGTAAAGCAGGACTCGCGGGGGACCAGGTTCATCGAGACCGGGCTCGATTTCATGGCAACATGGTCAGACACTGCGCTAAACTTCCGGGCCGCTTACCTGGACACCGCGATCGACGGCTACGGCAGCGAGCTGACCGCCACGGCGCAGTTGGGCGAAGAGCCGCAGCTGTCAGCCGATCTCTACAAATACCTCGGGCCTCGCAGGCGCTACTTCGTTCGCCCCATCATCCTTGCCGAAAGCTTTGACCTCGTCAATTACACTGATGGGGGTAAGAAACTGTCCGTTGCTGAGGTTAATCAGTATGGCGGTGCCCTGGCGGCCGGTCGAGAATTCGGTAACTACGGGGTCCTTGGCGCCGGGGTCCGCCGGCTCGATGGCAAGGTGAACCAGGAGATCGGGGAAGTGGCACTGGACGGTTTCGATTTCGATGTCGGCGAGTATACGGCCAGTCTGTACTACGATCGTCTGGACAACAGTTTTTTCCCCACCAGCGGCAGCCGCATGGATCTCGACTATATCCGTTCCGACGAAGCGCTGGGGGCCGACGAGGAGTACCAGCAGGTCATTCTCGACGCGACCACCGTCGCCTCCTTCGGTCCGCATACTGTCCAGGCCGTCGGCCGCTACTACACGACCCTCGACAATGATGCACCCATCTACGCGCAGTTTCGCGCGGGCGGATTTGGCCGGCTTTCCGGCTACAGCACGAATGAACTGTTTGGCCAGAATTTCGCCATGGTCCTGGGCAGCTATCGCTATCGGGTGACCAAGCGCGGGCTTGTGCTGGTGCCCGGCTACGTGGGCGCCACGCTGGAATACGGGCAGGTGGCGGAGCGCTCCAGCGATCTGTTTGACGAAGGCCTGTTCAACGGCAGCCTTTATGTCGGCTTTGACACCCCTGTCGGCCCACTGTTTATCGCGTGGGGTTTTGCGGAAGGCGGTCGCCAGCAGTTTCTGCTGCGGCTGGGTCGGGCCCTTAACACTGGCGGTTCCCGTATTCTCTTTTAACACCTTGCTTTCAGGCGGGGCAGATCCGCGCACTGCTAACGGGATTCGGCGTGCCGATTCCGATTCAGGAAGGCGGTGATCCGTTGCGCGAGGTAGGGCCAAAAAGGATTGTGACGCAGGCGCATCAGGCTGTCCCCGGAAATGGCCAGGAAGCCCCGTTCGCCGCGCAGTTCCACGTTGCCAAGAAAAATCGCGTCTCTGCTGGTGGGGGCGACTGCGCCGTAGATGGGATCGTCCGGTGGGAAGGGCAGCGCTACGTGGGAGAGCGAGTAAACGCCAGCGGGCCAGCTCATGGCCAGGTCTTCCGTGCGGGTTTCGGTGGCATTCGCGGCGCGCCAGACGGTGACGACGTCGTCAGTCTCATCGTTGGCGTTGGTCACCAGGGTGAGGTTAACCGGCAGCGCGGGACCCTCCAGTAAAGTGGCGCGGACGTCGGTAACTGGCTTTGCCAGCAGCGCGGTGACATCGGCGTGTCGGTTGATATCGAACCCCACCAGCTCATGCCCTTCGGGCGCCAGACGCATGAACAATGCCCGCAGCACCGCGGGCGCAGAGACGGTGGCGTCGGCCACCGACTCGAACGCGATAATCGGCGGCATGCCCGATATGCCTGTCGGCGCCGCGAGCGCATCGAGCTGCGACGCGATGCGCAGGGTCAGCCGATAGACCTGGTCGCCGGCGTTCACTGTGAAAGAGTTGTATTTGTACGGATCGTACTCGGGAAGAATATCCGTCCACGCAACTTTGCCGAGGCCCGGCAGAGCGGATAGCCGCTCCTGCCAGATGGCCAGCGCGGCCAGGCCGGATACGCCGATGGCGGGCGAAAGTAGAATGAGGCCGTTGGCTTCCGGGACGTCCTCCCCCAGCAGGCGCGCGGCGGCGTATTCCACGGCCAGCGCTGCCCCCGTGGAATAGCCCGCGATGTAGAGCGGCTGGTCGCTTTCGGTCTGGGCTCGCAGGTGTCGCATCCCCAGCCTGACGGCAGCCATCCAATCCTGGTGCGTCACCTTCAGCAGCCCGGAGGGCGCCGTACCGTGGCCCGGCATGCGCATGGCCAGCACTGAGAAGCCCTGTTCGTAGCACAGGCGCGCCAGGCTGCGCATTGAGTAGGGTGAGTCGCTCAGCCCGTGCAGCAGCAACACAGACCCGCGGGCATCGGGATGACGACGCCACAGGGTGCGGTTCCAGTCAGGGGCGCGGCCCCTTGGGTCTGCCAGGCTGCCGCCGGCGAAGCGCAGGAAGCGGCGCTGCTGTTGCTCCGGCGTTCGGGCGTAGACCTCTACGTCCAGTTGCTTGAAGAGCGCTTCTTCCAGCTGCAGGTATGCATCAAAGCTATCGACATCGGTCCGCCGCGCTGCAGAGAAATCGGCGTCCAGGGTTGCCTTATGCCAGGGCTCGAGGTCCGGCCGTCGCTCCAGGTATGTAACGTAAACGCCTATCAGTGTCAGCACTATGCCCAGAGAGGCGTAACCAAAGGACAGCAGCGTATGCCTGATTAAGGCGGGCATCGGCTCAGTCGTCGTCTGGCGTCACTACGGCGACGGCAATGGCGGTGGTAATGCGCACGCGAACCTGATCGCCCACATCGACGCTTTCGAGGGGGGCGTCCTCGCTGACCTTGATGGTACGCAGGTTGCCATCCTCTGTTTCCAGCGTTACCAGCCGGTCAGCCGCATTGATGCCATGCACGGTTGCCATCACCATTCGGGTATCTATGTCCGACATGCCGGGCTTGTCGCCGGCGGGCGCCACCGTCAGCAGACCTGCGTCGCCGATTGGCGGCTCAGAGCCTGCAGGCGCGATAACGATTGCGACCGATTCGAGATACTCGACGATGATCCTGTCCCGGGGCTCGATCTGGTCGAAGTTGCGCACCGCGTCGTCCGCAACCACGGTAAACCGATTGCCCTGGGCGTCGAGCAGCTTGAGTTCCCGCGTCTGCTTGTCCACGGCTTCGACGATGGCCCCCAGCTTGACCATGGTGCTCAAGACCCGTGCTGGTTTGTCGACCGTCGTCTCGGCCGCGTTGGCGGTTGCGGTCAGCGCGGCAAGCAGGGCGGTCACAAAGCAAAGAATGTTCTTGTGCATAAGCCTCATATTCGTAAGTTCCATGGTCACGGTCGGTCTCCGATGTCTTGGGTTGAATGGCTATTCTGTCGAAACCGAACTGAATGCTCAATTGCAGCTTTCGTGGATTAGCGTCATCCTGTCATCGGTTGATAAGGTATTTTCGGGTGTTCACGAAGCTGCCCAGCGGTTTATCCAGAGGCCGGAGAGCCGGCCAATCTGGCGCACTCTGCAAACATATCCACTGGAAATTCCGTAGCTGAAATTGTCGCTGGTTTGTGCGAAAGTCCGGGCCGGTGCCTCAAGAGGCCAAGGTGGTTCTGTAAAGAGATGCCTGGGTGAGAAGGCGATAGGTTGCAGGAAATCGACCGGAAAATCCGGCTTGCTAACCGTTTAACCCGGAAACGCTAGAAGCCGATAGAGAAGCCGATAGATCAGATACAAAGGAGCAGGAACAGTTATGCAGAAGACGACTATTGCCGCGGTGCTTATGCTGCTGCTGGCGGGGCAGCACGTGCTTGCTGCAGATCTCTATGTCTATCCGGCCAAAGGCCAGACGCCCGATGAGCAGGCCTCGGATGAGGGCCAGTGCATGGCATTCGCCAAACAGCAGACGGGTTTCGACCCCATGTCAGCGCCGACGGCGACGTCACCGGCACCGCAGCAGCAGGGTTCCGTCGTAGGCGGTGCTGCCCGAGGGGCGCTGCTGGGCACGGCGGTCGGTGCGATAGGCGGGAATACGAAGAAAGGCGCCAAAATCGGCGCCGCTTCCGGAGGGCTGATGGGCGGCATGCGCAAGAACGAAACACGCCGCGAGCAGGACCAGTGGGCCCAGCAGCAGAGTCAGAACTATTATGCCAACCGGGACAACTATAACCGCGCCTACGGTGCCTGCCTGCAAGGGCGTGGCTATACGGTCCAATAGGAGACGACATGATGAATATTCAAATTATTGCAGCGCTTGCAGCGCTCGTCTCCGTGGTCGGATCGCCCGCTTTCGCGAAAGGCCCCTTTGACGGGGGCAACCCTTTGCTCTGCACGGTTGCGCAGCTTCATGAATGCAGCCCGCATAGGGGCTGCCAGCTCGTGCCGGTGGAAACTGCGGACGACATTCGGCACCTGAGCTTCGATTTCAAGGCGAAGACGGTCCGGCTCGCCGACTGGGACCCGGGTCTGACCAGCAGCATCGGCCGGGTAGACACGGTTGATGACAGCTTGATTGTTCAAGGCATCGACGCGGGAGACTCCGAGGCCGTGGACGGCGGCGGCTGGACGCTGTCGTTGAACCGGAGCTATGGCACGATGGCTTTGACGGTTTCCGGTCGAGACGTTGCCTTTGTGGGCATGGGGTCTTGTATTACGGCACCAAAGTAGTTGAGGGCGCGGGGGCAGGCGAATGATGGCGTTAGCTCCCGGGCGCGTGTCCGCAAACGGCCAAGCCGTGAGGAGAAAAGCATGAAACGATTACCAATTGCTGCGATGGTAGCGCTGCTGATGCCTTTGACCGCGGTGGCGGAAGACGCGTTTCTTGAGCCGCATGAAGTCGCGCTGTTGAAGCCGGCGGCCGAAGTTCCGGGGTTGGAGAACTACGTTGCGGAAGGTAAAGACCCAACGAAGTACAGCAAGGTCGTCATCGGCGCCATTACTTTCTATTTTGCCGACGACAGCAAGACGAAAGACATGGATGCCAAAGAGTCGGCGAAGATTGCCGACGCGTTGAAAGGCATATTGACGGACAACCTCAAGAAATATGTTGAGGTTGTAGACGAGCCAGGTCCGGACACGCTGTTGCTGAACATGGCTGTTGTCCAGATCAAGATGAAGAACAAGAAACGAGGCCTTCTGGGCTACACGCCGATTGGTCTGGTGGTGACCACAGCAGGGAATCTTTCTGGCTCGCGGCTGGTTCTGGACAAGGCGGCGTTGCAGGGCGAAATGGTGGACAGCCAGTCCGGGGACATCGTGACCCTGTTTCAGGTTTCTCAGATAGAGCAGCTGGATGACAAAAAGCAGTTGACCTGGGAAGACGTCCGGCTGACCCTCAACGATCTTGCCAACCGCGCGCTGAAAGATCGTTTTGGTGGCTGACCGCTGACGTGCCGGTCAGAAAGCTCGGCCCTCCAGGGGGCCGATCACCAGCCAATCTACTACGGCGCTGACCAGCGCCAACACCACCACGACGCACAGGATTAACGCGACCAGGCGCCAGCCGTGGAACTTCCTGTCTTCGCTGGGTTGATTCTTCTGTGGCATCATGGGAATCGGTGGCTCCTTTTTCTATTTATGATCGCAAAGTGGCGGGTCTGAGACCATGGTCTTCCTTGACGCCAATCCGGGGCTTCCAGATAATACGCGCGCCGCGCAGGATGCGCAGGATTAACGATGCGCCCGTAGCTCAGTTGGATAGAGTGTCTGGCTACGAACCAGAAGGTCGGGAGTTCGAATCTCTCCGGGCGCGCCATTCCCTTTTCCGCCGTTACTCTCCTCATCTTCGAGCTTTCTTGGCAGTATTGGCTGCGGGACGGTGAACCGGACGGGTTACGCATGGACAATGGTCTTTTCCTCGGGGGCATTCGCCTCATGCTGGTAGGCATGGGCACGGTGTTCTTTTTCCTGACGCTACTGGTGATAGCCACCAATGCCATGTCGCGTCTCGTTGCCCGCTATCTGCCTGACCCCGGAGCGACTGTTGCAGGGCCCGCGGCGGAGGAGGTTGCAGCCATAGCCGCAGCCGTGACCCGATATCGCCAGGAACGGCGCTGATCCTCGCCCTCACAGCCTCTCGGCGCCCGAACACGGGGAATTTCATATGAGCAATCCGCCGCCTCTGGGCATCACCGAGCTGGTTCTGCGCGACGCGCATCAGAGCCTGCTGGCAACACGTCTGCGCATCGAGGACATGCTGCCCATAGCGGGAAAGCTTGATCAGGTGGGGTTCTGGTCCATGGAGTCCTGGGGTGGTGCGACCTTCGACGCCTGTATCCGTTACCTCGGCGAGGATCCGTGGGCGCGCATCCGGCAGTTGAAGGCGGCGATGCCCAACACGCCCCAGCAGATGCTGTTGCGCGGTCAGAACATTCTTGGTTACCGTCACTATGCCGATGATGTGGTGTCGCGATTTGTCGAGCGAGCCGCGGTCAACGGGGTCGACGTTTTTCGAATCTTCGACGCTATGAACGACATGCGTAATCTACAGACAGCCATCAAGGCGACGCTGGCGGTCGGCAAGCACGCGCAGGGCACCATGTCCTACACCGTAAGCCCCGTGCACACCCTGGAGCTTTGGGTGGATCTGGCACGACAGATCGAGGACATGGGCGCCCATTCCCTCTGCATCAAGGACATGGCAGGGCTGTTGAAACCCTACACGGCTTTCGAGCTGGTGACGCGACTCAAAGCCGCGGTGCGTATTCCCATCCACATGCAGTGCCATGCCACCACGGGTATGTCCACAGCCACCTACCTCAAGGCCATTGAGGCGGGGGTGGACAACGTGGATGCTGCTGTCTCGTCAATGAGCATGACCTACGGCCATTCGGCCACCGAATCCATCGTCGCCATTCTGCAGGAAACGGAAAGGGATACGGGCCTGGACATCAGCCTGCTGGAAGAGATTGCCGTCTATTTCCGTGCGGTGCGGAAGAAGTACGCGCGATTCGAAGGCGCCCTGCGCGGGGTCGACTCCCGGATTCTGGTGGCCCAGGTACCCGGCGGCATGCTGACCAACCTGGAAAATCAGCTGCGCGAACAGAATGCCACGGAGCGGCTGGACGAGGTGCTTGCGGAAATACCCAGCGTACGCGAGGACCTGGGCTTCATTCCGCTGGTGACACCCACGTCGCAGATTGTCGGCAGTCAGGCGGTGCTGAACGTTCTAGGAGGCGAACGCTATGGCAACATCACCAAAGAGACCGCTGGTGTTCTGAAGGGCGAATACGGTGCCACGCCGGCCCCGCTCAATGCAGCGCTGCAGCAGCGGGTCCTCGATGGCGAGCAGCCGGTGACCTGCAGGCCTGCAGATTTACTGGCGCCCGAGATGGACCGGCTGACGGTCGAGTTGAGAGAACTGGCGAAGGAAAAAAAGATCCAGCTGGCGGAGGCGGAAATCGACGACGTGTTGACCTACGCGCTGTTTCCTCAGGTGGGCGCACGGTTTCTGGAGAATCGTGGCAACCCCGAGGCGTTCGAACCGCCACCGGATGCTGATCCGTCGAAGCAAGCGTCACCGCCCGGAGCGGTCGCGGCGCCACGCACGACAGCCGTTGCGGCAGGGCCTGCCTCTTACGTGGTGAAGGTCAACGGCAAGGCATTCAACGTCGAGGTGGCCGAATCGGGCGCGCTGACGGCTGCGGCGCCGGTTGGCGAAGAACAGGCAGAAAGCGCAGAAGACTTCGACGGCGAGGCAGTGCCGGCCGCCCTGGCAGGCAACGTATTCAAGCTGCTGGTAGCGGTGGGCGATCGCGTGCAGTCCGGTCAGCCGGTGCTGGTGCTGGAAGCCATGAAAATGGAAACTGACATCAGCGCGCCGCGGGACGGTACCGTCACCGCCATTCACGTTGCGGTCGGCGATTCGGTGTCGGTGGGCGATGCGCTGCTGAGCATTCGCTGACCGATGGAACTGCTCCTCGAGCTGTGGCGGGGTTCCGGTTTTGCGCAGATGAGCTGGGGCCAGGCCGTGATGATCGGCATCTGCCTCGGGCTGCTGTATCTGGCCGTCGTCCGCAAGTTTGAGCCGCTGCTGCTGCTGACCATCGGCTTCGGCGGCATTCTCAGCAACATCCCCGGCGTCGAGATCGCCACCGGTGACGGTCTGCTGCATCTCGCCTACGTGGTCGGCATCGAGTCCGGGGCATTCCCTCTGATCATCTTCATGGGCGTTGGCGCCATGACTGACTTCGGCCCGCTGCTGGCGAATCCGCGAACCCTGTTTCTCGGGGCCGCCGCGCAGTTCGGGATTTTTGCCACGCTGCTCGGTGCTGTGGGCCTTTCCGAGCTGGGGATCATGGATTTCAGTATCCGCGAGGCTGCCGCCATCGGCATCATCGGCGGCGCTGACGGACCGACGGCTATCTATGTCGCCGGAAAGCTGGCCCCGCATCTGCTTGGCGCCATCGCGGTAGCCGCTTACTCCTATATGGCGCTGGTCCCGCTGATCCAGCCGCCGATCATGCGCCTGCTGACGACCCGCGAGGAACGTGCCATCGAGATGACCCAGCTGCGGGTGGTCTCAAGGGCCGAGCGCATTCTGTTTCCTCTGCTGCTGCTGCTGCTGGTGGCGCTGCTGCTGCCGTCCGCGGCCCCGCTGCTGGGAATGTTCAGCTTCGGCAATCTGATGCGCGAGTGCGGCGTGGTGGATCGGCTGGCCGATGCGGCCCGCAACGCGCTGATTAACATCGTGACCATCTTCCTGGGCCTGGCGGTGGGCTCCAAGCTGTCGGCCGGGCAGTTCCTGGTGCCCAGCACGCTGGGCATTCTGCTCCTTGGCATGGTCGCCTTCGCCATCGGGACGGCCAGCGGCGTTCTCATGGGTAAGCTTATGAATCGGTTTTCCACGCAGCCCATCAACCCGCTGATAGGCGCCGCCGGTGTATCTGCTGTACCCATGGCCTCCAGGGTGGCAAACAAGGTGGGTATGGAGGCAAATCCCCACAACTACCTGCTGATGCACGCGATGGGGCCCAATGTGGCCGGGGTGATCGGTTCCGCGGTAGCCGCCGGAGTCATGATTATGTTTGCTGGTGGTTAGGGCAGGGTGTGTGACTTTGCCCCGGGGAAGGCTATCGTAGGAGCTGTTGCAAAGCCGCCGCGGTGTGGTGGGTTGGGGCTTTGCCCCGTCAACTGATAAACTCCGCGCCCTCAAGCAAATGGAAATCGACAGATGAAGCACGGTCTGGCTGCCAGCGCTCTGCTGGCGATCTGCCTCTCGGCGTGGGCTGAATCCGAGTATTTCGTTGTGCTGGGTAGCTACAACAACCTCGAACATGCTGAAGAGGCCAGAGCCCGCGCAGAGATGCAACTCCCGGAACCCTATTCGGTGGTTCCAGCCGATACGGCCAGCGGATTTTATTATCGGGTTCTGGCCGGCCCCTATTTCGGGAAGGACGTTGCCAACGGCAAAGTCGACGAGGCCCAAAGCCTTGGCTTTTCGGAAGCCTGGCTGCTGGCGGCCGAAGCTTCGGGGGGAGGCCTCTATCTGGCGGCGGACGGCTCCTACGCGTTTCCGGATCAGGAAATGGATGCCCTCACTGAAGGTTCGGAGGAGGGTACTACACCCTCAGGTCAGCGCTGGGAAAGCGCGCCGGCCGCACCTGATGCCGAAGACACGGATGACGCTGAGGCGGCCGAGGGTTCCAAGAAGCGCATACTGGTTGAGGAAGCGCCGCCCGGCTACCAGCTTAACAAGCTGCACCGCGCAGAGGCCTCGTAGTTCAACGGATAGAACGGCCGCCTCCTAAGCGGCAGATGCAGGTTCGATTCCTGCCGGGGCTACCAATGCCGGCCGCAGCGTCGCCACAATCGCTCGTGGCCGCAACGCGCGCGCAGTCGGCGCCTGGCGGCTGATTCGTATCCGATGCACAATTCTGAAGGAGAAAGGATGTGATTGATCTGCACTACTGGCCCACACCTAACGGCAAAAAGGTCACCATTATTCTGGAAGAAAGCGAGCTTCCGTATCGAATCGTACCCTGCAACATCGGTCGGGGAGATCAGTTCTCGGAGGCGTTCCTGAGTATCAGCCCGAACAATCGAATGCCCGCGCTGGTCGATCAAGACCCGGCAGACGGTGGCGCCCCGGTTAGCGTCTTCGAATCCGGGGCGATGATGATGTACATCGCCGAGAAAGCGGGACGGTTTTATCCACAGAGCGTGCGCGAGCGTTACGAAGTCAATCAATGGGTCATGTGGCAGATGGCGAACCAGGGCCCCAAAACCGGCGAGTGTGGTCACTTTCGCCGTCTTGGCGACAGTCAGGGCGATCAGAGCTACGCTGTTCGGCGTTTCACCGACGAGGTCAACCGCATGTACGGCGTGCTCAACAACCGATTGTACGATCGTCGCTATATCGCCGGGGACGAGTACACCATCGCCGACATGATCTGCTACCCCTGGACGGTCAACTGGGAGGCGCAGGGGCAGGACATCGACGAGTTTCCCTACTTCAAGCGCTGGCTTCTAGAGCTCGGCGAGCGGCCTGGTGTTCAGCGCGGCATGGCGGCGGGTGCGGATCTGTCCGAAGACTTCTCCAAGCTGCCACCGGAAGAGCTGGAGCGGCGTCGGGCGCTGCTCTACAACCAGCGGGCGCGACCGGCACCGCCCGGTGGCCTTACCTGACAGGCAGACGGATTCTTACCGCGTTTCGAGAGGCTTGCTTGCAAGGGCACGCCCGTGAGCGGAACATACTTGTGCGCTTGATTGTGGTGATTTTGCTTTTCCAGGGAGGAAATCTATGAAAGCCGTTGCTTTTTTCTGCGGCCCGTTTGTCCTGTCGGCAATGCTTTGGAGCGCTCAAGCATCTGCCGTGTGTGAGTGCTACTGTGTCGACGGTGTGTTGCGAACGCTGTGCACCGGGGTGGACGAGGCGCAGCAGGGCGTCACCCAATGCTTGGATCGCGCCGCCAGTCTTTGCCCGGTCGCGAACCCGGCGGCATCTCAGACATACGATCCACCAGTAGAAGGCGCAGAAAACTGCCGTGATGCCAAAGTATGGGATGCAGCGGCGGGCGAATTCAAAACCCGGAAGATCTGCGATGTAACAGACGCGGGCTGATCAACTGGCGGCGGCCCCGTCGCGCCGGTCGTGATCCGCCGAGGGGTTCTCGCAGGGGAGTGCTATGAAATCGCGCAGCGGCCCGCTGACTGACATAACGGTATTGGACTGCACGATGGCGCTGGCAGGGCCGTTCGGCTCCGCGATCCTCGCCGATCTGGGCGCGGACGTCATAAAGATCGAGCCCCCAGGAGGGGACATGAGCCGGGGCACGCCACCCCATCCCCCAGATTTCGCCACGCCAAGCTCGGAGCGCCAGGCTGGGTGTGACTACGGCGGCTACTTCGGCAGCATCAACCGCAACAAGCGCGGGATCCAGCTGGACCTGAAAGACCCGGCGCAGCGGGAGATTTTTCTGCGCATGTGCGAACGGGCGGATGCGGTGGTCGAGAACATGCGGGCTGGCGTGATGGATCGGTTGGGCTGCGGATACGAGCAGCTATCGGCGCGCAACCCGCGCATCGTTTACGGGGCGATTCGCGGCTTCGGCGACCCGCGGACGGGAGAGAGTCCCTACGTAGACTGGCCGGCGTTTGATATCGTTGCCCAGAGCATGGGTGGCCTTGCGCGCATCAACGGCCCCGCATCGCAAACC
This sequence comes from Gammaproteobacteria bacterium, assembly GCA_024640825.1. Taxonomy (GTDB): domain Bacteria; phylum Pseudomonadota; class Gammaproteobacteria; order Pseudomonadales; family Azotimanducaceae; genus UBA7803. The sequence continues at coordinate 21,740 of JAHEEG010000029.1, forward strand.
GGATACCCGGCGGGGGCGAGCGTAGGCGACCTCTATCCCGGCACCCTGCTGGCGCTGGGGGTCGTCTCTGCCGTACACGAAGCGCGTCGTACCGGACGGGGCCAGTTTGTCGATGTGGCCATGGCAGATGCCGTGGCGTTTCTTTGCGAAACGGTTGTTGCCAACTACGGCTACGAGGGTGTATCCCTCGGCGCGCGAGGCGTGGGACATCCGAATCTGTGCCCATTCGACATATATCCAACCGCTGACGGGTCGGTGGCCATTGCCGCGCCGCGCCCCAGACAGTGGGAAGATCTGTGCCGTGCCATGGGACGCCCGGAGCTCATTGAGGATTTGCGTACCGTCAACGTTCGTGCGCGGGTGGAAAACAGAGCCCTGGTCAACGACGCCATCGAGCAATGGACCTGCTGTCTGTCTAAGACCCAGGTCGTTGCTGCGCTAGCGGGTAAAGTACCCTGCGGGCCGGTCAACAGCGCGCAGGATCTGTTCGAAGACCCGCACTTCCGGGCTCGAGACATGATCCAGGAGGTAACGCTGCCTGGCGATAATCCCACGGTGAGTATTGCCGGGCCGCCCATCAAGTTTACCCAAACCCCCACCACGGTTTATCGTCGGGCGCCCCTGCTTGATGAGCATCGGGCCGAGATTCTCGCCCAATTTGGAATCAACGAGGAGTCGTAATGAAGTTTGGACTGGTGCCGATCAACATCGGCGTGCAGAGCATCGAACATATGGTTGGCGTGGCCACCACGGCCGAGAAGCTGGGTTTCGAGTCTGTGTGGACCTTCGAACACGTCATCGTGCCGATGGACTATGAGTCGAAGTATCCCTACAACGACAGCGGCAAGATGGGCGCAGATCCCGAAACCAATTTTGTGGATCCGCTCATCGCCCTGACGGCCATCGCGGCGAAAACGGAACATCTGCGGCTCGGCACCGGGGTCAACATTTTGTCCCAGGCGAACCCCCTTTACCTGGCAAAGCAGGCCGCCAGCATAGATTTTCTGTCTTCCGGACGTCTGTTGCTGGGCCTGGGTATCGGCTGGCTGCGCGAAGAGTTTGGTGCGATGGGGGTGCCTTTCGAACGCCGCGGCGCGCGCTTCGACGACTATGTCGCCGCCATGCGCAAAGTGTGGTCAGGCGAGATCGTGGAGCATGAAAGCGAGTTTCTGAGCTGGCACGGATTCAAGAGTTTCCCGCTGCCTATTCATAAGTCCGACATGCCGGTGATCATCGGCGGGAACAAAGGCAAGATCTGGCAGCGCATCGCCCGCCATGGCGACGGCTGGTTTGCGCCCAGCACCAGTGCCGAAGAAATATCAGGGAATCTGCAGCAGCTTCGCGCCGCCTGCGAGGCCGAGCAGCGGGACTTTTCCGAACTCGAAATCACCTGTATGTGGTCCGGACGTGGTGGCGTCGAGGCAGTCGAGGCACTTGATACTGCCGGCGTCGCCAGAGTTGTGGTTCCGCTGCCGGCTCTGGGCCCGGACCCTATAGACGGTATAGGCCGGCTTGCCGCCGAAGTGATCAGGTGAGTCTAGACCTCTGGCGGCGTTCTGCCGTTGACCTGGCCCGTGGTATCCGCGAGCGCGAGCACTCGGTAGTCGAGGCGGTGGAAAGCGTGCTCCATCGTATCGAGTTGCTGAACCCGCGGCTTAACGCCGTTACCTTTGACTGCAGTGAAGATGCCCGGGATGCCGCGGCGGCCGCCGACGGCGCGGTTGCCCGGGGTGATGCTCTGGGCCCCCTTCACGGCGTCCCGGTCACCATCAAGGAGAACGTCGACCAGAAAGGCAAACCGACCCCGAACGGCATTCCCGCTTTCGCCGACCTGATTGCTCCCGACGATGCGCCCGTGGTAACGAACCTGAAGCGAGCGGGCGCAATCATCGTGGGCCGGACAAACACGCCCGAACTCTCAATGCGGGCAACAACGGACAACCCACTGCGCGGAAGGACGCTCAATCCGTGGGACGACGAGGCCAGCCCGGGAGGCTCGTCCGGCGGCGCCGGCGTTGCAGCCGCCGCCGGCTTCGGGCCTATTCACCACGGCAACGACATTGGCGGCTCGCTGCGTTTTCCTTCGTTTGCCTGCGGTGTGATGACGCTTAAACCGACTCAGGGGCGAGTGCCCGCTTATAACCCCAGCGCTACCGCTGAGCGTGGCATGCTGGCGCAGCTCATGTCTGTACAGGGCGCCATCTGTCGGGAAGTGGCTGATCTGCGACTGGCGACCGCCGTCATGGCCCAGGCTGACTCCCGTGATCCCTGGTGGGTGCCGGCCCCGTTCGACGGCTGGCCGGATAGTGAGCCCGCGAAGGTTGCCGTTGCCCGCGAAACCTATGGTTACCCAATGCATTCCGAAATTGCTGACGCCGTTGATCGCGCCGCGGCGCTGCTGGAAGCGGGCGGCTACCTGGTGGACGAGGTGGCCACGCCGAGCATGCTGGAGCCTGCCAAAGGCTGGTTTGACGTTGCCACTTATGAGATCAAGGCAACTCTCGGCCCCATTGCGCGGCAGGTCGGCAGCGAGACCTTGCAGCACATTTTCGACTGGTATTACTCCCTGGGCAACATGGTGGATGCGGACGGCTACCGCGAGGGCATCGCCGCCCGCACCGCAATGACCCGGGATTGGAGCGTCTTTCTTCAGCAATATCCCCTGGTGCTTTCGCCGTTCCTGATGCGGCCGAATTTTCCGTGGAACTACGACGCGCAGAACGAGGAAAGCGCTCACGATGTATTCACCGCTGCCATCTACAGCGTCGGGGTAAATTACCTGGGGTTGCCCGCGGGTGTCATGCCCATGGGCCAGGCCGCAGGCCTGCCGGCGGGCGTGCAGATAATCGGTCGGCGCTATCGGGAGGATCTCATCCTAGATGCCATGGCGGTGATTGAATCGCAGATGGATCGACCCGCGGAGCAGCTCTGGACGCGGCTGTAGATGGTCCGGTGCACAAGCACACATCGCCTTGACATACCCCCGAGTCAGCATAGTCCTTCCTGTTCTCAATGACGCGCCAGCGCTGGGGAATTTGCTGACTGAACTCGAGCCCTTCGATACCGATGCGCTTGAGGTGATCGTCGCGGACGGTGGAAGCACCGATGGCAGCCAGGCATTGGCTGACGGCGCCGGTTGTGTTCTGGTGACCGGCCCGTCAGGGCGAGGACAGCAGCTGGCTGCGGGGGTGAAACAAGCCCGCGGCGAGTGGATCTGGCTGCTGCATGCCGACTCCCACGGAATTGGTGATGGATTGCGGTGGCTTTTGACAAAGGGCGCCCAGCCCTGTTGGGGTCGCTTCGATGTCGCGCTGGCGGACGCATCCCCGGCGCTGCGGTTGATCGCGTTCATGATGAACCTGCGCTCCCGCATCACCGGAATCTGCACCGGCGATCAGGGCATCTTTGTGCATAGCCAGCTGCTGGCAGCCTGCGGCGGCGTGCCCCCACAGCCGTTGATGGAAGACATCGAGCTCTGCCGCCGCCTGAGGCGCCTTGCCAGCCCGGAGCGCCAGGCGCGGGTTCTGACGACCTCTTCTCGGCGCTGGCGGCAAAAAGGGGTGCTGCGCACCGTTCTGCAGATGTGGAAGTTTCGGCTGCGTTACTGGCTCGGCGCGGACCCGAATGTGCTTGCCAGGGAATACTACCGGTGACATTGGCTGTCACCCGAACCCGGCTGTGTGTGTTTGCTCGGGCGCCGGTATTGGGCGGTGTGAAGCGTCGCCTGGCGGCGGAACTCGGAGACGCGGCCGCGCTGGCGGCGCATATTCAGCTTACGGAAGACACGTTGGAACGCCTTGCCGGGGTCGAGGGGCTGGACACGGAGTTGTGGCTCGCGGGCGAAGCCGATACCCATGTTCGCCGTTGGCTTGGTGCCTGGCGGCTGCGCTTGCGTCAGCAGCAAGGTTCAGACCTTGGTCAGCGTATGGCCAACGCCCTCGAGCGTTGTCATGCAGATGGCTTTTACGGTCTTGTGGTCGGCGGTGACTGTCCGCCGGTCGACGCAGCTTACGTTCGGCAGGCGGCTGAAGCGCTGGCCGAGGCTGATGTTGTGCTGGGGCCGGCGTTGGACGGTGGCTACGGCCTCGTCGGAACTCGGCAGCCCCTGCCGCAGATCTTTCTGGACATCCCCTGGGGCACTAACGCCGTGCTTCAGGCCACTTTGGAGCGGATCGAGGATGCGAAGCTTTCGGTGCGTCTCCTGAAGCCCATCTGGGATGTGGATACTGCCAGCGATTGGCGCTTCTATCTCCAATATCGGCAGCGATGACCGTCTCGGCCTAGTGCGCCAATCTGGCGATGGCCTGAATGAACTGCTCCAGCCGTCGCCGGTCCGTGACGTGCATTTCTGTGAATTCGATGCCGCAGGTGGTGACCTGCTGTTGCTGATCAATACTGAAGTACCGGACGGTGCCCTTTGAATGCACGTCCAGCAGGTTGGGTACGGTTATCGCGCAACCCTCAAGAATCTCATCGGTTTGCAGGGGTGGCGTTTGTACGCCGTCAAATTTTGCCCGGCAACCACCAGCGGAGATGTCGATTATCTCTCCCGTCAGCGGAGTGTCGTCACCGCCCTGGCGAAACAGCAGCACTTGTGCCCCGTTGGCCGCGACTCGAAGCGGCAATCGAAAACGCGCTGCGCGCCGTCGTTGCTGGTACAGCAGGCTTTCCGGCAAGGCAACGTGAAAGAAAGGCACGCCGCGTTCGGAATCCGCTTTCTGAACGACGTTGCCGACGCAGTGAATGTAGATGCCGTCCGCCCTTCCGGACAGTGCAAAGGGTTTGTGCCCCCGCAACTGACTCGCCCCATCTCGGGGCTGCAGATCTTCAAGCAGCATGACTTTCTTCTGCAGGTCGAGCACCTTGGCTGTGTAAACGCCGATGTCCTGCTCGAATCGAAGCTGCAGATCTGCGCGCTGGTCGCGAAAAATCTTCAGGACCCGAATGATCTCGTCGGGATCCGTCAGATAGCGACTGCTTATTCCGCTCGGTCGCGTCCTCGGGATCGTGGTCGCCGACGATGGGGCTGGTTCGGCCATGGGCCTATCTCCACTCAGGCTCTGGCGACGGCGGTACCCTGGCTACTCTCAGAGCTACTCAGGGTGTGCCCTTGCTGTCCGTACAACGGGCCGTTGTTTGTACCGCTCATCAGGTTCAACAGTTCTCGCACCGATTGTTGCGATCCACGAACTATTTTCCGTTAACTGCGTAGAAGTCCTGAGTTTGCCTGGCACGCTGCACGATAGTTTTGTGAAGCGTGTCAAGCCTGCTGCACCCCGCCTCGGGCAGGGCGGCGAGACGCTCGCGCATCTTGTCCGGCAGGCCGGGCGCGTTTCGAGCATGACTCGGACACAAACCCAAATCGCGACGAGCCAGATGCGGCAGAGCTTGGGCGAAATCGGCAACCCATTCTGGCTGGAAGCCGCCGGCTCTGAGTTGCTCATACCACACTCGGCCATCGGTTTCATTTTCAGAGACGACCCGTATGCCGGCCCTCATGAGGCGCTTCGGCGTTCTATGCCGTACTTGCGCATCTTTTCCACCAAGGTGGTGCGTCGGATATGCAGCCGGTCCGCGGCACGCGCCACTATCGAGTTGGTGTCTTCCAGCGCCTGCTCGATGAGTGCGCGCTCAAGACGCGCCAGGTAGTCCTTGAGATCAACGCCGTTGAGCGGCAAGCGTGCGGGCGGGCCGGGTTCAGGTGCGGCCTTCAGACTGCCAGCTTGTCCGTCTTCAACCGCTACGGGAGCCGACTGATATTTGGCAGGCAGTTCTTTCGCCGACACCAGTTCGTTGGGGAATTCGATAGCAAGCCTTTCGAGAAGGTTCTTGAGCTCCCGAACGTTGCCAGGCCAGGGATAGTCGCTGACTGCCTGAATCGCATCTTGCATCGGGCGCGCTTGCAGCCCCTGCTCTTGAAAAATCTGCGCCGATATCTCGTTGATCAGCGCCGGAATGTCAGCAACTCGCTCACGTAGCGGCGGCAGGACGATAGGAAACACATTCAACCGATAGTACAGATCCTCACGAAACTTCCCGGCCACGATCATCGCTTCCAGATCCTGATGGGTGGCGGCCATGATCCGCACATCCGCGTGGCGGGTCTGCAGGCCGCCCACCCTCTCAAAGCTGCGATCCTGAATCGCTCGAAGCATCTTCACCTGCATCGGCAAAGGCATGTCTCCAATCTCGTCGAGGAAAAGCGTACCGCCGGCAGCCAGCTCAAAACGACCGGTCTTATCGGTAACGGCGCCGGTGAAAGCGCCCTTCTCATAGCCGAACAGCTCACTTTCCAGCAGTTCGCCAGGGATGGCCCCGCAGTTCACCGGAACGAAGGATCCGGAGCGGCGATCCGAGGCGTCATGCATGGCCCGGGCAACCACTTCCTTACCCGTTCCGGACTCACCGGTGATCAGCACGGTGGCGTCTTTAGCACAGACCTTGGCCATGAGGCTGCGCACCCGAATCATGGGCTCGCTGCTGCCGATGACCGACGGAAAAAGCGCCGCCTCTGCTGCCGAGCCCGCCTTGTGCTCTCGGTGCCGTGCATAGGCTTTGTAAAGCGCGGACTGCATTCGTTCCAGGCGGAAAGGCTCGTGCAGCCAGTCCAGACGCCGAGCGCCACCTGGGGGCTCTGCCCGACCGATGTAGATCACAGGCGGGCCCGCGGAAGGAACCTTCGGGTAGTCGTCATTGCTTTCGGAGCCGGCGACAAGGATGTCCGGGTCGACCTGAACTACGGTCTCGCCCATGAACTCGAGACAGAGACGCAGCCGCGCCGCCAGCGCCTGGTCATCCGCAACGATTCCTACCGAGAGTTCAGCCATGCTCTACCTCACCGTTGATGTTTCACCGGAAGTAAAGCTGCGATCATTGGCCTGTCAAATTTCTGACGGTTTCACCCAGATCCCGTGTCTTACAGGCTGGGCAATGGTCCGGTAAGCGACAACATTCTGGCGCTGCCGGCGCGAGTTTTACCGCCCGCACGTCCAGATTGGCAGACACCTCACCGCTCTTGTCGTGGTCCAGAGAGGCCCGCAGGCCTGAGCATTGCCCCGGCGGCTTGCGGACTGCAGAAAATGGTGCCGCTGAAACCTCAGTAGCATGCGGCTATGAGTTTTCTGCGTGCCGGCCGGGAGATGCTTTTGGTGGCCTGTCACATGGTACGTTCGGCGAAGGACGCGGACGCCCCTTACGTCAATCTGAAGACGTAACTGACCTGTATCCAAACAGTCGTCAGCAGGGAATTTGTGGCTGACGCACAAGCCGCAGAAGCCGTAGACGGCTGGCCCATCCCCGCGTACGCGACGACCAGCTAGAGAGAATCGCCTCTGGTGAGGCTGCAAGGGCGGCTGCCGGGCCTCCCGCGGGCACGGCCAGAGGGCGCAGCCGGGCAGCCTGATCGCCCGTCAGGTTCCCATCTGCTGGGCCGCGGTGTCGCGAATTTTGGCTACCATCGCGCGCAGGCCGTTGCCGCGGGTAGGGCTCAGGTGCTGTAGCAGGGCCAACTCCTCGAACAACCCGTCGATATCGAAAGCGACGATTTGCTCGGGCGTCCTGCCCTCGTAGGCGGCAAGCACGATGGCGATGAGACCGCGCACGATGTGCGCATCGCTGTCCAGTGCAAAATGCAGGTTTCCGGAAGCACTATCAACGCTGCTGGTAATCCAGACCTGGCTCTGACAGCCGCGAACCAAATTCGCCTCGGTCTTGTCTGCCTCGGGCATGATTTTCAGTTCGCGGCCTAGATCAATGACGAACCGATACTTGTCTTCCCAGGAATCAAAAAAGCTGAACGCCTCACGGATGTCCGCCAGATTTGTGGTCATCGGTTCAGAACAGCCCCAGTTCCAGTTGGGCTTCTTCGGTCATCATGTCTCTCGACCAGGGTGGATCGAATACCAGCGCGACTTCTACTGAAGATACGTTTGGCACCCTGGATACGCGATTTCTGACTTCTTCCACCAGGACCGGCCCCATGCCGCAACCCGGGGCCGTGAGCGTCATCGTGACTTTTACCGCGCCGGCGTCGTTGCACTCCCAACCGTAAACGAGACCGAGATCGACGATGTTGACGGGAATCTCCGGGTCATAGACGGATGTCAGCGCCTCCTTGACCTGGGAACGATCCACCTTGCCGTCCAGCCGTGGATCAAATTGCAGAACCTCCGGCTCGAATCCCAGCGCGTCTGCATTG
>JAHEEG010000161.1 GCA_024640825.1 Gammaproteobacteria bacterium
ACGAGGTGTTAGCACCTATAATTTCAGCCGCCCCTGATTCAAAGAAACCTGAGTCAACGAAATAAGCCGCTATGCCGGTTTCGCGTGACAGGCTTCCTGCAGCAGCTGAGGATGGGTAATCGCTGGACTCTTATCCCGGGAAAGGAAAACACATGAAACTGCAGGGAAAAGTGGCGCTGATAACTGGCGCATCCGGTGATATTGGCGGCGCTATAGCCAGACGCCTGGGAAGAGAAGGCGCGCACGTCATCGCCGCCTATGTCGGCGCCGCGGAGGCGGCGGCCGCCACGGCGAGCGATGTTTCTGCAGCGGGCGGCAGCGCCAGCGTGCTGCAACTGGACCAGCGTGATCCGCAAGCCGTCGACATCTGCATGGCCACCGTGGCCCAGCAGCACGGCCGACTGGACATTCTGGTGAACAATGCCGCCTGGAACATCGGCATCCCGTTTCCCGATCTGGACAGCCTGACGCCGGACATCTGGGACCGGGTGCTGGAAACCAACCTGCGCGGCCCGTTCCTACTCGCACGAGCCGGGGCCGCGCTGTTGAAGGCCGATGGCGGCGGCCACATTGTCAATATCTCATCCGCCGGGGGTATCAGCCCCGGCAGCAGCAGCATCGCTTATTCGGCCAGCAAGGCGGCACTGAACCACCTGACCCGCTGCCTGGCCGTGGCCATGGCGCCTGAAGTGGCCGTGAACTGCGTGGCGCCGGGGCTGGTGGAAAACACCAGGATGGCGAATCGCCTGCCCGATGCCGTGGCCGAAGGGGCACGACGGCAAGCTGTCCTGGGGCGGGTCGGCCAGCCGGAAGATATCGCAGAGCAGGTGGTTACCTTTGTGACTTCAACATCCATCTCGGGCCAGACAATGGTTGTCGACGGCGGTATGCCAGGCGTGATGCGTTAAGCATGTCGACACTGCTGAAACGGCTTGTCGAACGGCTCGACCTGGAAGCTGCGGGCCCTGACAGTTTCCGCGGCGGCGTCGGGACCGGCGGCGTCACCGTCGACAACCGGCTGTTTGGCGGGCTTGTCGCGGCGCAGGCCGCCGCAGCGGCAGCGCGAACCGCGGACGGCGTGCCCATGCACTCGCTGCACGCCTATTTTCTACGTCCCGGCCGACCGGAAAAGGACATGGAGTTCCGGGTCAAACGGATCAAGGAGGGTCGAAACTTCCACGCGCGGACGGTGGAAGTCTGGCAACGCGAGCAACTGATCTTTCACCTTCAGGCCAGCTTCACCGAGCCGGTTGCCGGCGTTCGCCACCAGGCGCCGATGCCGCCCGCGCCCAACCCCGAAGCGTCACCCAACAGAGACGCGCTGCGCGGACGCAGCAACTGGGCCGAGATGCCCATCGATGTGCGAATGGCCACCGAGATCACCACGGATCAGCCGCTGCCCGCGGAACAGCAGGTCTGGCTGAAGCCCAGCGGACTGCTGCCCGAAGATCCGCTGCTGCATCTCGCTCTGCTGGTCTACGCCAGCGACCGGTCGCTGCTGGAAACCGCCTGGCGTCCCCACGCCGACACGGGCGCGCTGGCAGGCGCGAGCCTGGATCACAGCATGTGGTTTCACGAAATTCCCCGTTTCAACGACTGGCTGCTCTACGTGATGGAGAGTCCGGCCGCGAACGCCGGCCGCGGACTGGCAATGGGCGGTCTTTACAGCCGGGATGGTCGACGCATCGCATCGGTGGCTCAGGAGGGGCTGCTGCGCTTCACCAAGCGCTGAACGGGGCGCTCGCCTCGCTGGGCCGTGCCAGCGACTTCACAACGACCCCGTTCGAACCGGGTCACTGCCGTCCCAACCGCGTGACGCCGATTTGACCGCTTCCAGAAAGTCCTTGAAAGCAACACTGTTCTGCCAGAACTCAGTGAAATGCCCCAGCATTTTCACCGTATCGAAATAAACCAGATCGGTTCCGCCAATACTGCATTCGAATGCGGGCTCGTAACCGAGCGAGACGTATCGGTCGAACGTTTCCTGATAATTCTCAGGCATCAGGCCCAGATGATGAACGCCGGTTCGCCCCGCATCCAGAAACTCCCTGTAGACGGATGGTTCGTCGTTTTCGCAGTAGATGAGTTCAATCTGCACGTCTCCAGAATTACCGACCGCCAAAGATACATCCACGTTTGATGCCGAACCCCGATACCGCTGGTTCTCCATTGTCGCATGCTCGAAAAGGAAGAACGGCCCCGCTTTCATCACGTTAATCCAGTAGTCGAGGGCGCTGTCCATGTCGTCGACGACGTAGGCCACCTGTCTGACCGTACCGAGCGGAGTTACCATGACGCCTCCTGTTTTTGAACGGATAGGTTCATTCCGGTTCAGATGGGACAGCTTGCTCTGGCGCGGGTTGACGGATGGTTTGAACGACAAAAACACCCAACTCTGCCGTTGCATGCACCATAAGGAGCACGATGGTGGCAGCGTACCAGGCATGCAACGCGCCTGGCAGCAGCCCAAATCCCGCTGCGAGGGCGGCAGTGACTATGGCCAGCCAAAGCAGGGACATACCCACGCTGGTCGAACCTCGAAGGCTACCTTGGCCTTTCTTGCTGATCCCGATTCGCACGTACGTCAGAACGGCGCCAACCATGAACATATATGCGACCACACAGAACAAGCCGATTCGCGCCGCAACCGACAGGTTGATTCCGAATTCTACAAGAACTACCGGCAGCAACGACAGGAAAATGCTTCCAATGCTCCATGACAGCGCGAAAGCAAAGCTGACGTAATCCTGGCGACCCCAGTCAGACGCACTGCCGCGAAAAATGATGATCAGCGACGAGAATCCCGTAATCGCCACGGCGATTTCAGCCAGGGTATGGAAAACGTCCATTGATCACAGTTCCTGTGGCTTCCGGGCGACCATGAACACGGCTACACCCTTGGCAGGCCGCCATTCGTAGTCGATCTCGAATCCACCCGCGGTCAGACTGTCTTTCAACTCTTTCGAGGCAAACACCTTGAGGTTCAAACCGATGAGCCTTCCAACCGGCGCTACATATTTCAGAACCCTCAATCTGGTGTCCCCAAGGCACACAGTGCTGGAAACAAATACGCCCCCCGGCTTGAGCATCCTGTAAACCTTGGCGATTGCACCTTCTTTGTTGCTCACCAAATGCAGGACGTTCAGGCCTAGAACGGCATCCAGGGATTGATCCGGCACGCTGACTTCATCGAGGGTCGATCGCTCGAATGTGACATTTTCGACCCTTTGCGCTTCAGCTTTCCCTTTGGCGATTTCTATCATTCTCGGCGAGATATCAAGCGCCTGAATATGCTTCACATAGGGCGCGTGAGCGATAGCGGTCGATCCGGTCCCGCAGCCGAACTCCAGCAACCCCATTTCCGGGGTAAGATATTCGCGCGTGACCTCCAGCTTCTTTTGGTAAGCAGCTTCGTCAGAGACGGGCCGTTTCGAGTAGCCTTCTGCGATCCTGTCCCAGAACTTAGCCGTCCGATCCACTTTCGCACCCCTTCAAATCGACCGTTCCTCTAAGAAATGACCCCGCGCAACCAGGGTCAACTGCGGCGCGGAAAGACAGCGGACCATCCGACGCGCCAGGTACGCGTATTCTCAGATCCGAAGCTATCACACAATCAGCCGTCGGATTCGCGGATTGTTTTTCCATGAATGCCGAAAGCTCCTCGTTGGGGGTGTCCCGCATCTTGGCCCAGTGACCGAGATTGTCATAGTCCATAACGCAGTGCATGCGCTGCATCTGAGCGACGTTGATGGATACTCTGATTCCTGACTTCTCGTGAATGGCCTTGGCCTGCTGAGCCACCCCCACGAATCGGCCACCGCCACCATCCCTCGGATACCAGATAAAAACCTGATAGACGCCCCCGCCACCGTTGGCTACCGGAAGAACGTTCAAGAGATAGTTCTCCTCCTGAGCAGATGCTGGATCGGCTGAACGTTTAGCCTGCCAGCTGGTCGGCGGGCTTTACTCGATGGCGCTACCGCAGCCGACACCCCTCCGCAGAAAGTGGCAAACTTACCGCTGAAATACCAGGGGGACATCAGAACGTGATATCAGGCGAGTGCTTCTGTGGAGAAGTGACCTACGAGATTTCTGGTCTCCTATATGATGCAAGATCATGTCATTGCTCTCGCTGCCGGAAAGCGTTCAGCGCTCAAGCGTCCACCTACGCGCTGGTGAATCCGGAACAGTTCAAATGGTTGACAGGAGAGAACCAGCTGACTTCCTACGATAGTAGCGAAGGATATGGCCTGAGGTTTTGCAGCAAGTGCGGTTCAACGCTCTGCGGCACATTCAAAGGGGTTGTTCACGGAGTCACACTCGGGTGCGTAAACGGAGACCCTCACGTCGAGCGCATCCAGCATATTTTCGTTGGCTCTAAAGCATCGTGGGAGGTTATTCCCGACGATGTTGTCGCTTTCGAAGAACGCCCACCAGAGCTATGAAATGGGCGGGACCGCCACGGCGCGACCGCACTCTACGCCATCGTCGAGACCTACTACCCCCAGTTTCTCACCCACCTCGAAGCCGAAGGCGCCTCGCTCCCCACGTTCGTCAAGCACGAGTTCGATGACTATCTGAAATGCGGCCTGCTCGCTAGAACAGCTGCAGCCCGAACATGATGCGACTGTTGTTCAAATCGCTGCCGTCGTTGTTCTCACGCTGGCCATAGGTGTATTCCAAACCAGCCGTAATGTGATCGTTGATCTGATACAGAAGATTCACCGACGCAAAGGTCGAGTTGCTGAAGGCATCACCCGATTGTCCGGAGAAGTTGTCCGCCTCTGCGTATCCAACCGAGACGCTGCTCCGGAACCGCGCATTCCAGAAGTGCTGATAACCCAGGTACCCGCCGAGGTTGTCGCGGGTTCTGATCTGCCCGTCCAGGTCGATCGACCCGGCAGCCACTGGTGTGATTCCCAGCAGATAGCGCCCAAGCCCGTCTCCAACGATGGCCATGCCAAGCAGGCGGTCCCTTTCGCCAATCTTGAGGCTGCCGCTGAGGTTAGCACCCCAGCCAACGGCGTCGTCTTTGCCGAAGCCCGTACTGACCTCCAGGCGCCGCAGCAGGGCACCGACCCTGAGGTGCCCGATATCGGGATTCCGCAGAGTCAGCGTGTTGATCAGGTCCGGAACCGTGGGCCGCTGAAACACCGGGTCCTCCCCGTAGAGATCGTTGCTGCTGGGATCTTCCAGGCTGAGCGTCCACTGCAGATTGTCCGTCAGCGCTCTCGCGTACCTGAATTGCGTCTGGCGAGCAAGCACAGCGCCACTTACCGTCGGTTCCGACACGCCTTCCGGCAACGCGCCCAAGTCCATGAAGGCGCTCCAGAACTGACCTGCCCGTAGGGCATTCTTACCGGAATTCCAGTCCAGGTAAGCGTGGCGCAGGGTGAAATCATCGCGGAAGTCAAACTCGAGATAGCCGCGAATCTGATTGTCTCCCAGGGGCGCATCTGCCTCGAACGCAAGGCGAGACAGGTTCGATGACTGCCGGTACTGCCCATCTTCGTCCGGCCGGAGCACGCCGAGCAGTGCCGGCAGGAAGTACTCGTTGGCGGCCTCCTGATTGCTGTCCGCGTAGGCCACAGATTTCACATAGCCACCGAATCGAATCGAGATGTCCCGGGGCCCTGGAATCCTGATTGATTCAGCGATCGAGCCCTCGCGAATCTGGGTGTTGAGGTCACCGATGGTGTCCCTCGGCTCGAGACTGGATGTTTGCGCACGGACCGGCTCTTCGCGCAGCGCCAACCATTCCGGTTCTGAGGTCTCCTTCTCACCGCGGGCTTCCAGCGCCGCCACTCGGCTTTGAAGATCTTCGATCAGCTCCGCTTGAGCTTTGATCAGCTCCAGGTATCGGGCTGACTCATCGGTCGCGGCCCGACTCGGCATCGGTACCCAGACCATTGCAAGGCACAACAACGCGCCGAGTCCGCGCCGAACCGGATCGGTAGCCAACATTCCAGTCATGTAACGCCTCCAGAACAGAATTCGTATCAACTTCTATGGTGCCGCGGTGAAACCTAAACGCATCTCCACCTCGGACGATCCCTTTGCCAGGCGAGTCACTTGGCCAGCAGATCCAGGACAACGGCGGACGCAATCTTTGCGCCATACGGTATCGCCTCCAGGTCAACCTGATACGTCGATTGATGATTAGCAAAGGGAACGGCCTGCCCTCGTTTTCTGGCCTCTTCCACCATGGCGGGGGGCGCGGTGCCGACGGCCAGGAACCCTATCTTGACGCCGTCCAGGCCGTGGACCAGCATGTGGGCGTCTTCCGACCCCGTCACCGGCGTGAACTCGGTAATCATCCTGCCAGCATCGACCAGGTCGATCTCAACCAGGTGTTGGGCTATTTCGTTCGTGAGATCGGTATCATTGACAAGCGGAGATGAATAGCCGTTGCGAACGATTTTCGGCATCTGGTCTTCCGGCATGCCGTAGGTGCGAGCGATACCTTCGCTGATTGACTTCACCCCGTTGAACAGCTGCTCTCGCACATCCTCACTGAAGAACCGGAAGTTCAGCTTGAGTTCCGCGACACCGGGAATCGTGTTGTTCTCCACACCGGCATTTATCGCGCCGACGGTAACCACAGCGGGATCCCTCGGGTCCAGCACCCTTGCAGTGATGGCCTGGTACTGAACGACCGCATAGGCGGCCATCAAACCGGCGTCCTTCGAGAACTGTGGCGCAGAGCCATGAGAGCTGCGGCCGTAAATCGTGACATCGAGCTGCTCCGTGCCAGCCATCATTACGCCCCCGCTGCTGACCACCGATCCGGTCGGCAGAGGCGCGGTATGCATGGCAATCAGATATTCGGGCCGGGGCACTTTGTGAATGGCGTAGAGGCCACCCTCAACCATGGCAGTTGCACCTTCAATGGACTCTTCCGCGGGCTGCGCAATCAGTACCAGCGTGCCGCTCCAGCGATCTTTGAGATCCGCCATGACTTTCGCCAGAGCCAGCAGCCAGGTGGTGTGGGCATCATGGCCGCAGAGATGGGCAACAGGTACTTCAACGCCATCGGCACTCAGCATCCGTCTGGTGCTGGCATAAGCAAGGTTGGTTTTCTCTTCCGCGGCATTGGCGTCCATGTCAGCGCGATACATGACGACCGGGCCGTCGCCATTTTTCATGACCGCTGCCACCCCGGTTTTGCCTATGGCGGTTTTGACTTCGTAACCCAGCGCTCTCAGCTCTTTGGCTACGATCGCCGCCGTGCGCTCTTCCATGAACGGGAGCTCGGGGTTTTCATGGAAATCCTTGAATAGGTCGATGAGCCTGTCTTGCTCGGCATCAATGAGCGATTCGATTTCGGTGAACCGCTCCGTCGCTGACGTGTCAGGCTGCGCCTGTCCCGTGCCCGTGGCGAACCCAGCCAAAGCAAAAATGCAGATCGTCAGCCGATACCTTCGGCGGCTCCTGTTTGAATTCATTCTGGAAAACCCTCTGGTCGCAAAGCAAGTGGTTAAAAATAGAGCTTCGCACCTGCAAAGAACCCTTTAAACTCGAACTCGTTGAAGAGGTCGCCGTCGGGATCGTAGCGGAGGTAGCGATAGCCGAGGGATGCATCCAGCTTTCTAAAGCGGTAATTCACGTCCCCGACGAACTGAAACACGGAGTCTGACTGGCCCGCGCCCACGTCTGCCTGGTAGTTGACGTACCACCGTTCCGTTAGGTTCGTGCTGCCGTGCAGGCCAATGATTGCATCCCACCTGTCGTCCGACTCGCTGGCTCGGAAGCTCCCCACCGGGAGCGGGGCCGCCGTTCTGACCTTGGTTTTGAACTTCGCCCAGAGATAGCGGGCACCCGCATAAACACTGAACTCAGACCGATCGAAGCGCGCGATGTCGTAGCTGACGATGGGATTGGCATAGAAGAGCTCGAGCCCCGCTTTCTGGAGCTCGAGGCCCGGCGCGACCGGAGCATTGACTTTGTCCTCGACGTCCATGTAGATGACGTCGATGCCAAAACGCCACTTGTTCCGCCTGGCGTAGAAACCGCCCATGCCGCCCATCTCGGTAATCTTGGCCAGATCGGAGAACTCGATTTCCGTGCGGCTGCCGTCGGCCGTCTCCAGGTCGACGTTCGGCCCCCATAGATAGAGTTCGGTCAGATAGCTCCAATCCCTCGCGGCGCTGCCGTCTTCAGCGAGACCTTGCCCGCAAACCGGCAAGGTGAGCAGCGTGATGCCGAGGCACAGTAACGCCCTGCGAAAAAAGCTCATGTCAACGTTCTCCCAAGTTGCGTCTTCGGTCCAGCCCGGCATCATTGCAGCGTATTCTTGTAGATCTTGCCGTCCTTCATGATGATCCTCAGGTTCTTCT
>JAHEEG010000162.1 GCA_024640825.1 Gammaproteobacteria bacterium
TGCAGAAAATGCATGTGGGTGCCGGGGAGTCCCGCCGGATGCGCGCCCGCGAACCGGACATGCTGCAGGTTATCAGCATCCGGCACGCCTGTAGAGAACTCGGGTGCCGTGCACAGATACACGGGTCCTGGACACAGGGTGCACAGGCAGCGCAGGCCCCGCTGAAAGTCTTCTTCCCGTTCGGCAATGATTGCGGCAGGGTCGGGGGCCAGGGGTTGAGTGTCCATGGCGGTGACGAACAGAGATCCAAGCTTTGCATCCGGTAGGGGCACGCGACTGTACGGGCGCACCCTGAAGGTGCTCCAGAGCCCCGTTGCCGCCAGGATCCCGCGGATGTCCTCCGCGGTTGGCGATCGCGGCGGGTCGGGTAAGAGGGTCTCCGGTTGTTCCTGATCGGCGAGTTCGATCACCACTGATTCCAGGCTGCGCCTCGGGCCGCGGTGGATCTCTATGATGCGCCCGGTACCGGGCGCTGTGAAAGCAAGCTGCGGATGCAGACGGTGGCGGAACAGGGTCTGGCCGGTGCGGACCTGATCGCCGATCTTAATTGCCATGGATGGTTTCAGGTCTATATAGTCGAGACCAACCAGCCCCACGTGGCGTGGCTCGGGGGCGTCTTCAACGTGCGGGCCGGGCGTGCCTTCGATGGGTATGTCCAGTCCCCGGTTCAGTTTTATGAGCATTGTATCGGCATGTTGAGCATCGCCATGTTGGCAAAACCCCCGGTCAGAGGCCCTACGTGGTTCTCACGATGGCATGGGAGTACAGATTGCGCGAGTGTCGCACTATGCGTTTGATTCTGTCGATACTGGTATTTACAGCTGCGGGATTCGTCGGCCTGGTGTGCGCCGAAGCCGCCGCGGAAGCGCCTGGGGCAGCAGCCTGTCGAGCCTGTCATGCGGATGTGGCGGCCGGAGGGTATCCACATTTTCAGGATGCGGCGGGCGAGGCGAAGAGTTGTACCAGCTGTCACATCAATGCCGAGGGCCATCCGGGCAGCGCTGGCGAGCCGTCACAGAGCATCATGAGTTTCCGTTCGGAGTCGGCTGCCGATCGTTCTGCAGTCTGTGCCAGCTGCCACCAGGATCAGCATTCGGGAACCGGTCTCACGGCGCATGGCAGCGCCGCTGTTGCCTGTTCGGACTGCCACCGCGCGCACGAACGCGCGCACGGAGAAGATGGTATGTCCGCGCCCATGCCCGCCGGTTTCGACAGAATCGATGCCGCTTCGGCGACCTGCGTGTCGTGCCATGAAGGGGTGTTCAGCAGATTTGCTTTCAACGAGCGCCATCGCCTGGCGGAAGGGTCAGTATCCTGTGTCTCCTGTCATGACCCCCACGCTGACGTAAGCGCCAAGCTGGGTGGCTTTGCGGATCATACCTGTGCCGGCTGTCACGCGCAGACCGCCGGACCCTTCGTGTTCGAGCACGCGGCGTCCCGGGTAGAAGGCTGCGCTGCCTGCCACGAGCCTCACGGCGGTCCGAACCGGTTTCTGCTGACCTATCAGCAGGAGGGCGAGCTCTGCTACAGCTGCCACGCCATGGTGCCGCAGTTCCACACCGGGTTCGGGCCCGGCGGGCCGCCGCGTTTCGGGCCGGACACAGTCTGCACGGCGTGCCACGCGTCGATACACGGCTCGAACTTCGATCGCAATTTTCTTCGCTGAGGGGCTGGAATGATAGCCGGACGAAGAACGTCTACCATCATGGTCAACGCCGGATCGGCTCTGCTCTTGCTGTGTATCTGGCAGCTGTCGGTGGCCCAGGACAGAGTCTCCGGGCACGTTTCGGCTGGCTGGCGGGGCGTCTGGAAGAGCGGCGACGACGCAAAATACGATCAGCACGTGGATCTGGACGAAGGCGCCCGGCTGTTCGACTTCGCCTTCAGCTATCTTCCTGACGCTCAGGATGGTCCATGGCTGCCCGATCGAGTAGATGTTCAGGCGTCCAATCTGGGTGGCGACCCCTACGACAGCATCCGGCTGGATGTTCAGAAGTACGATGCGTACCGATTTACCTACCGTCATCAGACGTCGGACTATTTTTACGACGACTCAGCGCTTGGATCCCAGATATCCGGTGGGGACGGCGACTTCCGACGCTTCGACTTCGAACGCGATACCGATCGGGTGAAGCTGGAACTCGATCTGTCGGACCGCGCCGGGTTGTTCCTGGGCTATGACCGGTATGAAAAGTCCGGCAAGAGCCTGACGGTGCTCGACATAGAGCGTGAAGAATTCGAGTTGAGAAAACCGATCGACGAAACCCTTCAGACGATGGAGTTTGGCCTGCGTTACGCCTGGGACAGAGCCACGCTGATCTGGACTGAACGTTATCGGGATTTCGATGACGACTCCTCGGTCTCGCTGCCGGCGTTCTCCCTGGGGTCTGACCCCGCCGATCCGGCAGAGCTGGATTTCTTTTTTCTGGACCAGCCCTACGACTACAGCGGCTGGGAACATCAGCTGTCTGCGAATATTCGACCCACGGATCGGCTCACCCTGGGGGCGAACGTGATCCTCGGCGATCTGGATGCAGACCTGAAGGCACGGGAACGCTCTCAGGGCATTGATTTTTCCGGCCAGCCCTTTGCGAGAGACATCTCGGGGACTGGCGACATTGACCAGGATCGCAACCTCTATGACGCGAGCGTTGGCTATGACCTGAACGAGCAGATCAGCTTTTTCGGGCGCTATCGCTGGCACAAGCTAAGGCAGTCGGGGGATTCGGAGTTCGAGCAGGACGCCGCGAGCCGCTGGCAGATTCACACCTCGATCTTCGAAACGGGCGCGCAGTGGCAACCGATGCGCGAGCTTACGGTTTCCGCAGGCTGGACCCGGGAAAACCGGGACGTCGAATACCGGCAGGCCAATGAGGATTTCGACGACGCCGAGGACGAAGAGACCCGGCTGGACGGCTACTATGTTCGCGTCGCCTATGCCCCGTTGGATGGCCTCGATCTCTACGTTTCAGCGGAAGACAACAACATCGACGATCCTTTCACCCTGGCCTCACCTACAGATTCCAGACGTTACCGGTTAAAGGGTCGCTATCGCTGGACCAGCGGCTGGGGGCTCAGCGCCAACTACCGCTACGCTGACTACGAGAACGACAATTCCAACTGGGAGACAGATTCTCATCAAGCCGATCTCCGGGTCACTTACGCCGGGCCGCGGCTCAGCATCTCTGCGGGCTACACGTATGCGGACGTATCGCGCAGCATCATCCAGCTGGTAAGGGGGGATACGCTGCCGTTCCGGGTGGACCGTTTCGATATTGACTACGACGCGGACAGCGACTTTGTCGACGGTGCCGTTACCTGGAAGCTTAGCCAGCGCTGGACCCTGGGCGGCAGCTTCCGCTACTACGACAATTCCGGCAGCTACGACGTGAAACGGGACGACGCCCGGATCTTTGCCGAGGTGGAAGTCAGCGATGGGTATCTGCTTGGGTTGGATTACCGTTATGTCGACTACAAAGAAGACAGTTTCGACGAGTTCGATGCCGATATCCTGGAGCTGTCCATCGGCCGCCGCTGGTAGCGTCAGCGCCCGCGGTCCAGACCAGCGGCCTCTGTAGGAATGCGCCTCACGCGGCTATAGCTGCTGTTCCAGATCGAGGATGCGCCGGGTGACCGTCAGCACGCTGTCGGGGTTTAGGCTCAGTGAGTCGATGCCCAGCCGTACCAGGAATTCGGCCACTTCCGGATAGTCGGACGGCGCCTGGCCGCAAATTCCCGAATGGCGTTTGTTGCGCTTCGCCCCGGTTACCGCCAGCTCCAGCATTTTCAACACGCCCGGGTCCCGCTCGTCGAAGTCGAAGGCGACGGTTTCCGAATCGCGATCCACGCCCAGAGTCAGCTGGGTGAGGTCGTTGGAGCCGATGGAGAAGCCGTCGAACAGCTCCGCGAATTCGTCGATGAGGATAACGTTGTTGGGGATCTCGCACATGACGTAGATCTCCAGGCCGTTCTCGCCTCGCACGAGGCCGTGCTTTTTCATGCAGTCCAGCACCCGACGAGCCTCGTTCAGGCGGCGACAGAAGGGGATCATGAGTTTTACGTTGGTCAATCCCATGTGTTCCCGCACGCGCTTCATGGCCGCGCATTCCAGCGCGAAGCCGTCCTCATAAGCAGGGTGGGCGTAGCGGGAGGCGCCACGGAAGCCGAGCATGGGATTGGGCTCTGGCGTTTCGAAGTCGCGGCCGCCGAGCAGTTCCGCATACTCGTTCGACTTGAAGTCCGACAGCCGGACGATAACCGGTCGCGGGAAAAAGGCGCCGGCGATGGTACTCACACCTTCCGCCAGGCGGTGCACGAAGAAGTCGGCCGGGTTCTGGTAGCCACCTGCCAGCGTCGCCAGGGCGTCGCGATCTGCAGACTCCGACAGACGCTCGGGATGCGCAGCGGCCATAGGGTGGGCTTTCACATACTCACTGATGATGAATTCCAGCCGGGCGAGGCCAACGCCATCGCTGGGCAGGCAGGCCGTGCGGAAGGCGGTATCCGGATTTCCCAGGTTCACCATGATCTTCGTGCGGGGGCGGGCCATGGCAGACAGATCAGTGATCTCCCGCTGGAACCCGACTTCGCCCGCGTATACGCGGCCCGTGGCACCCTCGCAGCAGGAGACGGTGACCAGGTCTCCGTCGTGAAGCCGATCCGTTGCGTTGCCGCAACCAACGATTGCAGGAATGTCCAGCTCACGGGCGACGATGGCGGCATGACAGGTTCGTCCACCGCGATTGGTCACCAGCGCCGATGCTTTGCGCATGACCGTGCCCCAGTCCGGGGTCGTGGTGTCTGCGACCAGGACCTCCCCGGGCTGGAACGCCAGCATGTCCTCAGAGGTTCGAACAACGCGCACGCGTGCTGTGGCAACGCTCTGACCCACAGCTCGGCCTTCCTGAATGACCGTGCCGGTGTCCAGCAGACGGTAGGTTTCCAGCTGGTCGGCGCGACGGCGGGAGGCGACGGTTTCAGGCCTTGCCTGCACCACGTAAAGTTCGCCGTCGATGCCGTCTTTCGCCCACTCGATGTCCATGGGCATGTCCCGGCCCGCCCGCTCGGAATAGTGTTTCTCGATGCTCACGGCCATTTCCGCGAGACGGATCGCTTCCGCGTCGTCGATGGCGTAACGCAGCTGATCCTCGGTCGCCGTGGGAACGTTGTGCGTTGTGACGCTGCCCTTGCGCGAGGCGTAGACCATCCTGACAGCCTTCTCGCCCCGGCGACGACGAATGATGTTCCGGTACCCGAGCGCGAGGGTGGGTTTGTGCACGTAGAACTCGTCCGGATCTACGGCCCCCTGCACCACATTCTCGCCAAGGCCGTAAGCCGCGTTGATCATCACCACGTCACGGAACCCGCTTTCCGTATCCAGCGTGAACATCACCCCGCTGGTGGACAGGTCGGCGCGAACCATCTTCATGACGCCCACGGACAGGGCCACCTTCATGTGATCGAAGCCGTTATTCAGCCGGTACTGCACGGCGCGGTCGGTGAACAGGCTGGCCAGACAGCGGCGGCAGGCCTCGATGAGCGGCGCGCCGCCGCGAACGTTCAGGTAGCTGTCGTGCTGGCCGGCGAAGCTGGCTTCGGGCAGATCTTCGGCGGTGGCAGAGCTTCGTACCGCGACGCTGAGATCCGCTCCGTACTCGTTGCGCAGTTGCTCGTAGGCGGCGTTGATCTGCGCTTCCAGCCCATCGGGCAGGCGGGCGTCGTAGATACGCTCTCTGCAGTCGCGGGCTGCGCGCATCAGGGCCTCGGTATCGCGCCCGCTCAGGCCCTGCATCGCTTTCTGCAGCGGCCGATACAGCTGGTTGTTTTCCAGCAGATCCCGGTAGGCTGTCGCGGTCGTGGCGAAGCCATTGGGCACGGGAACGCCCTTTGCGGTCAGCGACCGGTACAGTTCGCCCAGAGACGCGTTCTTGCCGCCCACCTGCGATACATCGTCGCGGTCGAGTTCGGAAAACCAGCGTATGTAGTTTGTGGAGCCCATGTTGTGTTCACTGAAATGAGGCAGCGCTCAGCCTAACGGAATCGCCGGTGATGTTGATCGTGAGATCTGCGTATGCTCGAGACCCGGCTCCAGACACCTCCATGATGGCGCAGGGTTTTATCGGTCAGACGATACGGACGGAATCTTCCACCACCGCGTAAACGCCGGCTTCCGTCAGACATCCCTGCACATGCCGGTCGCGCGGTACATCTTCCCAGGTAGCGCCGAAGTCTCCGGCCTGGCCGATACGGTTGACCTGAAGCTTGACGGGCCGCCCCAGCTGCTTTGCCTTGTCCCGGTCGATGAAACCCAGCCAGCGAACGTACCGGTACTCGCCGCTGCGGGTCAGAATGCCCACGGTCTCGCCGACGCTGTTGGCGTGCATCTCGACGAGCCGGTTGTTCAGCCATCGGGCCAGGATCAGTCGCATACTGTATAAATATACAGTATTGGGCTGGCGTGAGAACCCCGTGGTGCCAACCAGCCGGTCGGCCGAATCGGGGTTCGCGTTGCGAATGGCGCTTTTACACGCTATTCAAGATCTTCAGGACGTTCCGGCTTGAAACCGGCCATGGCCTCATCCGACTCGAAGCCAACCACGTAGCGGGCCGGTTCCGGGCAGCGCGCGGCGTGGAGCGTTCCAGCAGGAATGGAGATGAGATCGCCCGGGCCGGCAAGCAGCGCCGTGTCAGTGACGCCGTCCCTGGTTTCGAAAGAGCCTTCAAGCACGTAGATCTCGAGACTGGTTTTGTGCCAGTGCACGTCCTCCAGGTCGCCCGCGGTCATGGCGCCGTCCCGGGCGACAAGACCCTTGTTGCCGATCGCCTCCAGGGCCTGTTGCTTTCCCGAGAAGCAGTTTCTGCTGACCGTCACGCCCATGGGGGTTCTCCTGCTGCGCTGGTGCCTGGGGTGGGAATCGAACCCACACTCTGTTGCCAGAACCAGATTTTGAGTCTGGCGCGTCTACCAATTTCGCCACCCAGGCAGGGGCGACGATGTTACCGCCCAGCCAACACCGAATCCAGTTCGGGCGAAGCGCGCCCGCAGCCTGTGCCCAGTAGTGGGGTGTTCGCGGGCTCGAGTCCCCAGTAGAATGCGCCCGCCCTCAGAATTGGTCGGTAAAACCAATGCGTCTTCAAGACTTCGCCTACGATCTGCCCGATGCGCAGATCGCCCGGGTGCCGAGCACCCGACGTGACGAAAGCCGCCTCCTGCATGTTCAGCGAGAGAGTCTGCGTCATCTGACGTTCCGCGATTTTCCAGGGCTGCTGCGGTCGGGAGACCTGCTGGTTGTTAACGATACTCGGGTGGTCAAGGCCCGCCTGTACGGCGAAAAAGACAGCGGCGGCCACGCCGAAGTTCTGGTGGAGCGGGTCGAAGCCGACGACGTTGCCCTGTGTCAGGTTAGGGTAAGCAAGCCGTTGAAGCCGGGCCGCGCGTTGATGGTCGGGGCCTTTGCGCTGGAGGTGCTGGGTCGTGAAGGGCAGTTCTACCGGCTGCGGTTTCCGGTGTCCGTCATGCAGGTGCTGGAAGTCGAAGGCGAGGTGCCCCTGCCGCCTTATATCGACCGGCCGGCGGCGGCCGGGGACGAGGCAAGCTATCAGACGGTTTATGCCCGTCAGCCCGGCGCGGTGGCTGCGCCTACGGCGGGGTTGCACTTCACCCGATCCATGCTCGATGCGCTGCCGGTACAGGGTGTGGAAGTCGCCTCGGTCACTCTGCACATCGGGGCGGGTACGTTTCAGCCGGTGCGGGTGACAGATATCCAGGATCATCACATGCATTTTGAGCGCTATGAGCTGCCGTCAGAGACCGCGGAGGCAGTCAACCGCGCCCGGCAGCGTGGCGGTCGAGTCGTCGCAGTCGGAACCACGGTAGTTCGCACGTTGGAAACCGCCGCCCTGCAGCTGCAGGACAAGGTGGCCGATGAAGCGCGCAGCCGGCTGAACGCCAGCCGGTCAAACGCTGGGCAGCCAAAGACCGGCGTTATAGAAGCCTGCCGGGGTGAGACCGACCTTTTCATCACCCCCGGGTTTCAATTTCGGGTGGTAGATGCGCTGCTGACCAACTTTCATCTGCCGGAGTCGACTCTGCTCATGCTGGTTTGTGCCTTCGGCGGCTACCGGCGGGTCATGGCCGCTTACGCGGCGGCGGCGGCGTCGGGCTACCGGTTTTTCAGTTACGGAGACGCGATGTTTTTAGAGCGAAAGGAGCGAATACGCAGGGAGCGAATGTGCAGGGAGCGAACGGACGGT
>JAHEEG010000163.1 GCA_024640825.1 Gammaproteobacteria bacterium
GGCGGCAGCCTTTGCCCTGGGCGCGGAAGGCGTCCAGATGGGTACCCGCATGGTTTCCGCGGCGGAGTCGCCGGTGCATCAGAACTGGAAAGATGCCATCGTCGAGGCACGGGAGACGGACACCGTGTTTCTCAACCGCAAACACTCTCCGGCCCTGCGTGCGCTGCGTACCGAGAAAACGACCCGGCTGGAAGATCAGCCCGACGTCAACGCCATGACCGAGTTTGGCACCGCGCTGGATCTCTACTTCGGCGGTGACATGGAAGCCAGCATCGCCCTCACGGGTCAGGTGGCCGGGCGCATCGATGCCGTGCGACCGGTTGCGGAGATCATCGACGAGGTCAAAGCCGAATTTTTCGGGACCCTGGAGAAGCTGTCGAAGCAGTACCTCTGATCGGTAATGCGGGCCAGCACGGCTGGCCGGTGTTCCGCGCCGTTCGCTAGCGGTCGAACGCCAGCGCCTGACCATTGGGGCCTTCCAGAAAGCGGCCTTCCCGGTAGCGCAGCACCCCGTTTACCCAGGTGGCCCGTACCCGAGCGTGAAGATCGATGCCGGTAAACGGGCTCCACCCGCACTTCGAATAGATCTCCCCGGGGTCCTCAAGGAGGGTGTCGTCGATGAGTACCAGATCGGCGTGATAGCCCTCGCGTATGAACCCCCGCTCTTTGACGGCGAACAGCCTGGCCGGCGCGTGGGCGGTTTTCTCGACGATCTTCTCGATGCTGAAGACGCCCCGATGACGCAGCTCGAACAGAGCCAGCAGAGCGTGCTGAACCAGGGGCAGACCGGCTGGCGCTTTGCCGTAGTGCCGGGCTTTCTCTTCGGCCAGGTGCGGCGCGTGATCTGTGGCGATGACGTCGATGCGGTCTTCATTCACCGCCTGCTGAAGCGCGAGCTGATCCGCCTCGGATTTGATAGCCGGGTTGCACTTGATCAAGGCCTGTTTTTCCGGATACCAGCTGTCGTTGAAGAACAGGTGATGCACACAGGCTTCCGCGGTGATGCGCTTGGCCGCGAGGTCGCCCGTTTCGAACAGCGCCATCTCCCGAGCCGTGGTGAGGTGCAGCACATGCAGGCGGGCGCCATGTTTTTTCGCCAGGCTGACCGCCAGGGAAGAAGATTTCCAGCAGGCTTCCTCGGAACGGATCCGAGGGTGCTCCGTGAAAGGGATCTCCTCTCCGTAGCGAGCCAGAGCGGCAGCTTCGTTGGCAAGAATCGTCGGCGTATCTTCGCAGTGGGTGGCAATGATCAGTTCGGTGCCACCAAAGATGCCCTCCAGGGTAGCCTCGTTGTCCACCAGCATGTTGCCGGTGCTGGCACCCATGAAGACCTTTATGCCGCAGGTGAGGTGAGGGTCCACGGTTTTGATGGTTTCCAGGTTGTCATTGGTAGCGCCGAAGTAAAAAGCGTAGTTGGCCATGGAATGGTCGGCGGCTCGCGCGTGCTTGTCGCGCAGCGCTTCGTGGGTGACGGTCAGAGGATTGCAGTTGGGCATCTCCATGTAGCTGGTGATGCCCCCGGCGATGGCGGCGCGACTCTCAGTGGCGATGGTGCCCTTGTGCTCCAGACCGGGCTCGCGGAAATGTACCTGGTCGTCGATCATGCCGGGCAGCAGCCAGGCGCCGGCCGCGTCGACGATTTCGGCGCCTTCCGGCGCTGCCAGGTTGATTCCCGCGATATGGCCGTCTCGGACCAGCAGGTCGCCTTCGGTGACGGTTCCCTCGTTGACGATGCGGGCGTTAGTGATCAGATAAGCGTTGCTCATGTACCTTCCCTTCAGGGTCTGAGTTTTACTTCGGCCTCGATTTCAACCGGCACGCCAAAGGGCAGCTCTGCCATCCCCACGGCGGACCGGGTATGGGCGCCGCGCTCTTCGCCGAAGATGTCCAGAATCAGCTCCGATGCGCCGTTGATGACGCCGGGAACCGCGTTGAAACCCGGTGCGACGTTGACCATCCCGAACAGGCGCAGCCAGCCACTGACTCTGTCCAGATCCCCAAGGGCCTGGTGGAGGCTTGCCAGCATACCCAGGACAACGCGCTGGGCCGCCGCGTAACCCTGTTCGGGGGTAAGCTCGCCCCCGACCTTGCCCAGCGGTTGGGCAATCGAGCCATCGTCCGCGAGTGGCACGTGACCCGACAGGAGGGCTCGATCGCCGTCAATGCGCACCAGTTCGAATGGCAGGCTGCCGGTCTGCATGGGTCGGGGCAGCCGCCAGCCCAGCTCTTTCAGGCGCTTTAGCGTGGATGATTCGCCGCTCATTGGGGGCCTCTGCTTGCTGTGTCCGCCACTCTACCGCATTCCCCTTTGCCAGCCGACCGCTGTGCATTTTTGTGTGCTCCGTCACGGCGTTGGTCCTGGCCTGATCTACACTATTTCTCCAGTTTTCAGTTTGGAGAACGGCATGACCTGGCTGTCAAAGCTTTCGGTCGCAGTAGTCGTTTCCGGCCTGGCTGCGTCAGGCTATGCGGACTCGGTTCTTGGCCTCTATGGGGGCGCCGGTGTCTGGTCTCAGGAGACGTCCGGCGAAGTAGTCTCGGAGACCATAGCCGTCGACGTTGAGCAGGATCTCGGCCTCGAGGAGCAGACGAACCGCTTCTACTACGCTGGGGCGGAGCACGGTGTTCCAGTTCTCCCTAACTTCAGGTCGCAGTATTCCGAGCTTTCCAGCTCCGGACGTAACCAGATCAGTGATCCCATCGAATTCAACGGCAGCCCGTTTCCGGTGGATACGGATGTGTCCACTGACGTGGATCTGATCCAGGCGGATGCGGTTCTGTATTATCAGGTTCTCGACAGGGCGCTGTCCCTGGATCTTGGCGTCGGTGCTCGCTATGTTGAGGGCCAGATGCGAGTTGCGTCGGCATCGACCTCAAGCAAGGCGGATTTCGAGAGTGTGTTGCCTCTGGTCTACAGTCGGCTCCGCGCTGATCTGCCGTTTTCCGGATTCTGGGTCGGGGCGGAGGCGCTGGCGCTGACTTACGATGGCGACCACATTTACGATACTAATGCCCAGGTCGGCTGGGATTCGGCCCTGGGCATAGGGGCCGAACTCGGCTGGCGCACGTTCCGTATGGACATTGACGCGTTCGACCGGGTAGATGCCGCGGACGTGAACATCAACGGGTTATACGCAGCGCTGAATTTCCACTTCTAGCCCCGGGACCCCGACCGCCTGGTCACCTATAATCGGTGACCATGAATCACCCCGATGTCCTCGAGCGTCTGCGATCAGTGCTCGGCCGTGGCCTGATCACCGACCCTAAAGCCCTCAAACCTTATGAGACTGATGGGATCACGGCCATCCGCGAGGTTCCGTGGCTGGTGGCGCTGCCCGATTCGGAAGCTCAGATCGAGGCGGTTCTCGCGGTCTGTCGTGAGCACGGGGTGCCCGTTGTCGCGCGGGGCGCGGGTACCGGTCTTTCAGGCGGGGCTCGCCCGGTGGCCGACGGCCTGGTGCTCGGGCTTTCCCGTCTCAATCAGATACTCGAGATCGATCTGGAAAACGCCGTGGCCCGTGTGCAGCCGGGGGTGCGCAATCTGGCGATTACCGAAGCGGCCGCGGCCCATGGCCTCTACTACGCCCCGGATCCGTCCTCGCAGATTGCCTGCAGCATCGGCGGCAACGTCGCTGAAAACTCCGGTGGTGTTCACTGTCTGAAGTACGGGCTCACCGTGCACAACGTGCTGGGCGTGAAGCTGCTTTGTATCGATGGTCAGGTGCTGCAGCTGGGGGGCAAGCTGATGGACTCTCCTGGCTATGACCTGCTCGCGCTGACCATGGGCTCGGAAGGCATGCTCGGCATCGTCACCGAGGTGACGGTGAAGCTCCTGCCGACCCCGCCCTGCAAGCGGGTTGTGCTGGCCGCATTTTCGGAAATCGCCGGCGCTGCTGACGCGGTTGGCGCCATCATTGCCGAGGGTCTGATCCCCGCCGGGCTGGAGATGATGGATGGTCTCGCCATCCAGGCTGCGGAAGATTTTGTTCACGCTGGTTATCCCACAGACGCGGCGGCGATTCTGATCTGCGAGTTGGATGGCGTCGCGGCCGAGGTCGAATCGGACCTCGCTCTGGTCAGCCGGATACTGAAAGCACAGGGCGCGTTCAACATCAGGGTCGCTACAACTGTGGAGGAGCAGGAGCGGCTCTGGCTGGGCCGAAAGGCGGCGTTTCCCGCGGTCGGGCGGATATCTCCCGACTATTACTGCATGGACGGCACCATTCCCCGCGCGAAACTGGCGGAGGTGCTGGCCAGCATCGGCCAGCTGTCGGAGCAGTACGGGCTTGCCGTGGCTAACGTTTTCCATGCCGGCGACGGTAATCTGCACCCGCTGATCCTCTACGATTCGAATCAAGCAGGGCAACTGGCCGGAGCCGAGGAGATGGGGGGACGAATTCTGGAACTCTGCGTCGCCGCTGGCGGCACCGTCACCGGCGAGCACGGCGTCGGCGTCGAAAAGCTCGACCAGATGTGCGTGCAGTTCGGGTCGGCGGAGCTCGAGCAGATGCATCGGCTCAAGGCCGCCTTCGACCCTCAGGGATTGCTGAATCCCGGGAAAGCAGTGCCCACGCTCACCCGATGCTCTGAGCTGGGGGGCATGCATGTGCACAATGCTCGGCTGCCGTTCCCGAATCTGCCTCGATTCTGATATGGCAAAAGACGCTGACATCTCCGGGGATCTGCAGGATGCGGTAGTTCGCGCGCTACAGGCGGGAGAATCTCTGCGCATATGCGGATCCGGCAGCAAAGGCTTTCTGCTCTCGTCGAACAATGGCGGAGAAACTTCAGTTAGCAGCCGGCTGCTTTCGGTTCACGAGCACGCCGGCATTCTGAGCTACCGTCCCGAGGAGCTTGTGATCACAGCGCGCGCCGGCACACGGCTCAGCGATATCGAGCAGGTGCTCGCACGCCATTATCAGCGGCTGCCCTTCGAGCCCCCTCGAATCAAAGGCGCGGGAACGCTTGGCGGCGCTGTTGCCAGCGGACTGGCCGGGCCGGGCAGGCCCTGGTCAGGGTCGGTGCGAGACTCGGTGCTGGGCGTGGAGATGTTGAACGGGCTCGGAGAGCGGCTGATCTTTGGCGGTCAGGTCATGAAGAACGTCGCCGGCTACGACGTTTCCCGGCTGCAGGTAGGTGCCTTCGGGACCCTTGGCGTGCTGCTGTCGGTGAGTGTCAGAGTGTTGCCGGTGCCTCCTACGGAAAGGACGGTGGTGCAGGCAGTCGGCCCTGCGGAAGCGCTGGCGCGCTGCAGAACCTGGGCACGCAGTGCCTATCCTATCTCGGCTACCGCTTACCTCGATGGGCTGCTCCGAGTTCGGCTGGCGGGTGCCGAAGCAGCGGTAAGCGATGCCACACAAGCACTCGGTGGCGATCCGCGCGATGAAAGCATCTTCTGGCGACAGCTGCGCGATCACGATCTCGACTTCTTCCAACAGGAACAGCCGGTCTGGCGCTGCGCGTTACCTCCTGCCGCCTCGGCCCCGTTGCAGGACTGTCTGATCGTCTGGGGTGGTGGTCTGCGTTGGTGGCGCACGTCCCTCGATCCTCTGGAAGTTCGTAAGACCGTTGGCGAGCAACAAGGCTCCGCTCAGATATTCGATGGTGGCTTCGGCCGTTGCCGTCTTGCGGGTGTAGGCTCCGCTCAGGCCACCTATCAACAGCGCATACGGGAAGCCTTCGATCCTCACGGCCTTTTCAATCCTGAGTTGACCCGACGTCGTGCAGACTGATCTGCCTGCGGACTATACGGATACTCCCTCTGGTGCCCGCGCAGAGAGGATCCTGCGCAGTTGCGTGCACTGCGGTTTCTGTAATGCCACCTGTCCTACCTATCAGCTGCTGGGTGACGAACTGGATGGTCCTCGGGGGCGCATCTACCTCATCAAAGACATGCTGGAAACCGGCGAGGTCACCCCGGTGGTGGTGCAGCATCTGGATCGCTGTCTGACATGTCGGGCCTGCGAGACCACCTGCCCCAGCGGCGTTGCTTACGGAGAACTGCTGGAGATCGGCCGCGCCTACATGGAACCGGTGGCCGGTCGCGGGCTGCTTGCCCGCTGGCAACGGCGCTGGCTGAAGGCGGTGGTCCCGTATCCGCGAAGTTTCCGTCGCTGGTTACGCCTGGGGCGCCTGTTCCGCTGGCTGCTGCCGCGGCGTCTGGCGTCGCAGGTGCCGGCGCTGGGGCGACGACGCCCGCAGCAGAACCCAGCGCGGAAGCGACCCGCCCGGCGGGTGGTGCTTCTGGAAGGCTGCGTCCAGCGCGTCAGCACGCCCGGTGTCAACGATGCGCTTCGCACCCTGCTGGCCCGGCGGGATGTAGCGGTTGTCAGCGTTGCCGAAGAAGCGTGCTGCGGGTCTCTCGCGCTTCACCTCGGAGACGCGGAGGCGGCGGAAGCCAGCATGCGCCGCAATCTGGACGCGCTGGCCCCACATCTTGAAACGGCGGGTGCGGTCATCTCCACCGCCAGCGGCTGCGGTGTCACGCTCAAAGACTACGGCCGGCTGCTTGCGTCGGATCCTCTTTATGCGCCTTTCGCCCGACTGCTCAGCGACAAGCTGGTGGACGTGTCGGAGTATCTTCACGCGCTGGACCCAGGCTTCAAGCGGGCCCGGGACTTCCGCCGGGTGGCCTGGCACGCGCCCTGCACGCTTGCGCATGGGCAGAAGCTGAACGGGTTGGTGGAGAGCCTGCTGGTGGGTGCCGGATACGAGCTTGTGCCGGTGCCGGATGCGCACCTTTGTTGTGGTTCAGCGGGTACATATTCATTATTGCAGCTGCAGCTTGCCGAGCAGTTGAAAAAGAACAAGCTGGCGGCGCTCACGGCCGGCGCCCCGGATGTCATTGCTACTGCCAACGTGGGTTGCCAGACGCATATGAGCACCGATGCGCCGGTGCCTGTGGTTCACTGGGTCGAGCTGTTGCGCTGAGTCAGCGCCTGCAGCATCGGTCGACGCCTTCGGCGTCGGGAAGGGGAGAGGAGCGTGCAGGAAGACACAGACCGGGTCGCGGCCCGGCACTATTGGTTCCTGAGTTTTCTGACGTTGCTAAACGTCATGAACTTTGTCGATCGCCAGCTGCTCAGCAGTTTTGCCAACTTCATCGTTCCCGATCTTGGGCTCACAAATACCCAGTTTGGCCTGCTGACGGGTTTGTTCTTTATCGTCTTTTACTCGGCCATGGGTCTGTTCATGGGTTCGCTGGCGGACAGGGTGAATCGAACCCGGCTTATCGCCGCCGGGCTCGCCGCCTGGAGCGCGCTGACAGCGCTGTCTGGCATGGCGAGAGGGTTCTGGTCGCTTGCCGCGCCGCGCATGCTCATCGGCGTGGGGGAATCGATCATGACCCCTACATCCATGTCCCTTCTGGCGGATCGGTTTCCGGCGTCGCGGCTCGGTTTTGCGTCGGGTTTCTACTACATGGGCGTGCCCATCGGAGTGGGTTTCAGCCTGCTCATCGTCGGTTATCTGGGTCCGGCTATCGGCTGGCGCAACTGCTTCTATCTGCTCGGTGGGATAGGCCTGACCCTCGCGGTCGTCATGCTGTTCATGAAGGAAACGCCGAGAAAGCATCTGCAGCGGCCAGATGAAGCTCGACAGGCGGATGCTCGGGGCGCAGAACCCGGACCCGCCGCGGTGGATCAGGCCGGACAGAGCTTCGGGTCCATACTGAGGACCCTTGGACGATCGTTGCGCATCTGTCCTGCGTTGGGACTGACCATAGCAGGTGGCGTCGCTCTGCACTTCATACTAGGGGCGGCTGCGTTCGATCAGCTATGGTATGTACAGGAACGGGGCTTCGAGCGCGCGGAAATCGCCCGGATGACCGGTTGGATAGCCATGATAGCCGGGCTGATTGGGAATCTCTTTGGCGGCGTCGGTAGCGACTGGTTTCTTCGGCGAACGGGAATGGGGCGACCCATGTTCCTGTTCTGGGTGATGCTGGTTCTGGCGCCCTTCAACATCGCTTACCGACTGGTGGATGGAGACAGCGTCTGGTTCTGGGTGGGGGTGTTTGTCGGTTTCTTTCAGCTCGGCTGCTTTTACGGGCCTACATTTTCCACCGTCCAGGAACTGGTTCCGCCACAGATCAGAGCGACGGTCATTGCCCTATACATTCTGCTGCTG
>JAHEEG010000164.1 GCA_024640825.1 Gammaproteobacteria bacterium
ACCGAGCATGCCCGCGGGTGCCTCGAGGACCGTCGGTCCGTCCCGTTTGAGATCGAGGTTCGGCAGCACGTACATCGTCGATGTGTTACCGGTCAGGTACAGCGACTGGGAGTCCATCAGCTTGTCGAAATAGATAACCTGGTGGGCTTCAATCCCGCCCTGGCTGTGCGCGCCGTGAATGAGCCCCTGCAATGACGCACCAGGCATGCCTTTCAGAAAGGCGTCGACACCGCGCATCGTGTCGAGATAGTCGTAGACTTTGTCGGCGGTTTTAGGCAGCGGCGCCCCATCCAGGAACTCGAGCGTGCCGATCGAGGTTTCTACCTGGTTCGGGGTTGAAATCGAATCCAGAACCTCCTGGCTGACTTCAGCAACAGCTGACAGACACAAGAACTGTATTGCGACAAACGCCGCAAAGACATTCAGGCCTGCTCTTGAGTGTGGTTGTTTCATTAGCTAACTCCCGTTGATAGGTACTGATTCGGTTTCAACTTTCCGGTGGTTCTGTCGGCTTCCGGTCTAACGTCGATGCTCTTTCTGCGACCCACTCATTGCCGTAAAGCGTCGAAATCCACACCCGAGCCAATGCCTGCTGGACCCGGGCTTTGTGTTTCCTTGGTTTCTGCCCGAACGCATCGATCAGCGTGTGGGCATTGACACGAGTGAGCGAGTAAGCGACCGGAGGCGCATCAAACTGCAGAATCAACCCCTGCGCCTGATCAGCCTCGATACGGGAACAGGTAGCGTCATCGAAAACTTTAAGAAACTGCTGCCAGTCACCTTCAATACGACTATCCGTCACGGCCGCATCGACAATGGCACGCAGGAAGGGGCCACGTCGGTAGCCGATGTCGACGAGCCGGCCGATGGCCTCATCAACCAGGAGCACAGGGTCGCCAGAGTCAGCAAACCAGATCGAGGTCGAGTCAAGGATCTCGTCCCGCAACATGTCCAGCAGGGTCCGCATCAGCTCATGAAGATCGCCGAAGTAACGGTAAAAGGCCGATCGGCCTGCGTTCGTGGGGGCCATGAGGGAAGCGACCGTGAGGTCGCGAAACCGATGGTCCCAGAGAAACTCGAGTGCAGAATTGAGAATCATCACCCGCGTCCGATCGGCTTTGCCCATTTTCGGCATTGGCGTCGGCCTTTCAGTGAGGCGCGTATAAGGCGGTCCAATATGTGACATAATGTCATTTAAACACAACACTATGTCACTTATAAAGCCGTCTCGCTCTCCCCTGTGGCGACAGCGCGCGGAATCTGGTGGCGCGCTGTTGTGCTGGGAGCATGGATCAACGGATGCCAGCAATGTCAGGGTTGCATGCCAAGATCATCGAGGCGCGCGAGTAGTCCACATGCTCGATGAGAAAACCTGCGCGTTTGTGGGGGGCGTTGAACTCTGCTCTGCTAGTTTCGCCTATCTCGATGCACTGCCCGGACCCGCCGGCGTAGCAACATCAGCTTTCAACCAGACGGTTACTACGGTAGCTGCTGACGGGGAGATAAACGGCGTTCAGTACCTGCGCGCTCAGGCGATCGTCCGCCATAAGAGCGGCCTTACGGTAACCCTCTATTTATCGTCGACAAACTCTTCGCGAAAAAGGTCGACGAGATTGCGCTTGCTGTGCCTGACACTTGGGCGAACACCCACACCATCGCTTCTGCCGCGCCGGCTCCCGCATTGCCCACCACCGCCAGTCCATTGCCCGCGCTGGAATTGATAAGCGCTCTGCTACTCGAAGCCGGCATGTTCATACGGCGCTTCCGCAAGAAGACCTGAACGGCTGCTCTATCGAAAACGGTGCCTTTGGGCACCGTTTTTTCTGTGGCTCCGGTTTGGTGTCAGGAAGAAGCCAGGTGGTTGCTGCCACATAGGCGAAACTGGACCTAGACTGATTCGATCGTAGAAGTTAACTTACCGGCATTTATTAGCAGCCTGTGTACGCAAGAGGAGAACTCGCATGGAGAAGAACGGGCTGATCGTGTGGGTGAGCGTTCTGTCAACACTCGTTCTCGCGGGCTGCGCATCATCACCTCCGGAGCGAACGCTCTCACAAGTCGCTGCTTCGTACGCCGTGCTGCCAAACGGTAGCGATCCGCTGCATCCTGACCAAATCTCGCCGATATACTCGTCGATGTTGTCGGAATCGGATCAAAGCTTTATCCGAGTTATGGAGCGCAAGCGCGGACATGCCCTCAATCTACTCTCCATGTCCGGCGGGGGCCAGAACGGCGCGTTTGGTGCCGGCTTCCTCATCGGTTGGCGTGAAAGTGGCCGTCGACCGGTGTTTGATGTCGTCGGTGGGGTGAGCACGGGGGCGTTGCTGGCGACACACGCCCTGCTTGGTACTGAGGCCGACGATGCGAAGCTCGAGGAGATGTACACACAAATCACGAAGGGTGATATCTATCAGAGCAGAGGCATTGCCAGCATCCTGTCTGGCACCGACTCGCTGCGAGATACGACACCACTGCGCGCGCTCATCGCCAAGTACATCACCGCACAGACCCTGACCCGTGTAGCCGCCGCTTATGATGAGGATCGGCTTCTGATCGTCGGCACGACCAATATCGACTACGGCCAGACCTGGCTCTGGAATATGTCGCTCATTGCCAAAGCCGGAAAGCTCGAGCTCTATCGCAAGGTGTTGCTCGCGTCCGCGTCATTCCCGGTCGTGTTTCCGCCGGTGGAAATCGATGGCCATCTTTTTGTCGATGGCGCCGCCCGTTCAAACGTTGTGGTCGTTGGGATGAGCGGCGCGGACAGACCCGATCCTCCGCTTTATGGGCCGGGCAATCTTTATCTGATCAACAACGGCAGAGACAATCAGCCTCCCCACGCCTTGCGCAGAGCACTCGGCCCGGTGGCTGCCACAACAATCAGCGTAATGATGGATCAATCCATGCAGACAGCTCTGGGACGGTCGTACTTCGGCGCTAATTTGCTGGGATACAAGTTCAATTTGGTGGCGATTCCCGACGACCTGGACATCGGCCATGACCCGCTTGCGTTTGACCCGACACAGATGCGTACGGCTTTTGATGCGGGACGCGCGATGGCTAAGCAGGAACGGCCGTGGTCGAACGCCCCGGATAATCTCGGTGATCTTCCGTCGTGGGCATTAGAAGCCATCGAGGAGCGTTACTCAGACTGAATGCCGGGCGAGGCAGAGATATTTCAAGCTGTTTCGGCTTCGATCCTATGCGGGTTGGGCTTCTCACGACGCAGAGGACGGCCCAAGGATTCTCCGGAATCGATCCACACTCATGCGGGCGCTGCGGCGGCACGAACCAAGACTACTCTTGATCATGTTCAGAAAAAGCTGCGGAACCACCCTGGCGTAGTGTCGCCATGCCGGCCGAGGATCATCGGAGGCAAGTATCGCGTGCACCCTCTCTCCGCGAAGAGAATCAAACCATTCCTGGTAGCTGAGTAGCCCTCGCGATCTGAGTTCCTTGGCCGCCAGGTAATCCTGCTCCCACCAGACCCAGACCGTGCCGTCACGCCAGTCAGTGGCCGGTTTCTGTTGAATATCCACAACGTCGTTGTAAGCAATCACCGGCAAGTCCACACCGCAACCGATTGCAATGCCCAGGGTGTTCATCGGTCGAGTATTGATTTCTATCAGCTTGTAGAGCCCTGTCTTTGCATCGAATTTGAATTCGACACCAGAAATTCCCGAGAAGCCTGACGCTGCCAGCAGTCGCTTACTCTGAGCTTCCACGATGTCGTTGTGACAAGTGACAGAAGCAGTGCAGTAGCCGAACTTTGCTGGTTTCTGTCGCAGCTTGCTCCGGATACAGAAAGCCAGACTCGATGTTTTTTCAGATCGATACGAAATGAATGTATACAGCTGCGTATCGTCCCCCTCAATGATCTCCTGAATCATCAAGTCCTTGTCATAGGCGCTGATGCGACGATACTCCGCCAACAGATCCGCTCTGCAGTGCACGGTAACCGCCTTCTTGCCGTTGGCGATGGCTCTGTTCTCGGCCAGCCGCCATTTGTGGGCTTCTGTGGGCTTGATGACGTAAGGGTAGTTCTGCAGACCATCGGCAAGCGTCAGAACCTGCGCTTCGCCGTCTGGGAAGTAGGTTTCCGGTATCGGCACGCCGAAGGCCTCAGCGAGCTCATACTGCAAGCGCTTGGTCTTCAGCTTCTGCAACGTCTTAGCGTTGGGATTCAACAGCAGGAAGTGTTCGCGCAGCGCTTCTTCGTGTCGAGCCATATACAGGCAGCAGTCGTCAGATGCGGGGATCAGGACGTGCATTCCTGGATACTTCGTTTTCAGGCCGGCTAGGAAATCAGTCAGCGCACTTTCCGAGTTGTAGAAGTTGGGACATATCTCAACGGCCCGGCAGTACTTCGAATCCAGGCTCGGATCAAACAAATTGGGATGGATACGCACCACGTCGATCCCGGCTCTTCCCAGCGACCGGGTCAGCGTCAGCGCAATGATGCTCATTGCCCCACGACTGTTCGTTCGCGACGCATCTGATTCATGGGTCATGACAAACGCCACGGGCTTCTTCAAACGCTCATGCATCAGTTTCGGCCCTTGTTCCCACGGCTGACAACCGCTTCCATATCGACCTCTTAACCTGCTCTCAACCTCAATAGGCAAAACCGGTACCGCACATCAGAATTCGAGCCGACCGGGTCAAGCGCGCGTCCTTGACCTTCATGGCACATCCCGAGTCAGCAAACGTCAACTTCACCCTGAGAACACCTTCCGGATGGCCAATACGGAACTCATCGAAGTCCGCATTGGAAGACGTCAGCCTGTTGGGTACCGTTCCCTCGATCGAAGACGCCACGCTGGTCGCGATGGCCCCGGATACGGCGTAGGCCTTGTGGGTATTCGCGTAATTCAGGATCCGCCCGACAATATCGACGCTGCTCGGATCTCCACCGTGATCGGTAATCTTCAGGCCAGCTTTCGAGGACGCGTTCCAGGTCTCGGGATTCGCAACCAGGGCGACCTTGAGAGATCCGGCATTCAGCGGCGTCGAGTTCACCAGCCTTTGATTCAGAAGTACTACGACCTGTTTTCTGAAGGCTTCGATGAACTGTCTCAATCCACGCATCCGGTCTATGACCCGAGGCGATCCGCAAGATATGCCAAGCTGGCCGGCGTCCAGAAACGCATAGACCGCACCGGCGTCTACGACCGAAAAATTGACCTCTTTTCCCTGAATCTCCAGGCGATCTGCAACGGACCCTGTCGGCAGCAGCTGTCCGGTGGTAGTGCCCGCGGGCCGGTCGAAAATCAATCTTGCATCCATAGACGTGCCAACCAGACAATGGGCATCCAGGTCGTATTCGATCCGAACATGCGAGTTCGAACTGCGGCCGTGCACAGCGATCGGCCTGCGCAATGTCCGAGCATCCAGAATGCCCAGGCGGGCCGCAGCGGGCCCCACCGCAGCCAGCAGATTCCCACAGGTGATTCCGTAGTTGATCTTCGTTCCGTACAGGCAGACCTCGCCGGATAAATACTCAACGTCCGTTTTCGCGCAGGAAGGCGCCGATAGAATAGCGACCTTGCTGGTCAGCGGGTCACCACCGCCAAGCCCATCAATCTGTCGCTGACTGTTGCCACCGAAAAGTTTCGTAATCAGCAGATCTCTTTGTAGCGGATCCTCGGGTAAATCCCTCTGATTGAGAAAGATCCCCTTCGAAGTTCCTCCTCGCGCTATGACGCAGGGCACTTCTCTCATGTAGGTTCCCTCGGTAATCTTCGTACGATCGGCCCGCACGAAGTACAACTCCGAAAGTTGCTTCATTTATCCTATATTCCGTTGTCGTCTGAACCCACTGCCCGGTCCCCGCTGGGCGACCAGGCCTGATCAGAGACTTACGAAAAGCTCGACAATCTGTGCGTTGGCAGCAAATGAGTCGCTTCCGCCATCGCGCTTACAATAGTGCCTTGGAGATTCAGATCTCGTTAGCACGGATCTGTAAGCGGCTTGTCGGCCGGCAAACTCAGTCGATGTCCACACCCGTTGGGCAGTGATCGGAACCCATCACCTCCGGCCATATGAAGGCGTCGGAAACGCGGCGGGCGGCGGAAGGCGATGCCAGCACGTAGTCGATACGCCAACCGACATTGTTTTCCCGCGCCCCGCCGAACTGACGCCACCAGGTGTAGTGGCCATCTTCTCCCGGATGCGCGACCCTGAACGTGTCGACCCACCCGGCGTCCAGCCAGCGCGACATTTCTGCCCGCTCCTCCGGCAGAAAGCCGCTCGATCGCACGTTGGTCTTCGGCCGAGCCAGGTCGATGGCTTCATGCGCCGTGTTGAAATCGCCGCCGATGTAAACGGGACCCCGTCGGCGAAGGCTCTGCAGACGACCGTAAACGGCGCGGGAAAAATCGAGCTTATAGGGAACCCGGCTGTTGTCGCGGTCCCGGCCGCTGCCTTTCGGCACGTAGACGCTGATGACGGACATTCGGCCAAACCGAGCGAGGATGAATCTACCCTCCACGTCAAACTCGGGCTTGCCAAGCGCCGTCTCAATGGAATCCGGCGGCCGACGGCTGTAGATTGCGACCCCGCTGTAACCGGGACGCTCGGCCGGCGCGAATGCCGTATACCAGCCGCTCGGTGAACGCGTCTGTGAATCAAGCTGCTCAGGAAACGCGCGGACTTCCTGCAGCAGCAAGACGTCCGTACCGCGGGTCTTCAGAAACTCAGCGAAACCTTTCTTGGCGCACGCGCGGAGACCGTTGACATTCCAGCTGACAATTCGCACGGCATCGAATTCAGTGGAACGGCGGGAGGTAAGCGGCTTCAGCGGCGCTCGGTGAAAAAATGGCCGCGGGCAACACCAGATTCATCGTAAACGGGCTCTTCGTAATCCACGCGAAACTTCTTTATGACTGTGTCCCTCGGCTTACGTGGAAACTTTGCCAGATGTGCGCCCATGTCCCGATACCAGTGGCTCTGCAGATGGGCCTCGAGCGTTTCTGACGATGTCCATTCTTCATAAACATGCAGCCGTCCCGGGGTCAGGTGATCTTCGGTCCAATCATAGGCAATGCAGCCCTCCTCGCTCAGCGCGCCCTCGATATAAGGGCGGGCGGACTGCAGCATCTCCTTCATCTGGCTTGGGTGTTCGAGATCCATCGTTCCAGAAATGATGACCTTCATGGGGTGCTCCTTGATCTCAGCGCGCGTCCTATTTCTCTTCAGGGACGCCGTTCCGCGCCATTTGGGCCAATTGCACAGACAGGTCCTGGTAACGTTTCTCAAGTTCCGGGTCGTCGACCTGCCCCAGGCTCGCAACCCTGTAGGCCTCAACGGCAAACGCGAGCGTCGCGACATCTGCCGGCTGAGTTCGACGCAGCAGAATTTCGACGTTTTCCAGCAGCAGAGTTGGCCGTTCTGCGCTGCCAACGCCCGACACCATCCTGTTCGCCGAAGGGCTGCCAGCGACCAGGCTGGCGGAACCATCAGCGCCTTCGACATTCAGCGCTTGACCTGGATCGGCAGGCAGTAACTCGCCGTACTGTCCAGCAGGTCGGGAAATCGCAAGCAACACGACAGCAACCAGAACCAGAATCAGCAGGGCCACAGGTCTTGTTTCCCGGTCCTGCTGCCGATCCGGTTGAGGGTGCCGGAAACGCTGGCTGACAGGGCGTTCACCGACGATAACGAACTTTCCCGTCTCGGGCAGATGAATCACGGGTGCAAGTTCCGGTGAAACCTCAGGTAACACCTCGGACAACACCTTGCGGGGCGCCTCCGGTGAAACTTCCGATGAAGCCTCGGGTGAATCCTCCGGCGGGACCTTGGATGCCGCCTTGGGTAGAGGCTTGGCTGGAACTTCGGGTACCGTGATGATCGAACGGACCAGCGTTGGCTGGCGCCCGCCCGCTGGGTCGGCAGACCCCGCCTCAGCGCATATCGCACGCGATGATTCGGTCGATTCCCTGGACACCGACTGGGTCGCGCTCCAAAGGGGCTCGGCCAGCGGCTTGACGGTCAACTGGGGGATAAGCGACACCTCGATAACGTCAGCGTCGTCTCCAACGGAAAGCCCGGAGCGCACCTGAAAATGGTGACCGGAAACCTGAAGCCCCATCAGATGATCCAGCTTGATTCGTTCCGGC
>JAHEEG010000030.1:0-28615 GCA_024640825.1 Gammaproteobacteria bacterium
GAGCACCCTTTCCATGTCGGCAGCATCGTGTCGCCAGCACAGGAATCCGTGGTGTCGAGGATGTGCAAATACCCCCTCTCGGGCCAGCGTGCCGTAAAAGCGGTCCCGGTCCCGGGCAGGTTTCTGCCGCATATCGGTGTCGAAATGCAGAAACGGCATCTGCGGATACGGAGAAACGCTTGCTGGTAATCCGAATTCTCTGACCAGCGTCTGCATTTCCCGTTGCAGGTCCGTACCCAGCTGCGCGATGTGTTCCAGCACGCCTGCATGTTCCAGAAGCGCCAAGGTCTGCAAAGCAGCTGCCATGTCCATGCTATTGCCGAAGTAAGTTGAGGAAATGAAGGTGTTGCGGGATGCGTCCATGATCGACGCTCGGCCTGCCAGGGCGGCGATGGGGTAGCCGTTGGCGAGCGCTTTTCCCAGGGCGCTGAGGTCGGGTGTTACCCCGTAAAGCGCCTGAGCTCCGCCGATGTGGACGCGAAAGCCGCTCCGCACTTCATCGAAAATCAGTACCGCTTCATGCTCATCCGCCAGGCGCCTTACGCCTGCCAGGTAGCCTGCCTCGGGCGGCTCGATCTGGCGATCAAACTCGTGACCGATGGGCGTGAGGATGATGCCGGCGACCTGCCCGGCGTGCTGCTCAAGCAATGCCTCAAGCCGATCCAGATCGTTGTATGGGAAAGATGCGACTGTTCTAGGGCTCGTGGCTGGCACGCCCGGGTCCTGTTCCAGGCACCAGTCGTGCCAGCCGTGGTAACCGCAGCGCAGTATCAGGGCCTTTCCGGTGTGTGCTCTGGCGACGCGGACGGCGGCCGTGGTGGCGTCTGATCCGGTCTTGAAGAACAGCACCTGCTCGGCGCTGGGCACCAGAGCTACGAGCCGTTCCGCGAGTTCGATTATGATGGGCTCCGGCAGGTTGAGGCAGAACCCCTCACGGGCGCGCCTCGCGGCGGCTTCATCGACAGCCGCTTCGCCGTGGCCCAGGATGATCGGGCCATAACCCAGCAGCAGATCGACGAACTGGTTGCCGTCCACGTCCGTGATCCTGCCCCCGGCGCCACCTGCCAGCAGTATGGGATAGGTGCCGCGCACGTAGTTTTCCGGGGCTCGGATACCCGGTATGCCGCCTGGAATTACCTGTTTCGCGCGTTCATACAAGGCTTCGGAATGGTGCAGATCCATGAATGGCGGTGCTTCACTGGAAAAAGTCATTTTCCAGCGGGTCAGATTCGGCCGCTATCCGTAATCACCGCAGGTTTCGGGCGAAGCGGCAGGTGAAATTCGAATAAATCTCGGATGAAATCTCGGATGAAATCTCGGATGAAATCTCGGATGAAATCTCGTGTCACCTCCAAGCGGATGTCCGCACTCAGCGGTTACCCGCTCGCAGCTGCGCGATGCCCAGCGCGATGATCGCAGCGAATCCGAGCAGCGCCCACGCAGGGATCGACAGCCCCAGGAACTGCCAGGCAACCTGCGCACAATCGCCGGTCCCGCGGGTCATGGCCGCCAGCAGATCCTTGAGTGGAAAAGCGTCGATCATGTACGTGATGTCAGGGCCGCAAGCCGGTACCTGATCGGCGGGCAGGCTCTGCAGATACAGCTGACGGATGGAGAATCCGCCTCCGGCGATTGCTGAAGCGATGGAAAGCACCGGGTAGATGCCCCAGCGCGGGTCGTGCAGCAGACCAATAAACGCAAACAGGCCCGCAGCAAAAAACCAGATTCGCTGCATCAGGCACAGCGGGCAGGGGACCAGCGCGAAGAAGTGCTCCATGACCAAAGCCCCGAACAGCAGGCAGCCCGTCAAAGCGAGAATCAAAAGCGCCAGGGTTTCACTGCTGGCCTCGGTGAGATTTCTTATCATCTTATGTTCACCACTACTTTGCCGATGGCCTGCCGCTCCATGAGACAGCGCATCGCGGCCGCGTACTCTGCCATCGGGTACTCGCGCCCAATGAGCGGCTTGATCTGGCCCTGCTCGTACAGCTTCAGAATCTCCCTGAAATTGGACTCTGCTTCGGCAGGACTTCGCGCGCTCCATGCGCCGTAGAACACGCCCACCAGCTGGCAGCTTTTCAGGAGAACCAGATTGATGGGCACCCGAGGTATTTCGCCGGCCGCAAAACCGATCACCAGCACCCGCCCGTACCAGCCGATGCATCGCATGCACTGATCGAAAAGATCCCCTCCAACCGGATCATAGATAACGTTGGCCCCATTGCCGTCGGTGAGCGCTTTTACTTTCTCTTTGAGTTCGCCGTCCGAATAGTCGATCAGCTCGTCAGCGCCCGAGGCCCTTGCCGCGGCGAGCTTTTCTGCGCTGGAGGCGGCCGCAATCACCCGCGCGCCCATGGCTTTTCCCAGCTCCACTGCGGCCAGACCGACGCCGCCTGCTGCCCCCAGAACCAGAAGTGTTTCGCCCGGCTGCAGGTTCGCCCGTTGTTTCAACGCGTAGTAAGACGTTCCGTAGGTTGTGCTGATCCCAGAAGCTTCCTGAAAACTCATGCCTTCAGGCATACGGCGCAGCGATCGCGACTTGACGGCTGCCTGCTCGGCAAAGCCGCCGTAACCAATTCCGCCGAAAACGCGGTCGCCTGGTTTGAAGTCCTTGACGTCGGCGCCCGTGGCCGCGACGACGCCTGCTAACTCTCCTCCGGGTGAGAACGGAAAGGCCGGTTGGCTCTGGTACTTGCCCTGGATCATCAGGACGTCGGGGAAATTGAGCGCGGACGCGTAGACGTCGACCAGCACCTCATCGGCGGCGGGCGCGGGCGCAGGGATCTCATCAATGACAAGGGTTTCTGGCGGGCCGGAGGAATTGCAAAGGACAGCTTTCATGGCGGTTTGTCTGTTCTCTTTTTGATGGAGTGGCAAGGGTACTGGCCGCACGGGCAGCGTCAACTATGCGTTCTACACGGATGGTCGTCCAGGGAGTTTCTTCCGGTAGCGGTCGCAAGGCGATTCGGGCCGAGGCGCTGGCCGAGTAGCGGCCGATCCTCGAAACCGAAGAAGGGAATCCATACGTCGAGGGCGTCATGTTCACCAACTTCATCGTTCAGCGTTGAGCCTATCGGCCTGCTGTGCCCGGAGGTGTTTCTCGCGCGTCCAGCCAGCCTCTGGCATGCCGGACCAGGTCGGGGAAATAGCTCAGAAAATCGTCTTCCAGTGCCTGGAACTCACGCTCCACGACGATCGTCAACTCGGTGTCGAGCGCGGGGCGTCTCAGCCGCCGGGTCAATGACCCGAGGCTGCGCATCATCACGGACCGCTC
This sequence comes from Gammaproteobacteria bacterium, assembly GCA_024640825.1. Classification (GTDB taxonomy): domain Bacteria; phylum Pseudomonadota; class Gammaproteobacteria; order Pseudomonadales; family Azotimanducaceae; genus UBA7803. The sequence goes on from JAHEEG010000030.1 coordinate 3,275, forward strand.
GGAATAGCTCGCCAGCAGGTCTACTGCCACCATATGCTCGAAGAAACGCAAACCTCGATCTGTCAGCAACCCAGTGTGTTGTTCAATCGCCTGATACACGCCGCTGGTGAAATCGCTCAGGGGAATGTTGCAGAATTGGACCCAGCGCTTGGCCAACAGGTGGTCGGCAATGACGTCAACAAAAATGGGTGCAAACCGCCGCAGCTCTTTAGGAAATCTTGCACAGCTTGCGCGAATTTCTGGCTGGGCGTTGCTGTAGGCGTCGATTCTGCGGTGCAGGCGCACGCCCTCCGCCAGTGTGTCGGGCAGGGTTTCTGGCACTGGCCCCTTGATGAAATCTCCCATGAATCCGCCGGCGATGAGATCGGGATGTCCAGGTTCCGCCGCGAGTGCGGGAATCAGGCTGTGGGCGAGAAAATTCACCGGGCACTGTTGGTCAGTAGATGCATTGGCCTGTGCGGTGGCTCTCAGTCTACGGCGAGATAGCTTTCTAGAAAATCGTCAAATCCGATCGTATCTGCGTTTTCGATCAGCTGCTGCTCAGCCAGCGAGGTTTCCGCCTGAGCTCGGTATTTGGCCAGCGTCTGGTCCCGCAGTGGATGCTCGTCGAAGTAACCCTTGTGGGCCAGCGACTGGTTCATGGTGAACCGGAAGAACGGGATTCGCTGGCTTGTGATGAGGTCGAGAATCCGTGCTGATGGGGTCAAGGTGGGATCTTCTACCTTGCGCACCTGTTCTTCCCAGGCCTGGATATAGTCTTCGCCGCCGTGGGCTCCATCAAGCAGTTCTGCCAGCGGCCGGCAACTGTCGAGTATTTCACGTGACCAGTGTTCCCGACTGACGCTGCCTTTAGCCCGCTTTAGAATCAGTTCTGGCTCCCGTCCTCGCTCCACCACTGCCAACTGATTCTCGCTCATCAACTGGCTTTCCTGTTCGCTGTCGGCCGGGCTATCTGCCAGCAGACAGTACAGGAGAAAGGTATCGATGAAGCGCATCTGCGATTCGTCGATGCCCACGTGCAGGAATGGATTGAGATCAAGGCAGCGCACCTCTACATACTCCACACCGCGGCTTAGCAGCGCTGTCAATGGGCGTTCGCCGGATTTAACAGGGCGCTTTGGTCGAATGGTGCCATAGAATTCGTTTTCGATCTGAATCAGAGACGTGTTCAGCTGCTGATATTCGCCGTGGACTTTGACCCCGATCTTTTCATAGGGAGGATACGGCTGGGTCAGCGCGTAGCGCATGGAGCGCGCGTATTGATCTAGGCTGTTGTAGGAGATGTGCAATGAGCCCTGGGCATCGCTCTGATACCCGAGCCGGCCCATTCGCAGGGAGGTGGCAAAGGGAAGATGCAAGGTTCCCTCATCTAGCGGCTGCAGCTTGTGAGGCTTGTTGCCGACGAACGATCGGCAGATTGCCGGAGAGGCGCCGAACAGGTAAATGAGCAGCCAGGAAAACCGACGGAAGTTGCGGATCAGGCCGAAGTAGGTCTGCGTCTGAAAATCCTGGGTTGGCCCTCCGCCAACGGCGGTTGCCAGTACGGGCCAGAAGGCCTCCGGAACCGAAAAATTGTAGTGAATTCCGGAGATTGTCTGCATCAGCCGGCCGTATCGGTTGCCGAGTCCCAGACGGTATACGGTCTTCGCCATGGCGATGTTTGAGCTACCGTAGTGGCCAACGGGAATCTCACCGTCGGCGCCGAGAATGCACGGCATGCTGGAGGCCCACAGCGTCTCGTCGTCGAGCCCCTGATAGACGAAGCGATGAATATTCTCCAGTTGGCGGATGCTGGCTTCTGGTGACTCGTGCACATCGGTGATGAGCTCAAGCTGGGCTTCGGAAAAATCCGTCGTTATGTTGGGGTGGGTCAGGGGCGATCCCAGACTCTTCGGGTGGGGGCGGTTGGAAAGCTCGCCGTTGGGGTTCACCCGCAGGCTCTCTTTTTCGATCCCCCTGCGCAGCCGCGTGAGGAAGTCGTGGTTCCCTTCCAGCGCTTTGAGGATCGCTGTCGCTACAGGTATGGCGATTTCGGCCATGGCCGGCGGTCCCTCTCCAACCGTGTGGGGTCAGAGCCTCTAAAAATCTGTGGATGGACCGGCGTCGATGATCGCCTGAGGCAAGTCGTATTTTTTGAAATTATCCGTGAACTTGCCGATCAGGCTCCGAGCGGCCGCATCATAAGCGGCTTTGTCCTCCCACGCGTGCCGCGGGTTCAACAGCCGGTTTTCCACCCCCGGCACGGCCTTTGGAATGGTGAGGTTGAAGCCGGGTAGGTGCTCGGTAGTCACGCCGTCCAGCGCCCCGGACTGGATCGCGTCAATAATCGATCGGGTGACGGGAATGCTGAATCTTTCGCCGATGCCGTAACCGCCGCCGGTCCAGCCGGTGTTGACCAGATATACCTGAGAATCAAAATCGTCGATGCGACGGATCAGCAGGTCTGCGTATACGCTTGCCGGTCGCGGGAAGAACGGCGCGCCAAAACAGGTTGAAAAAGTCGCCTTGTAGGCTTCGGTGGAACCTACTTCGGTAGAGCCGACCTGTGCCGTGTAGCCGGACAGGAAATGGTACGCGGCCGCCTCCTTGGACAGGATCGACACTGGCGGTAACACGCCGCTGACATCACAGGTGAGAAAAATGATGCGGTTCGGCTCGCCGCCACGGTTTTCCGGTACCTTCGCTTCGATGGCGTCCCGGGAGTAGCAGGCCCGCGTATTCTCGGTAAGGCTGGTGTCCGTATAGTCGGGAGCCCGGGTGATTTCGTCAATCACGACGTTTTCTACGATGGCGCCAAAAGAGATGGCATCGTAGATGACCGGCTCGTTCTTGCGGCTTAGATTGACGCATTTGGCGTAGCAACCGCCTTCAAAGTTGAATACCGTGCCCTTGCCCCATCCGTGCTCGTCGTCGCCGATCAGGAAGCGGCCGGGGTCAGCGGAGAGGGTTGTCTTACCGGTGCCGGAAAGGCCGAAAAACAGGGTTACATCGCCCTCCGGTCCCATATTCGCAGAGCAGTGCATAGGCAGCACGTCTTTTTCCGGCAGCAGAAAATTCAGAACCGAGAACATGGACTTTTTCATTTCGCCCGCATAGCGCATACCGGCAAGCAGTACCCGACGTCTGGCGAAGTTGATCATGACGGTACCGTCACTGTTCGTGCCGTCCCGCTCCGGAACACAGGTGAACCCAGGCGCGTTGATGATCTGCCAGGCTTCCTTATTGTGCGGGTTGTGGTGCTCAGGACTGATGAATAGAGCCCGCCCGAACAGTGAATGCCAGGCGGTCTGCGTGGTTACCTCAATAGGCAGGTAGTGTTCCGGATCTGCCCCGACGTGGAGGTGGGAAACGAAGGTTTCCTGGTCGTCCAGATATACCTGCACCCGATCCCACAGAGCATCGAAGACGCCGGGGTCCACCGGTTGATTCACCTCGCCCCAGTCGATTGAATCCCGGGTCGAGGGTTCTTCCACAATAAACCGGTCTTTTGGCGACCGCCCCGTTCGCGCTCCGGTTTGCACCACCAGCGCACCGTTGCTGGCGAAGCGACCCTCGCCCCGTAGCACTGCCAACTCCGCCAGTACAGGAGCGGAGAGATCGACGTTGTTCGGGTTCTTCGATGTCGTTTCGATGTCCAGGGCCATGGTTCTCAACGTTTCTGCAGCGTGGCGCGCAATTATGCCAGAGCAGAGGGCGTTGGCATATCGGATATGTAAGGGGTTGCGAGCAGATTTCGGGTTGGATGGGTCAGTGTATGGGCGGTTCATCGGCTTCGTAAATGAGATGCGTATGCAGCTGGTCGTATTCATAGCGGGCGCCGCATATCTCGCACGTCACGTCAACCATGCCCTGGGTCTCCAGCAGCTCCAGAATCTCTTCTTTGGGTAACGCCTGGAGCATGCTTTGCGCTCGTTCACGGGAACAGGTGCAGGAAAATTTCAGTGGGCGACCAGGCTGAAGGGTAAGCACGTGCTCATTGAACAGTCGCCTCAGGAGTGTTTCTACCGGCAGAACCGCCAGCTCCTCGGGGCGTAGGGTGGATGCGAGGATGTCGATTTCCCGCCACAGGGCACGCTGATATTCCAGTTCGACTTCTGTGGCGTTGTCCGGTGCCGGGAGCCGCTGCAGCAGAAGGCCTGTGACGGTGTCCCGAGAGAATGCAAAAAATAGGCGAGTCGGGAGCTGCTCGCTGTTGGCGAAGTAGGTTTCGAGATTTTCTGCGAGGCTGCCACGTTCCAGGCTGACTACGCCTTGATAAGAATTGAGGTCCATGGCGCCCCCCTGGGCGTGTCGCGAGGGTGTCAGCGTTATGGCCATTCGTCCCTCACCAATGAGATCGGTGAGCTCGCCGTAGTGGGTTGTCGGATCCTCTGCTGACGTCTGCTGGTTATAGCTGTCGGGAATCGTGCCTTCCCATCGGGCGATACCCCTCAGAAGCTCCTGGTCCCTGCATTCGGCCAACGCCGTGGTTACAGGTCCGCTACCTCGAGATTGCAGGGCAACTGCCCCCTGGAATTTGATGCCGTCTGCCATGAGGCTGACCGCCGCCATCATTTCGGACAGCAGCACCTTTACCGACGGTGGATAGTCCTGGCGCGCAAGCAGTTCGTCCAGCACGCTGTCGAGGCGCACCCATTGGCCACGAATGGGTGCGGCGAAGAAACTGAAACGATGCAGCAGGTCCTGGCTCACGATGTTTCCCCCGGGGTCTCTTTCAGTCTCTGCAACGCTCGACGATCGCGCTTCGTCGGTCGTGATTGGGGAACTTTCAGCCCCGCGCTTTCCATGCGGCGTCTCGCCCGCTCTGCCTCCCGCGCCTCGATGCTGTCTTGGGTCTCTGCGTACAGGGCGGCTGCCGCCGTCGCGTTGCCGCGCTGCTCAGAGAGCCCGGTAACGCGGACGGTTTGCACGGACCAGCCGCGACGAATGCTCAGAAGATCGCCCACGCTGATTGCTTTGCTCACTTTTGGTTTGTTTCCCTGGAACGCTCCGGGCACGGCCGGCCCAGGTCCGGCCGGTTTGGACAGCATGTGGACCTTTCCGCCTTCTACTGCCGCCTTTGCCTGAGCCCGGGTCTTGAAGAATCGAGCAGCCCACAGCCAGCGGTCGAGGCGCACGCCATCGGCTTCAACCATCAGGCAGAATCTCGAGGAAGTCGTTGAACGAGGGAAAGTTGAGACCGTCCCTGGCGGCGCGGCCAGAGTCTGGTTGCTGAACCGTAAACAGGTGCCGGATGCCGAACTCCGCTGCCGCGCGCAGGACGCTGTCGTTGTCGTCGATGAGCAGCGTCCGCTCCGGGTCATAGGGATGCTCGCGCATCAGGCTTTCCCAGAACGCTCGGGTTTCTTTCGGGCTGCCGTAGTCGTGGCAGGAAACGTGCGCATCCAGCAGTCTCACGATCCCGGAATGCGCATCCTTAACGGACAGGCTGTCTCGATGAGCATTGGTCACCAGCAGGGATCGCTTGCCGTTGTTCCTTAGCCACAGTAGAAATCGCTCCGCATTGGGTCGAAAGCGTATCAGTTCCACCAGCTCTTCGTGCAGACCGACGATGTTGATGCTGGTGAACTCCGCCCAGTGATCCAGGCAGTAGAACGTCAGCTGTCCGTGGTGCTCGTGCATGTGAGAGAAAAGATGAGATCTGGCCGCTTCTTCCGACAGCCGGTGGGCTTCGCTGTAGCGGGTGGGGAGCAGCTGATTCCACAGCGTGTTGTCGTAGTGGAGATCAAGCAGGGTGCCGTCCATGTCCAGCAGCACGGTGTCGATGGTTTCCCAGCGGATCATTGGGCCCTTCGTATCCTGTTGAGGCTATATAATAACGTTTCCCATCAATCCTGAGACCAGACGGGGTAAGAAACGTTGGCAGTTCCCGAGATCAAGGCGGTGCGCCCATTGGCCACCACGCGGTTTTTTCGCATCGAGGAGCTGGATCTTCGATTCGCCAACGGTGTCGAGCGCACCTACGAGCGTCTGCCTGGGGTCGGAACCGCTGCGGTGATGGTGGTGCCGGTGAATGCGCGTAACGAACTCCTGCTCATTCGCGAGTACTGCGCCGGATTTCACGAGATGCAGCTGACTCTGGTCAAGGGGGCTGCAGGCCTCGATGAGCCTCTGGAAGATGCAGCAAACCGCGAGTTGAAAGAAGAGATCGGCATGGGCGCCAGAAATATCCGCTTCATCAAGCGGTTGAGCATTGCGCCGGGTCACATGGGTTTTACCATAAACGTCTTCCTTGCCACCGATCTCTACCCGGAGCGTCTGCCTGCGGACGAACCTGAACCGCCGGAGCTGGTGCCCTGGCCGTTGGCGCGCTTTGACGAGCTGATATACAGCGAGGATTTCCGCGAAGCCAGGGCTATTGCCGCGCTTTGTCTGGTACGTCCCCTGATTGCTGGTTAAGGTTAGGCTCCGCTCGCATCGCTCGTGTTTGAATCCCGCCGATGACTACCGTCGATATTCACAGTCAAAATTAACAAGAGGAGAATCGCTCTATGGACGCTGCCGCCACCCAGTCGCTGATCGATATCGTACGCCGAGCCGGTGACGCCATTCTCGAGGTCTATGAGACGGATTTCGACGTGGATACGAAAGCTGATCAGTCCCCGCTGACCCAGGCGGATCTTGCTGCCCACAGGGTTATCGTCGAAGGTTTGACAGCGCTGGCAGGTGACATACCGCTGTTGTCAGAAGAATCCGTTCCGCCGGACTTCGAAACCCGTCGCCAATGGCGCCGTTACTGGCTGGTGGATCCGCTGGACGGAACCAAGGAGTTCATCAATCGTAACGGCGAGTTCACTGTGAACATCGCCCTGATAGACAACCATCGACCTGTTTTCGGCGTCGTCGGCGTACCGGCACAGAATCTGGTCTATACCGGAGATCTGCAGCAGGGGGCGGCTTGTCGTCACGATGCCGAAGGCGTTCACGACATGCGCGGGCGGTCGATGAATGACGATGCGGAACTGATTGTGGTGGCGAGCCGGAGTCATGGTGGAGAACGGCTGGAGAGTTACCTCGAGAGCCTTGCAGAACTCTTTCCCGCGGTGTCGCGAACCCCGGTTGGCAGTTCCCTGAAACTTTGCATACTCGCGGAAGGAAAAGCTGACCTTTACCCGCGGCTTGGCCCGACTTCGGAGTGGGACATTGCCGCCGCCCACGCCGTGCTGCAGGCTGCCGGCGGCGACGTCTGGGCCGTGGACGGCAGCGCGATCGAATACAACCGAAAGGAATCCTTTCTCAATCCCGAGTTTTTTGCAGTCGCCGACGCTGCGTACCCGTGGCGGGCGCGGCTTCCGGAGGTTGTCTGACGGCCGTTTAATATGGGGGGGAGTGGCCTCACCAGCCGGGCTCATGTCGTGTCTTCGCCCTGCCGAGGAGAACTACACTGTATAAACATACAGCGCCGGCTGGTGAGGCTGCAAACTATAACCCAAAAACTATCGGAGAAAACCCCACCAGCAGGTGGTCCAACTGTGACTCGGTAAAATCCCGATCCAGATCAATATGTTAGTGCCTCACAATCCATAGTATTTTCACTTTTCCGAGCATTTTTGCTTGTATGGCTCGGCAGCCGGCACTACCTGGCTACTTGGTGTGGGTCACGCCTTCTGGGATGCTGTGCAGCGTCGTAACATACAAAGCCAATACATCCATTTCGCGTCGAAAATTTGCCGTCATCGCTGCGTTGGCGTAAAACCTTAGGCAAGGCGCCAGGCAAAGGTTCGACAGAAACCGCCGGAGGCTTTCTGCGCAGGATGAAAGGCAATCGCCGACCGCGGTTGCCCGCTTTACCTGCTCAGCAGGATCTAGGGTGCTGAACACCAAAAGGAAGTCCGCGTGAGGGAGTTGTCCATGAACGGACCAAAAAACGTCAGCGTGAGTCAACCCTGTCTTCGCGCCAATGAGAGCGCGTCAAGATTTGTCGCTTATCTGGGGCCTTACCTATTCTGGGGCGTTATCACCGCGATCGTAGGTGGAATAATGCTCCTGCAGTAGCGGGGCTCGGGGTACGAACTCGCGACGCATGAGCCATTTCAGGGCCTGATCGTAGTTCTCGAACAGTTCTGCCTTGGGAATTGCGCAGGTCAGGCGGTAGATGTCTGCGCACAGCGACGTCTCGAGATCTTCGTCTATGACGACGGCGATTATGCCGTGTACCTGTTCCCGGAACTCGTCCTCGACGAACGGCCTGAATTCAGCCAGGGTCGTGGGCTTTGCGACAACCTGCATCCCACGAAAATCCAGAAGCTGGGGTAAGTCCGGGTCGAAACTGGCATCTTCAAGCATTGCTCTACCCACGGCCTGTAGCGCTTCAGGGTCCACGACGCCCTCGGCACGTACTGTGATGAGTCCTTCGTCGTCATTGATGTGATAAGCCACAGCCATCCGTTGGCGTCCCGCAATTTGCCTGCTTGGGTAAGCTACGGAAGTAGACCCTGGTTTTCTGTGCGCCAAGTGGCACAAATGGCGCAAGCATGAGAGGCACTATCCGGGTTTCGTTAATCGGCAGGCCTCGACGGGCAGTCGTAAGGTATGGCAGGTTTAAGGTCATTTGGTGCGATCGCCACGGAGGGGTAGTGAGATTCATAGTTTACGGCGCAGGCGGTGTCGGCGGAATCATCGGCGCGCGCTTGCATCAGCAGGGCTATCAAGTGGTGCTCATTGCCCGCGGAGAGCACGCCCGGGTGATGCAGCAGCACGGGCTGCGGCTGGTTGCGCCGGACGGCACGGCAGTTCTGCAGATGCCGATTGTAACGCGACCTCAGGCCCTGGAGTTTTCCAGGGACGACGTGGTGCTGCTCTGCATGAAATCGCAGCACACGATTGCCGCGCTTGAAGATTTGCAGCGCGCTGGCGCTTCGCAGGCTGCCATTGTCTGCGCGCAGAATGGTGTCGCGAACGAGCGCATGGCGCTGCGCCGATTTCAGCGGACCTACGGCATGCTGGTTAATCTTCCGGCGGTTCATCTGGAGCCCGGCGAGGTGCTGACCCATGCTCAAGGCCGTGGTGGAATTCTCGATGCTGGCTGTTTCCCGGGCGGGGTGGATGAAACTGCGGTAGTCCTTACCGATGCCCTGGAGCGTGCCGGGTTCAGCGCTCAGCCGGATCCGGTGGTGATGCGCAAGAAGTATGCGAAGCTGCTCATGAATCTGGGCAACGCGCTGCAGGCGGCTACTGAAATGGCGGAGGGCGCAGACCTGGTTGCCCGGCAGCTGCGCGCGGAAGGTCTGGCCTGTTACCGGGCTGCCGGTATCGACTGCGCTTCGGCGGAGGAGACGCGGTCTCGCCATGAAGGCGTCTACGACATGGTGGATCTTCCCGGCCGGCCGCGTGGTGGTGGGTCCTCGTGGCAGAGCATCGTCCGAGGAACAGGCAACATAGAATCGGACTACCTCAACGGCGAGATCGTGCTGCTTGGCAGATTGCACGGCGTGCCTACGCCGGCCAACCAGGTCTGCCAGCAGCTCGCCTGGCGAATGGTCAGCGAAAGATTACCCGTGGGACACTTTGGCGTTGCAGCGGTGAAACAGCTGATAGAGGCAGCCACATGATCGAGCTGAATGGCGACATTCGCGATAGGCTGGCGCGCGCTACAAACGATCAGCGCAGGGTAAGCGCGACGTCCTGCAAGTGCGTCATGCGCAAAGGCGGTTGATCTTTTCCACCCTGCCCAGTTTCCCAAGGCCACCGATTGCGATGGAACCTGTTCGGTCGCCGTCGTTGGACTCGTTCTAGCGGGGCCTGCCTTACCAGGTTGCGGGTAGATGCGTGACCCCGCGCAACGTGATGGTCTGTTTCCACTCCGGGTGCTCATAGTCGGTTAGCTTGAGATCTGGCAGCCGCTGAAAAAGAGCCGAGAGCGCTTCGGCTGCCTCTATGCGGGCCAGCTGGGCGCCGAGGCACAGATGGATTCCGCCGCCAAAGGACAGAGGCTTTAGCTTTTCCCGCGCAATGTCCAGCTGGTCGGGGCGTTCGAACGCTGCCGGATCCCGGTTTGCCGCCGCCAGCAGCGCGATCACGTTGCGGCCTTTCGGTAGCTCGATTCCTGCGATGTCAGCCACTTCCATAGCGTGACGTCCCGTGAGCTGGACGGAGCTGTCGTAACGCAGAAACTCCTCAACGGCGTTCGGCATCAAAGTGAGGTCGTTGCGCAGCAGCTGCAGCTGATCGGGATTACGGAACAGGGCAATGAGCGCGTTGCCCATGAGGTTTACGGTGGTTTCATGTCCGGCTGCAAACAGCAGAGCGATGTTGGACGTGAGCTCGTCTTTGCTCAGCTTGCCGTCTTCGGTTTCGCTCTGAACCAGCGCAGTGATGAGATCGTCCTCCGGGTCTTTACGCCGGCGGTCACATAGGTCGGCAAAATAAGCCTGACTTTCCAGTGAGCTGCGGTTGGCATCCACGAGCTCGTCGTCGGTCATGGGGCTGGGGTCGATGAGCCGACCGGATATGCGGGTTCCTTTGACGAATTCGGCTCTGTCCGCTTCGGGGATGCCCAACATGTCGCAGATGACGATTACGGGAAGCGGGTGGGTGAACAGAGCTTTCAGGTCGCCTTCACCTTGCTTGAGGAAGCCGTCGATCAGCTCGTTGGCGATAGCGCGGATGCGCGTCCGCATGGCCTCCACGCGGCGCGCGTCGAATGCTTTGACCACCAGCGCGCGCAGCCGGGTGTGATCCGGCGGGTTCTGCAGCAGCATGGTGCGGGCCAGGTTAGCGATAGCCGGGTTGGACAGCTGTGCGTCGCGTTCTTCGACGGACAATCCTGAGAAGTTGTCATGGCCCATTCGTTTGTCACGCAGCAGCGTCTGTACATCCTGATAGCGGGTCAGCACCACCATGTTGGCGTCCGGCAGTTCCAGCACGGGGCTGGTCTCGCGCAGCTGTCGGTACAGGGGATAGGGGTCGGCGATGATGTCCGGGCTGAATATGGTTTCGAGACTGAACGTTGAAGTCTGGGCGGTATCTACCATCAGTTTCGCCTGTCTGGTGATTTGCAAAACCGTAGCTTAAACAGACTTCAACGGTCGTACCACGATGGGAGTGGTGGATTCAGCAGCTGACGCTGGCCTCTTCTTTCAGTGCCTGCTCGTTTTCCTCGAGCCGTTGGGCGTCGCTGAGGGTATAGCCTTTTCGCTTCCGGTCAGCTAGCTGTTGCAGGCCCTGGCGTGCTTTTCGACAGCGGTCTGTGCGCATTGCTCGCTGGCGATGCAGCGCAGCGGCGTTCCGTGCTCGCTTTGCCCGCAGGTTTTTCTGCCGCCTGGCTGCCTTGCGCTGCGCCTGTTTGAGACGCCGTTGCTCGCCGCTGCTCAACGCCGGTATCTCTACGACTTGCAACTCTCCAGGACGAAATCGCTCCTGAACAAATTTGGACGAAGCCTCGGGTGAAACGGTGACCGTACGGCTCCCCTGCGCCTGCAAGCAGGGAAACTGGCTGAACTGTGGCGGTGAGCCCGGCACTGTACATCTATAGATATCCAGCCCAAAAGTCTTGCCACCGCTGATCAGGAGCAGTGACGTGAATAAGGCCTGTAAGAAAAAGCGCATGGGAGAGCAGTCTGGGACCTTTGCAGGTACCCGGACCATCGGCAACGGCTGAAAAATGGGTCGGCCTCTGACCTTCTTCTGCGGCCCTTATCGCTTGCGCCTCGCCTTGCGCGTTCCGGTTCCTACAGTGATTCCAGCCACTCGTCGTCGCTACCCTCGTTGATGCCTTCGAACATGAAGGTAGAAAGGTAGCGCTCGCCGGTATCCGGCAGCATGACGCAGAATACGCTGCCTGGCGCGGCGTCGCGGGCAACGTGCAACGCGGCCGCGAGGGTCGCTCCGCCGGACACGCCAGTAAAAATGCCCTCGTCCCGGGCCAGTGCCAACGCGGTTTCTTTTGCCACATCCTGGTTCACCGGCTGCAGTTGGTCGGGAACGTCGCGGTCCAGCACTGCCGGTACGAAATCCGGCGTCCAGCCCTGAATCATGTGCGGGCTCCACGCCTTACCCGCGAGCATGGATGCCTGCTCTGGTTCGGCGGCAACGACCTTCAGATCGGGCCTGGCGGCCTTCATCACGCGACCGGCTCCGGATAGGGTGCCGCCTGTGCCCCAGCCCGTCACCCAGTAGTCGAGCCTGCGGCCGGCGAAGTCCTCTAGAATCTCCGGTCCGGTGGTGCTGGCGTGGTAGGCAGGATTGGCAGGATTCTCGAATTGCCTTGCCAGGAACCAGCCATGCTCAGCGGCCAACGCCTCCGCGCGTTTAACCATGCCGCTGCCGCGTTCCGCCGCGGGTGTCAGGATGACCTTGCCGCCAAGGGCCCGCATGATTTTGCGACGCTCGATTGAGAAGGTTTCCACCATGGTCGCTACGAAGGGGTGCCCCGTGGCGGCACAAACCATGGCAAGGGCAATCCCCGTATTGCCCGAGGTGGCCTCTATGACCGTCTGGCCCGGTTCAAGCGCGCCGGAATCCTCAGCGTCCTTGACGATTGCGTACGCGAGGCGGTCTTTCACGGACGATAGCGGATTGAACGACTCCACCTTGACGAAGATCTCGACGTGATCGGGACCGGTTCGGTTGAGCCGAACAATGGGCGTTTTGCCGATGGTTTGCAGAATGTTGTCGTAAAGCATGCTCAAGCTCCGTCGTGTCAGAATCGATGGCTGACCTTACCCCAGTGCGACCCGCCGCGGAAGCAGCACGCGCAGCGCCTCAGCGGGGCAGTCGTCCCATCAGGTAGAACTCTTCGTTGGGACGCATGTCTGTCAGGTGAGCCATCCGATTGGACAGGGCAAACAGTGCGGTAATGGCGCCGATGTCCCAGATGTCTTCCGCGTTGAAGCCGTGCTCCCTGAGGCGGTCGTGGTCCGATTCGCAGATCGCCTGGGGGTCCCGAGCCAGCTTCACGGCAAAGTCAAGCATGGCCCGTTGCCTGTCTGCGAGCTCGGCCGCGGGGTAATTGATCGCCACCTGATCGGCCAGCAGCGGGTTTTTCGCATGGATGCGCAGGATCGCGCCGTGAGCGATGACGCAATAGCTGCAGTCGTTTGCCGCGCTGGTGGCGACAACGATCATTTCTTTCTCCGCTTTGGTCAGATTGCCCTCTCGTAGCATCACGGCGTCGTGATAGGCGAAGAAGGCTCGAAACTCATCAGGTCGATGCGCCAGAGCCAGGAAGACGTTGGGCACAAAGCCGGATTTTTTCTGCACTTCTTCCATGCGCTGGCGGATATCCGGCGGCAGGTTGGGGAGTTCCGGTATCGGATATCGACTTATGGATTTGGTCGACACCTTTTCGTCGCTGACCTTCATACGACACTTCGCGGCTGGAAAGATGCTTCGATGATGGTTTCGAGGGCGTCGTTCTGCAAGCTGCTGCTTTTGGAGTAGAAAAGGCCGCCGCGGTTTATGCCGGCTGCGGCCCAATCATCAGTCCGGAATGATGTCGTTTAGGTCAGTGATGAGAGGGCTCTGGTCGACGAGCCTGTGCGCGGTTGCCGCACCCGCTAGAAGGGCTCAGTCCTTGTCGTGCCGCTTCTTCCAGTGCTGCTGGTCGCGCCAGTCCCAGCTCGCCTTGCGATTGTGCGCTGTGCCCTGCTTTTCCCAGTTGCCCTTCCAGCCTTTGCGTTCCTGATGTGCGGCGACCAGTTCGGCCTTCTTTGCTGCTCGCTTGTCCTGGGCTTTGGCCCACTTTTCCGGCATGCAGACATTGTAAACCTTGTGTCGGCCCAGATCGGGGCGATAGACCTGGCGGGGTTTGCAGTCGAGCCCGTTTGCTGCCGCTGCCGCGGGTTTGCTGGTCGTGGTCGGCGTCAGCTCGGCTGACGTCACGGGGTCCGGTACGGGACAGTCCGTCACCAGAGCCTCGGTGCAGGCCTGGGTCGTATCCCTCGTTTGGCCTGCAAACCCGGAGGTGCAGACGTTGTACGGAGCGCCATCGACGCAAAGACACTCGCAGGCAGCGTACGCGGTGGGCGCCTGGAACGCCCATGCGGACAGCATCAATGCCAGTCCCGACAGGGTTCTTTGAGTTGGGGAACGGCGCTTGTTCATCGTAGTAACCTCCTGGACCTTGTGCGCTTGCGCACCTTCGCGCTCTTGCGCGCCTTTTCAATGTGATCGAGTGGCTAGATTACTCATGATGGGTACAGAAACTATGACGTGGGTCTCGGAAGAAAATAGGTAAGTCTCACGTAAGCCCGAGATTTACATCACAGATTTCAAGGTTGCTCGTGTCTTCTGGGTTTCGGGGTGAAGGAATTACAGTACCCAGGAATTGTGAAAAAGGACGCGCCCGTAAGAAGGGGAACCCCCGGGACCGTGGGGAGGGGAGGGGAGGGAGAGACCGGTCCCGGGGGTGTCAGAAACCTGACGCGACGGATTATTCGATTGCCGGTGTGAAATAGGTGTGAAAGAGAGGCGGTGCCGGTTGTTAAGCTTCAGGAATTTCTGACGTTAAATCATTCCGCCTCACGGATAGAATCTCAGAGGTTAACGACCGGCATCTTCTCCCTTGCCCCGCGGCGGTTGACCCGCGACGACGCTGTGGCATGGTGTCCGGCTTAATCGATCATTGAGGGATCCGGATGCGCCGTGTCGGTGTCTTGCTCGCTGTTCTCCTGCTGGGCTCCTGCGCGCCCCATCAATCGGATCGGGTGGGTCCGGTCGCCCTCGACCGCTGGTCTTACGGGGGCATGGTGGCGGTGGCTAACCCTTATGCCGCAGAGGCGGCAGCCGAGGTGTTGCGCGCTGGCGGCCATGCCGTTGATGCCGCCATTGCCGCGCATGCCGTGTTGGGGCTGGTCGAGCCGCAGTCTTCCGGTCTTGGCGGCGGGGCCTTCATGCTGGTCTACCAGCGCGCGGCTGATCAGCTCTTCGCGTTCGATGGGCGGGAGACGGCCCCCGCGGGAACCCACGCCGATATGTTTTTAGTGAATGGTGAGCCCATGGGCTTCGTCGATGCCTGGCAGAGCGGTCTGGCGGTTGGCGTGCCGGGGACGGTTGCTCTCTATGAAGCCAGCCACCAGGCCTTTGGCCGTTTGGATTTCCCGATGCTGCTGGCGCCGGCCATTCAGCTGGCAGAGCAGGGTTTTGTTGTTTCGCCCAGGCTTGAAGGCTTCCTCAAAAGGTTACAGGGTGTAGGTCGACTCAGTCAGAACCCGGCCACCGCAGCTTATTTCTATCCGGGTGGGCAGCCGTTGTCGGCAGGAGATCTGCGGAACAATCCGGCCTATGCGCAGACGCTCTCGCGGATTGCTGCCGACGGACCCCGGGCATTTTACGAAGGTGCGCTGGCGGAACAGATCGTCGCCGCGGTTCGCGCAGAGCCGAACCCCGGCACCCTGGCACTGACAGATCTGGCCACCTATTCGGTGGCGCGCCGGGACCCCCTTTGTGCGCCCGCCGGTCCGCAGCGGGTCTGCTCCATGCCACCCCCTTCTTCGGGTCTTGCTCAGATCATGATCCTCGGTCTCTATGACCGGCTGATCGCCGAGGCCGACGAGGCTTCAGAAGCCGATCGAGAGTCGGCTTTCGTGGATGCGCAGCGCCTTGCCTATGCGGACCGCGACCATTACGTTGCCGATCCCGATTTTGTCGCGGTACCAGCCAACGATCTCGTTGCCTCAGGATATCTCGACGTGCGGGCTCGAGAGCGCGTTGATCCTGCAGCAGAGGCCCGGCCCGGAGATCCCGGCGCCGTTCTGCGCGGGAAGCCAATCATCCAGCGCTGGGGCCAGGACACGACCCAGGCGGGCGCGGGAACCACGCACCTGTCTATCGTGGACCGGTTCGGCAACGCGGTTTCCATGACGGCGACTGTTGAAGCTCCGTTCGGCTCCTCGCGCTGGGCCGGCGGGTTTCTGCTGAACAACGAAATGACAGATTTCGCTCTTCAACCGTTGAAGGGTGGCCAACCAGTGGCGAACACGGTGGCGCCGGGAAAACGTCCCCGGTCATCCATGTCCCCGGTGATTGTCTTTGACGACAAGGGGCAACTGCTGATGGTCAGCGGCTCCCCGGGGGGCAATTCCATTGTTGCCTATGTCGCCAAGACTCTGGTTGGCGTCCTGCGGTGGGATTTGACGCCCCAGATGGCGGTGGATAGAGCCAACATCGTCGCCCGTGGCTCGACGGTGCGGGTTGAAACGGGCGTGGTGGGCGGTGCGCCTGTGGCCACGTTGCTGGGTGAACTCGGATATCCGGTCGAGGAGCGGCAGGGGGAGAATTCCGGACTGCACGTCATTCTGGTCACCCACGACGGTCTGCAGGGTGCGGCGGACCCGCGTCGCGAGGGCAAGGTGATCGCTGTACCGGCGACAGACTGATGGCTGCCAACCGCTGGTTACTTCAGCGACCCACAGGAGACCTTTCAAGCGACCCCTATGCGGCGCAGTGAACGGTCGTGCGGCCCGGACATCAGGATCAGCGATGCGACGGCGCCGCAGAGCGCCAGAAACATGTCCCACTGGGTGTCCCAGTCGTCACCCTGAGTACCAAGAAATGACTGCGCTGCCTCTTCGCTGATCAGCGCCGCCAGCCATTCGATCAGCTCGTAGAGGGCGCTGAAACCCAGGCAGATGCTGATAACGATGAACGACAGCCAGGCCCCGCGTCGCAGCGGGGTTGCGCGCAGGAGAACTTCCCGGGCGAGGATCGCAGGGACATAACCCTGGGCGATGTGGCCGAGACGGTCATAGTGGTTGCGAGCCAGGTCCAAGGCATCCTGCAGCCAGAAACCCACGGGTACCCGAGCGTAGGTGTAGTGACCGCCGACGATGAGAATGACCGCGTGAATGAACAGGAGTCGGTAAAGCAGTGGCGACAGCCGTCGGCTGCGATAGGTCAGGAGAAGAATCGGTACGCCGATCAGAACCGGTGCAACCTCCAAGAGCCACGTGAGCGGATCATAAGGATGGACACCGGACCAGAGCAGCACTAGGGCGGTTGCGGCAACCAACATCAGAGGTTCGCGCGCTGTGGGCTGATCCTGCATCCTGTAAAAGTTCTCTGCTTCGATAGAGGTTACGCGCTGGGCGCCTTCGCCAGTCTATCAGCAATCCTTTTGAAGGCTGCAGGTTCACAACGACCGGTGCAGTGTCCCGCCCAAACCTCCGTGACATACGCGGGTCAGTTGACCGATGTCAGCACCTCGTTGGAAAAGGCGCTCTCGTTGCCATCGATGTCGACGGCAGTCATCGAGATGTAGTAGTCGCCTGGCAGCAGATCGAGGAAGTAGCTGCTTATCGTGGTGTCGGTAAGCTCGACAGGCTGGGCATAGTTGCGGCTCGACAGGCCGACATAAATCCGATAGGCCTCGAGATCGTTTATGGGCGAGCCATCCTCGTTCAGTTGCGGGGGCTCCCAGGAGAGCAGCTTGCCGCCTTCGGAAATAACCACCGAGGTCATGGCGACCAGTTTGCCTTCGGTTCCGTCGCAGCTCAGCGTGAAGCTGCCGTCTGTCTGCAGCGGGCCGATCGTTTCCGTTCCCGTGGCGGCTTTCGGTCCAGACCAGGCACCCGATGCCTGGCAGTTGCTGACGGACGTTCCTGACCAGCTTAGGGTTATCGAATCCCCGGCTCTAACGGTAGGGTTGCTGGTGCTCAACTGCAGGTCGGAAGCTGGCGTCGGCGGCAGCACGCTGATCATAACCGTCTGAGAATCGCTACCGCCGCTGCCCGTGCAGGTCAACGTAAACGAAGCATCCGTGCTCAGTGCTCCGGTGATCTGGGAACCGGATGGAGGCAGGTTGTCGCCCAAATTCGGGGATCCGCTACAGCTGTCGGCCCCGCTGGATGACCAGGAAAGTGTGGCGGTTTCTCCCGAGACGATTTCCGTCGGCGCGGCTGATAGCGAAACCACCACCGGCACCACCACCGGCACCGGTTCCGGCTCGGATGGAGTCGTAGCCACCGGCGCTTGCGGCGGCTCGATCACGGAGACCACCACGGTTTTCTCGACGCTGCCACCACGCTTGTTGCACTTCAGCGTGTAGGTTTTCGGCCCATCGATGGGTGCGGTCTGGTAGTAGCCTTTGGTAGGCTTTGAGCCCTCCCAATCACCGGAAGCGGAACACTTTCGCACGTTCAGTCCGGCCCATGTCAGCAGCGCCTTTTCCCCCAGGGCCACGGTGGCAGGGTCTGCGCTGAATGAGAGGTACGCCGATGCATCACTGGTTCCGCCACTGGTGCGGTTTTTACCCCAGCCCGATCCGGGCGCCGCCTGGGCCGTGGCTAAGCACAGCGCTAGACCCAGAAACACGGTCCGCTGCACCAATTGTTTCGTCCCTCGCTTTCTGTCCGGCATGCTTTCCTCACCCGCTCTGGTCGCGCGCGTTCAGCGCTTTCTGAGAGTGGCTACCTTAGATCGGCTTGAGGACTAGGAACCGTGCGTGTCTTCACACGGCCTTTGGATCTGCTTCACGGACCCGTGATCAGTGCAGAAAAGTGTGAGCTATGCCTCCGAAGGAGAAGCGTTTGACGCGTCGCAGGTTTCTTGATTCGCGGTGCCGAACTGTCGATGCCGGTGAGTAACCATACGTCGGTACAGGTCGCTGACGTTGCTGCTGGCGGAAGATTTGCACAGCCCCGGGACGAAGGCGTGCACGGTGCAGGCGAGGGCGGATCGAATCAAAGCGAGGGCGAAGCTCATGGCAGTACACCAGTGCTCGCCGTAGGTTTCTCCGACGGATTCGGGATGATCGTGGAAGTCTTTGAGAATTTGCGTCATCGGTAAGTGGCCCCATCTGGAGCGTGTCAGCAGGTATAGGTAAGACTAGCCCGGGCACGCCGGCATAGTTTCCCAATTAGTATCTTATTAGAGGTAATATTTGGGAAAATATAGGTGTTGAGAGAGTTTTTCGTGGATATGGATCGAATAGACAGGCATATTCTGCAGATTCTTCAGCATGACGCCACTGTTTCCATTCAGGCGGTCGGGGAACGGGTGGGTCTAAGCCACAATGCCTGTTGGCGGCGCATCAAGCGGCTGGAGGAGACGGGTATCATCCGTAAGCGGGTCGCCTTGGTGGATGCGTCGCAGGTGGGGCGGGGGGTCACCGTCTACGTTACGGTGCGGACCGCCAACCACTCGGAGGGATGGCTGGAAAAATTCGCCAGGGGGGTTGCCGCTCTGCCAGAAGTGATGGAGTTCTACCGCATGAGCGGTGAGGTGGATTATCTGCTCAAAGTGCTGGTGTCTGATATCTCTGAATATGATCGCTTCTACAAGAAGCTCATTGCCATAGCACCTCTTTACGACGTTTCTTCAAGCTTCGCCATGGAGCAGGTCAAGTACACCACGGAGATTCCCGTTTGACGCTTCAGGGTCGGTACCCTAGCGGCGATGTGCAGGCCCGCTCCCGAATGACCCGGGGATAGGCGCTCGCCGGGTCCTGTCCCAGGGCGATGGCATCCAGCAGACCCTTTGCCTTCGTCGATGGCCCATCGGATCTCTGGCTCGTTGTGCTGGTAGTGGATCCCTTCAATGAAACCGGGGTGCGGTGCCTGGATGCCATCGAGATAGATGTCCCAAAGACCACCGAGAAACTCCGCGCGATCTGAGACCAACAGAAAATCCGGCGGCGTTCGGTTTGCGGTAGCCGTAAACGCCAAAGCCATGGCAATGATGGCGACGGTGCACGCGGCCAGAGTCGCCCGTGAAGCGTTCATTTCATCAAGGATCCCAGTATTCCTCGAATCAGGCGCGAGCCCAGGGAGCGGCCAACCGAGCGGGCGGCGCTTTTCAACATGGCTTCGCCGACGCTCTGACGGCGGGACGCCGGCCTGCTGGAACGGCGCTCGTCCTTGGCTTTCTGCGCTGCCAATTCTTCCTCGGCCTCGCGCTTTGCCGCCAGCTCTGCTCGTGCCGCCAGCATCTCGTAGGCAGATTCCCTGTCCACGCTCTGGTCGTACTTCCCTTTCATCGGCGACCGGGACAGTAACGTGCTTCGCTCATCTTCGGTGATCGGGCCGATACGGGATTCCGGAGGCTTTACCAGAGTCTTTCTGGCGAAGTCTGGCGAGCCGTCTTCCGTCAGGCACGAAACCAGCGCCTCGCCGACGCCGAGCTGAGTGATCAGAGCGGAGATGTCGGTGCTGCCGTCCGTCCGGAATCCCTGAGCCACCGCCCTGATGGTCTTCTGATCCTTCGGCGTGAAAGCCCGCAGCGCGTGCTGGACCTTCATGCCCAACTGCCCGGCGACGGCCTCCGGTATGTCCAGCGGATTCTGCGTCACGAAAAAGACGCCGACACCTTTGGAGCGGATGAGCCGTACGACCTGGTCGATCTTATCCAGCAGTGGTTGCGGCATGCCTTTGAACAGCAGATGTGCTTCGTCGAAGAAGAGCACCAGTTTCGGCGCCTCCAGATCACCGGCCTCGGGCAACTCCTCGAACAGCTCGCTCAGCAGCCACATGAGAAACGCCGCGTAAAGGCGCGGCGACTGCTGGATCAGGCGATCGGCAGACAGCAGGCTGATGACCCCGTTGCCACTAAAGTCGTGCTGCATGAGGTCGGTTATCTGCAGCGCCGGCTCACCGAAGAACTGTTCCGCGCCCTGTTCTTCCAGCATCAGCAGCCGGCGCTGGATGGCGCCCACAGATGCCGGCGCGATGTTCCCGTATGTGGTTCGCAGCGTCTTCGCGTTGTCGGCAACCCAGCTGAGCATTGCGCGCAGATCCTTGAGGTCGAGCAGCAGCATGCCCTCATCGTCGGCCACCGCGAAGCAGGCGTAGAGCACGCCCGTCTGGGTTTCGTTCAGCGCCAACAGGTTGCCGAGCAGCAGGGGCCCCAGCTCGGATATGGTGGTTCGAACCGGATGGCCCGATTCGCCAAAAATGTCCCAGCACAGGGTCGGGTAGCCCCGCTGGGAATAGTCGGGTAGCGGTATCAGGGACAGGCGTCGATCTATCTCTTTGTGTGGTTTGCCCTGCTGCGAGATGCCAGTCAGGTCGCCTTTGATGTCCGCGGCGAAAACAGGTGTGCCTAGGCGTGAAAAGCCCTCGGCGAGCACCTGCAGCGTCACCGTCTTGCCGGTTCCCGTCGCTCCGGTGATCAACCCGTGGCGGTTGCTCATGACGCCGAGCTGCTGGATCAGCGCCCCATCGCAGCCGCCTACGGGTACAGTGAAATCAGTCAAAGGGGTCCTCCTGCGTCGGCCGTCGTGGGAAAATCACCGGGGCGTCTTTATGAAGCAGCCAGGTGAGCTTACTGGATTGCAACTCGATTATCGGCGAGGCGGCCGAGAAAGCAGAGTATCCTGTATGTGGCATTCAATTTTCTAACTACTTCGCTCTGGTCTGTCGCGATGCCGCGTGGCTTGCTTGAATAGCAGTCTGATTTTTTTGGCCGGGAGGTTCGACCGATGAACGTTGGAGATCTGATTGGTGCGGCGCCGGAGCTCGTTGAGTCTCTCAAGGGACTGGGCCTCGGGGATTTGCAGATTAACAAGCTGGGTTCGCTTGCCGAGGGGGTCTTTAAAAAAGGCTGAGCCGGTCTGGGCCGCGCAGATGGCCTGCGCGGCAACTTGTTAGTGGGTCACTACCCGTGGCAGGCTTTTCGCCTGAGCCACCCATTCATCCACAGCTTTGACGGAGGGGAGCGCGCGAACGAGCTGCTTCGCCTCGTTGATCTCGGCCATCTTCGCTGCCAGATTCTCAGCGGTTCGCTGGGCCAGCTCCGGTACGCTGTCGACGCCTGAAGCCTCCAGAAGCTCTGCGTATTCGCCACCGACGCCCTTGATTCGACACAGATCCGCATGATTGACGAATCGTGAGATGCGGCTGTGATCGATGCCGCTGGCTTTTTCTATCTCGTCGCGGCCTTCTTTGGTGGCGCCTTTCTCCAGCAACTGCTCGCAGCTGGTTACGCCCGCCCGATTGAGTTTTTCCTCGAAGGCCGGGCCGATGCCCTCGATGGTGGTGAGTTTGGTCACGTCGGATCTCCTGACAAATGATATTCCCCAGAATTTCAGGTTAGCGGAGCTGGGTCTCGGGTAAAAGAGTCTACTGGTCGATTCACGGGCCTGTATTTGCCGCTGTCGGAGTTGGCCTAACTGGGTACGGATGCTTCAAAGCGCCGCGTCGAAGAAAGATCCAATAGCGGCGGTAGCCGCCATAGCGAGCGCGCCCCACAGTGTCACTCGGGCGGCGCCTTTGACCATACCGGCGCCGCCAGTTCTGGCTGCCATCGCGCCGAGTCCTGCAAGGAACACGAGAGAGGTAGCCGAAACGGCTGGCACCACGGAATTCAGCGGCGACACTATCGTCACCAGCAGCGGCAACGCCGCACCAATGGAAAAGGTCAGGGCGGACGTCAGGGCTGCCTGCAGGGGACGGGCGCGGATCACCGATGAAATGCCCAATTCGTCCCGGGCGTGTGCGGCCAGGGCGTCGTGATCCATCAGCTGCTCGGCGACCTGGCTGGCCAGGCCCGGATGCAGCCCCCGGTCCTCGTAGATGCCGGCAAGCTCCTTGTGCTCGTGCTCCGGGTCGGTTTCGAGTTCCCTGGCTTCCCTTTCCAAATCTGCATTTTCCGTGTCCGCCTGGGAGCTGACCGAGACGTACTCCCCTGCAGCCATGGACATGGCCCCCGCAACCAGACCGGCCGCGCCTGTCAGAATCAGGCCCTCATGGGAAGCCTGCGCGGCAGCTACGCCCACCAGCAGGCTCGCGGTGGAGACGATGCCGTCATTGGCGCCCATGACTGCTGCCCGCAGCCAGCCGACGCGGTGGGTACGGTGCTTTTCTCTGTGCTTGCGCGCCATCAATTACTCTGCCTCTGTTCCGGGGGTGGTTGATAACGGAGTTTTGCGCTTTTCTTCCGGTCTTCTAGTTCGTAGAAAACGGCTACCATCCATTCGTCATAATCGGGATCGAACTCCCTCATGCCATGCACGGCCTCCTGGCGGAAGGGTTCCTCTATGGGTGCTCCTCGGCCTGGCCGGATGCGGAACTTGATCCGCAGATAGTGCCTGCCTTGGGCGCTGAGCTGCTGTCCCTCAATGGACGGCGGTGACAGGACTATTCCGGGGAACTGTTTATACACGCCCAAAGCCATCTGCTGCACCGCGTGGGCCATCTCAGTTCGGTACGCACTGTCAGTTGCCAGTGTAACGTCCGCAATGCAGCGCAGATATCTCCTGGGATAGTTGATAATGTTAGTCACCGGGCGGTTGGGAATCTGCACTCGGGCTCCGAAAAGATAGTCGTGAGGCGGCTCACGAGGTCCTGAACCATACCCTGAGAACCGAAACCCACGGTGAGGCCGACTATCGATGCGCTGGCCAGACAGGCAGCAATCGGCACCCCCAGCTCAGGATTCACTTACCGCTACTGCGCCGCTACTGCGCCGTTTCTGCTGTTGCAGGATCAACTTCTCACAGCCATTTCTTTTTCCAGAAATAGATCAGCATGCCGATCATGGATAGCCCGATGAGTCCCAGGACTGACAGGTAGCCTAGAGGCCAGTCCAGTTCCGGCATGTTCAGAGGCCCTGCGCTGCGGTTGAAGTTCATACCGTAGATGCTGGCGATGAAGGTGGCTGGAATGAACAGCGTGGAGATCACGGTCAGCAGCTTGATGACCTCGTTCATGCGGTTGCTGATCACGGAAAGGTAGACCTCCACCAGATTTGTCGAGATGTCGCGCTGGGTTTCCACCAGATCGATCACGCCGACGATGTGATCGTAGGTGTCCTGCAGATAGGGCCTCATGGCAGCAGTCTCCTGTGTATCGCTATGGCGCAGCAACTCGTTGACCACTTCCCTGGTCGCCCAGGCAATTTTCCGCAGGAAGAGAAGCTGGTTGCGGAACCGGTGAGTATCCACCAGTGCCGCGTCGGTTGGATGGTGAATGATCTGACTTTCCAAGGCTTCCAGACGTTGGGCGGTGCCATCGAGTAGCGGAAACAGGAGGTCGATCGCCAGATCCAAGATGGCGTACAGGAGATAGTACACGCTCGATTGGCGAATGTTGGTGCGGCTGCGCGACAGCCGCTCTTCGATCGGCCGGAACAGATCACCTTCACTTTCGATGAAGGTGACGAGAAGGCCCTTTGCGACATAGATGCTGAGCTGTTGGAACTTTCCGGTCGGGGTATCGTGGGGAACGGACAGAGTGAGGAACACATCCGGATCGAAATCGTTGAATTTAGGCCGCTGCCCGCTGTTTACCACGTCCTCGAGAACCAAAGGGTCGATGTTGAAGCGCCGTTCCAGCGAAGCGAGCACGTCAAGCGAAGGTGCGCCAGTTACCCGAATCCAGCGGTTAGCCAGTGTGGGAGGTTGGTCCAGGGCCTCTAGCCCTTCGCTCAATCTCAAGTCTTGGGCATCGTAGTCCGTAATCCCGATGTGTGAAGGATGTGCGCTGCGAGTCTGCTCAACGTCGTAGGTCCCTGGTGGGGTGCCAGGTTTATGGTAGCGTCGGCGACGCAGATCCATTCGAGGGTGGTCCCACTATTCCCGGGTGGAAACGGCGCGGATGATGTATCCGCCAGATTTCTCGTCCAGCTCAAGCTCCATTTCGCCTCTGGCCTGGGCCTCCTCCAGCAGGTCGCTGAAGGAGCTGAAGCCGTAGAAGCTTTCGTTGAAGCCCGGCTTCCGGCGTTTGAGCGTTTGCTTGATCATAGATCCCCACAGCTTTCCGCGCTCCCCACGTTCGGCGTAGAGGGCTTCCGCGGTTTCCAGAACCAGGTCGATCCCTTCCTGGGACAGATCCTCCTGAGCGGAATCATCCGGTTTCTCCGGCTTGCCCGATTTTGCGGCGACGGCTTTCGTCTTGGGCTTTGCGCGGGTGCGCTTTCTTGTGGGTTTCTTTTTAGCAACCAGATCGTCGTAAAAAATGAACTCATCGCAGTTGCTCATCAGCAGGTCCGAGGTGGAATTCTTTACCCCCACGCCAATCACCGTCTTCGCGTTCTCTCTAAGTTTGCTGACCAGGGGCGAGAAGTCCGAATCGCCGGAAATGATGACGAAAGTGTCGATGTGCTCCTTCGTGTAGCAGAGGTCCAGGGCGTCTACCACCATGCGGATGTCGGCGGAATTTTTACCGGACTGACGCACGTGGGGGATCTCTATCATTTCAAAGGCGGCCTCGTGCATGGAAGGCTTGAATTCCTTGTAGCGGTCCCAGTCGCAATAGGCCTTCTTGACCACGATGGAGCCTTTCAGCAGCAGACGCTCCAGAACGGGTTGAATGTCGAACTTGTCGTATTTGGCGTCGCGCACGCCCAGGGCGACGTTCTCGAAATCGCAGAACAGGGCCAGGCTGCCTTCCTCGTTCACGGTATCCCTCCCGGATGATGTTTGGTGCGGCCCGGACGACTGGCGGCGGGCCGGTGTATCTGACTGGTTTC
>JAHEEG010000030.1:28625-29028 GCA_024640825.1 Gammaproteobacteria bacterium
CTTTGCAGCCCTAGCCTTGCAGGCTCGCAAAGGTTTTGCCTTCCTTTGCCAGGCGTTCCAGCAACGGGGCCGGGGTCCAGAAATCTCCATACGCCTCGCGAAACTTCAGAACTCCCTCGTAGATGCTTTTCAGCCCCTGCTTGTCGGCCCAGAACATTGGGCCGCCGGTTACGTCCGGGAAACCGTAACCGTTGGTGTAGACGATGTCGATGTCGCAGGGACGGAGCGCTATGCCGTCTTCCAGGATACGCGCACCTTCGTTGATCAGCGCATACAGGCAACGCTTGAGCACTTCCTCGTCGCTGATTTCCCGGCGGGTGATGCCAAGCTCCGCCGAGGTTTCCTCGACGATTCTCACCACTTCCGGATCGGCCTGGCCGGCCCGGCTGCCTTCAGGGTAAAT
>JAHEEG010000165.1 GCA_024640825.1 Gammaproteobacteria bacterium
CAGGCAGAAAACCAAGGTGGGGTCGACCCCGACGACGAGATCGGCCCCGGCCTCCAGCATCCGCCAGCCGAAGTAGCCGTTGCCGCAACCAACGTCCAGTACCCGCTTTCCCGTCAACGGCGCCAGATGCGGGCGCACACGCCGCCACTTCCAGTCGGACCGCCATTCGGTGTCGATGTCCACGCCGAATAGGGAGAACGGACCCTTGCGCCAGGGATGCAGGACTCTGAGAGCCTCCACCATGTAGGTTCTCTGGTCGGCCGTCGCCTGTCCGTGAACGGTGATTCTGTCACCCATGGATCTGCCGGAGACGGTGAGGTCCGGCAACCGGGCCAGCGCCGCCTGCCAGCGTGGCATGTCGCCGTGGGTGTCGGGCGCGAACCGCCCCACCACCTGGGGCGTCAGGTTGCGCCATTCTGGAAACGCTGCCTGCAGCGTTTCCAGATTCACGGGCTGACCAGGAAAGAAGCCCAGTTGAGACACTGATACCACTTGCGTACCCGGGTGAAACCGGCGTTCCGAAAGCGCTTACGGTGAACGGCTTCCGTATCGATGATCATGACGTTTTCCAGGGCGCTGCGTTTCTGACTGATTTCCAGCTCGCTGTAGCCGTTGGCGCGCTTGTAATCCAGATGCACGGCGTTGTAGAAGGCGTCGTCCTGGGCGTCGTCAAAGTGGATTTTTTCCGAGAGGATGAGCAGACCCTCTGGCGCCAGCGCGCTGCGGATTCGTTGCAGGAGCTCGAGCCGATCATCGGTAGGCAGGAACTGAAGTACATAGTTCAGCAGAACCGCGCCTGCGGGTTTGAAATCGAGTCCGCGCACGTCCGCGCAGAGAAACTGCACGCGCGGATCGGTGATGCTGGCAGCAGCCCGCTGGATCATCGATTCGGCATTGTCTACCGCCAAGACTTCACAGGCATCGTTGCCCAAGGCCCTGAGCAGCGCCATGGTCGTGGCGCCCAGGGAGCAGCCGAGATCGTAAGCTCGCGCGGTTACGTCGGGCGTCTGCTGTAAGTGACGCGCCGCCAGCAGGCCGGCCATGGGAATTACCGTCTCGTAGCCCGGTACGGAACGCCGGATCATGTCGGGAAAGACGTCGGCTACCCTGTCGTCGAAGGCGAAATCAACGATCTGATTTTTAGGGTCTCGGTATACCTGGTCGCGCTGGCGCATAACAAACTCGAAATACTGGCATGATAAGCTTGAACGTTCGGTTGAACGAAAACACTCAACTAAAAGCGCACAGCGAAAGGCACGCATTGTAGCCATGGATGACGAGCAGCTCACCAATCCTGAGCTTTACATCAATCGGGAACTTTCTCTGCTGGAGTTTAACCGGCGGGTGCTGGCGCAGTCGAAAGACGACAGCGTGCCCTTGCTGGAGCGGCTGCGATTTCTCTGTATCGCCAGCGCCGTACTGGATGAGTTCTTCGAAATCCGGGTTGCTGGTCTGAAGCAGCAGGAGGCCTACGGCGCGACCCAGCGCGGCCCTGACAACATGAGCCCTTCGGAGCAGCTGCGCCAGGTATACGATGTGGTGCCGGAACTGGTGGCCGAACAGTATCGGGTGCTCAATCGCGAGCTTCTGCCAAAGCTGGACCGCCAGGGTATTCGTCTACTGGAAGAGGACGATTGGAACACCAAGCAGAAGCAGTGGTTGACCCGCTATTTCAGAGGCGAGCTCGCCCCGGTGATCAGCCCCATGGCGCTCGATCCTGCGCACCCGTTCCCCGAGCCGTTGAACAAAAGCCTGTGCTTCATCGTCGACCTGGAAGGAGAAGACGCCTTCGGCCGCAAGCTGGGCAAGGCCATCGTGCAGGCGCCCCGGTCGCTGCCCCGGGTGGTCAGGCTGCCGGACTCCTGCGCTCAAACGCCTAACGAGTTTGTCATGCTGTCGACCATTATCGAGTATCACGTGGAGGCGCTGTTCCCGGGCATGCGCGCTTCCGGCTGCTATCAGTTCCGCGTCACCCGCAACAGCGATCTGTTCGTGGACATGGAAGAGGTGGACGATCTGCTGCGAGCGGTTGAGGGAGAGCTCTCGTCGCGCCGCTACGGCGACGCCGTGCGTCTGGAAATTGCCGATGACTGTCCGGATGATCTTGCGGCCTTTCTTTCTGCCCAGTTCCATCTGGCGCGGGAAGACGTTTACCGCTGCGATGGTCCGGTGAACCTGATGCGTCTTTCTGCCGTTCCCGATCTGGTGGACCGGCCGGAGCTGAAATATCCGGGCTTTACGCCCAGCATCTGCGAGCGGGTGCGCCAGGCGGAAGACATGTTCGAAGCCATCCGTCAGGGCGATGTGCTGCTGCACCATCCCTTCGAGTCTTTCGCGCCCTTTGTCGACTTTCTCCGCCAGGCGGCGGCCGATCCACAGGTGCTGGCCATCCGCCAGACTCTGTATCGCACGGGCACAGAATCTGCCGTCGTGGAGGCGCTCACTCGGGCGGCAGCCAACGACAAAGAGGTGCTGGTGGTCATCGAACTGCGGGCCCGCTTCGATGAGGAGGCCAACATCGAGCTTGCCAATCACCTGCAGAAAGCGGGTGCCCAGGTAGTTTACGGTGTGGTGGGGCACAAGACCCATGCCAAGATGGGCATGGTCATCCGGCGCGAGGGTCGGAGTCTGAAGCGGTACGTGCATCTGGGCACAGGCAACTACCATACCCGGACCACGCGTCTGTACACCGATTACGGCCTGTTCACCTGCGACGACGGTATCGGTCAGGACGTGCAGAAGCTGTTCCAGCAGCTGACGTCCATGGGGAAGACCTCCCGGTTGAAGCTGATACTGCAGTCACCGTTCACCCTGCACAAATCCGTGCTGGCGTACATCGACCGCGAGATCGAAGCAGCACGGCGGAAAAAACCGGCGCGGATTTTCGCCAAAATGAACTCGTTGATCGAGCCTCAGGTTATACAAGCTCTGTACCGAGCCTCTCAGGCGGGGGTCCAGGTGGATCTGGTAGTCCGCGGCATCTGCGCGCTGCGGCCGGGGGTCAAAGGGGTTTCGGAAAACATCCGGGTGCGCTCCATCGTCGGCCGCTTTCTCGAGCACACCCGGGTCTTCTACTTCGAGAACAGCGACCCGGGCTTGTACCTGTCCAGCGCCGACTGGATGGGACGGAATTTCTTCAATCGGGTGGAAACCTGCTTTCCAGTTCTCGATGATCTGTTGGCGCGCCGTAT
This sequence comes from Gammaproteobacteria bacterium, assembly GCA_024640825.1. GTDB lineage: Bacteria > Pseudomonadota > Gammaproteobacteria > Pseudomonadales > Azotimanducaceae > UBA7803. The sequence goes on from JAHEEG010000165.1 coordinate 3,192, forward strand.
AATGGCCGACTGCCAGCTTTATTTGGAAGACAACTGCCAGTCCTGGGTGCTGCAAAAGAGCGGTACCTATGTCCAACAAAGGGCGCCTGCAAACAAGCGGCGCTGTGCTCAAGAGCTTTTGTTGGAGAAACTGTCCGCAAGCTGAGCGGTTATCCGCGTGGCGCTTGAAAAACCTCCGGCTCAGTCGGTTTTTATGCTCAGCTGGAGCGGCACGGCTTTGAGATAACCAGCTTCCTGTTCCAGGTCCAGACGAGTCAGCGGGTGACGCTCGAGCCAGGTGGTGGGCAACGAAAGTCGCAGGCCGTCATTGCAGACTTTGAGCCCAATATGAGGCAGCGGGGAGGAGCCGCGGTTGCGGTGCAGCACTACGGCGATACGCAGCAGTACCGCCAGACGGATCATTTTCCGGCCGTCACTGCCGGTGAAGGCATCCTCATCCGTCGGGAATTTTCGTCGGTGCGCCCGTACCAGAGCGGCCAGCTGACGCTGATCCCAGCTCGAAAAGCCGGGCATGTCCATGTAGCGCAGCAGATATCCGCCATGGCGGTGAAACTGGCTGTGGGCAATGTCCAGACCGATTTCGTGCAGCTCCGCTGCCCAGGTCAACATGGGTTTGTCGTTGGGATCGGTCAGCTGCCAGGCGTCGGCGGCCTGGGCGAGCAGGCTGATGGCGGTTTCCCGGACCTTTCGGCCATGTTTTTCATCGATGTGATAACGACTGACCAGGTCGCGCACCGTTGTGTCACGAACGTCCTGCTGATGTACCCTCCCCAGCAGGTCATGGACAACACCCTCCCGCAGCGCGCCGCTGGTAGCCTGCATCAGCTCTATGCCCAGGGCTTCGAAAATCGCATACAGGATGGCCACCCCGCCGGGAAATACCGCCGCGCGTTCCGCCGGCAGTCCGGACAGCGAGATATTTTCCAGCTGCTTGGCCTGCAGCAGCGATTTTCGGATCTGCTCCAGGCCGTTGCGGGTTATGCCATTCTGGTCGCGGTCCATATTCTGCAGGACCTGCTGGATCGCCAGGATGGTCCCGGATGCGCCGACCGCAGTATCCCAACCGCTGGCTTTGTAGGCCCGCTGCATCGGCTCGAGTTCCTGTTTGGCGTGATTCACTGCAGCCTTGAACTGGCTTGCACGGATCTTGCCGTCGCCGAAATAGGTTCGCGACAGTCCGACGCAGCCCATATACAGACTTTCGGTTCGCTGGGCCTGGAACTGATGTCCCAGGATTATCTCCGTGCTGCCGCCGCCGATGTCTACCACCAGGCGTCGGTCGTGGTCGTCCTCGAGGGCGTGAGCAACCCCCAGATAAATCAGTCGAGCCTCCTCCCGTCCGGAGATGACCTCCACTGTGTGCCCTATGGCAGCCTCCGCGCGGCGCAGGAAATCGTTGGCATTATTGGCCCGGCGCAGGGTGTTGGTGGCAACGATCCGCACATTCCGGGCAGGCAGCTCCCGCAGCCGCTGTCCGAAGCGCTCTAGGCAGGCAAGCGCTCGCACGATGACAGGTTCACTCAGGTTGTCTTCATGGTCCAGGCCTTCGGCCAGACGGACCATCTCTTTGAGCTTGTCGATAACCTGAATGCGGCCGCCGGTTTCCTGGGCCACCATCAGATGAAAGCTGTTGGAACCGAGGTCCAGCGCGGCGAGCTGGGTCGAGCCGCCTTTTAAGGCCTGCGGGGACGGTTCTGGCATGTGCCTGGGATTCGCGGAAAGACGTATTTTAGTGGCTGAAGCGTTGGAGACAAGCCGTGTTTCAACCTCCGCATTCCCCGTTGCTGTAGATGGAGGGGGGCAGCGGGCAGTCCAGCGTTGCCGCGATGCCTTGCAGCAAAGCGCCCTGACGGCCGCTGGCGGCACCGTCGGCCAGAACCGTTGCTGCGCAGGCCTTTATCAGCCGGGGCTTCTGCAGGGGTTTGAGCGCGCGAAGCTTGCCCAGAGCGTTGTTGAGAGAAGTGAAGTTCGGGTCATCTGCCAGCAGGTACGGATTGTCCGGCTCGATCGCCTGAAAAGCAGGCCGATGCGGTGCCGCGCTCGTGCCTTCCTGGGGCTCCGGTTCCAGGGCCAGTTGTGCCATTCCCGCTGCGAATGCGTCGCTCACGCTGGCAGGGACCTGACCCGTCGCTGCCAGGGCTTCCGGTTCCTCAGCGTGGCGGGCCAGGGCAGCGAGGAGAATCTTCGCGGACTCCGCCAGGTCTTCCACACGGTTGTAGCGCGCGCGTACCGGGGTTGTGCCCTCGAAATGGGGTCTAAGCTCCTTGATCAGTACCCGATACAGCACCCATTCCATCAGATCGATGCGGCTGTCCATTCTGATCAGCGCCCGCAGATTACCCATGAAACGCTGGTATTGAGGCCGGGACAGTTCCTTCAACGCGGGCATGGCCAATTCCACCAGAACCAACGTCGGCGGCTCGGTCAGCTGGCGGAGTCTGGGATAAAGACCCAGCACTTCCAGCGGTACGCCTGCCTCGGCATAGGCGTCGATAAGGTCCAGCTGCCGCGTGCGGATGTCCGCCTCCTCGTTCAGCACCAGAGCGTAGAAGATGGCTCGGCTGGCGAACGGGTCATGCGCCGCGTCCCGCAGATCGGCGGGCAGGATATGGATCAGTTGAAGGGCCTGGCTGAGGCTGTGTTCAGTCAGTTGACCTACCGCCTGGGTAATCTCGTCGGGCCCCGCCATGACCAGCAAAGCGTTACCTGCAGGGCCCGTGGCCTGAGAAACGCCGGCGGTCTCTGCGAAACTAGCGGCCCCGGGATGCTCGGTTGAAGCGGTCGCGGCCGCCTGCTGGTCGGGATTTCGGTCCGCTCTGGAGGGTATGGTAAGGACCGGATATTGACCGTCCCAGCGCGGTTCGATGACGAGGATGCGCTCTTCCAGGGGTGGATGGGTCGCCATGTAGCGATTCAGGAACATCGGCCTGATCTGACCAAAGAACATGTGGCTGGCTTCGCCGGCCGCCGCCGTCCGGATGGTGGAGCCGACGCTGAGCCCGCCAATCTTCTTGAGGGCGCCCGCGAGCCCGTCGGGGTTGCGGGTAAACTGCACAGATGATGCGTCGGCAAGAAACTCCCGCTGGCGGCTTACTGCCGCTTTTATCAGGTTGCCGAAGAAGGTGCCCGCGTAGCCGATTACCAGAAGGCCGACCCCCAGCGCCAGCACCGGGGCGCCGCTGCTGCTGCTCCGGCTGGAACTGCGTCGGCTGCTCTGTCCCACCCCGTGCAGCAGACCCCGTCCCACGAGGCCGATGAACAGAATGCCGAACAGCACGGCCATCAATCGCAGGTTCAGCCGCATGTCGCCGTTGAGGATGTGGCTGAACTCGTGGCCGATTACCCCCTGCAGCTCATCACGGCTGAGATGATCGACGGTGCCCTGATTCACCCCGATTACCGCATCGTCGGGAGAGAAGCCGGCGGCAAACGCGTTGATGCTGGGTTCCCCTATGAGGTAGACGGGCGGCACCGGAACGCCCGAAGCGATGGCCATCTCCTCTACCACGTTGAGCAGCCGCCGTTGTGCCGCATCGGCGATGTCGCGGGTCAGCGGCGTGCCGCCCAGGGACTCGGCGATAGCCCGGCCGCCGCCGCGGAGCAGAACGTATTTGTACAGGCTGGCTATCGCCACGGCACCGATGACGCCGAAGCTTATCCAGCCCCAGTACTCGGCCGGCAGGTTGCTCAGCAGCCCCTTGATGCTCATGGGCTGGAGCCTTGCATAGCTCGTCGTCCACGCGTAGACCAGGGCCACCAGCAGATTGGTGAGAAAAATCAGGCTCAGCACCGCGGCGCCGAACAGGACTGCGAGGTGCCATGTCTTACGCCGGGCCTGATCTTGGGCTCCGAAGAAATCCAAGTCGAGCGCTCTGCCGGGCTTTCAGGCGGTCAGCTGAACGAGACTTTGGGCGCCGCCTGAATCTGCGCTCGATCCTCGAATTCCAGCAGCGCGGCGTCAGGCCCGTGGCCGAAAGTGCTTGCCAGCAGTACCGGAGGGAACGACTGCTTGTAGATGTTGTACTCGGTTACCTGGTCGTTGAAAGCTTGGCGGGCGAAGGCAACGCGATTCTCCGTGCTCACCAGCTCTTCCTGCACCTGCATCATGTTCTCGTTGGCCTTGAGATCGGGATAGGCCTCCACTGCTACGTTGAATCGCGCCAGGGCGCCGCCGACGGCACCCTCGGCGCTGGCCAGCTGCCGAATGGCATCGGCGTTTGCCGGATCGCCAGCCGCGGCCTGCAAGGCGGCAAGGGCATGATTCCTGGCGGCAGTGACCGCTTCCAGGGTTTCCCGCTCATGGCTCATATAGGCCTTGGCGGTTTCCACCAGGTTGGGGATGAGGTCGTAGCGCCGCTTGAGCTGCACTTCGATCTGCGAGAATGCGTTCTGGTAGCGATTGCGTAGCGTCACCAGGCGGTTGTAGATGGCAATGACCCAGAACACCAGGGCAGCCAGGACGACGAGAACGATGATCATTTCCATTGGGTCTCCGACGGCAAGTCCAGTTGCCCGGACAGTTTACGCCATAAGGCCACGTCGCGATGAGGTTGCCGTCATGGGTTCTGCTGGCGCCGTCAGTCGGGCAGTCCCAGCACCCGCTTGGCGATGACGTTCAGCTGTACCTCGCTGGTGCCGCCCTCGATGGAATTCGCCTTGGAGCGCAACCACTGTCGAGTCGTGCTCAGCTCTCGATCCGCGAAAGCGTCACCTTCCCAGCCCAGGGCCCGAGTGCCCATAGTCTCCAGCAGCAGCTCGTACTTTCTTTTGTTCTGTTCGGTGCCGTAGTACTTGAACATACTGGCCAGGTTGCCGTCGCTCTGTCCTGCCTTGGCTTCTTCCGAGGCACGGGCCAAGGTGAGCTGGAAGGCCTTG
>JAHEEG010000291.1 GCA_024640825.1 Gammaproteobacteria bacterium
CCGATCTCTCGCCGTTACAGCTGTCGGCGTATCGAATCGAGCAGATCCGCGTGCACTTTGGCGTCGACCTCGCGTTGCAAGATCTTCTCCGCGCCGGCGATCGCCAGCGCCGCAACCTGGTCTCGCAGCTGCTCGCGCGCACGCGCGAATTCCTGCTCGATCTCAGCCTTTGCGGCAGCCTTTTCGCGGTCGCCCTCGCCCCGGGCAGTGGACTTTGCTTCCTCGATCAGTTGCGCAACGCGCCGATCGGTCTGCGCGAGGACCTCTGCCGCGCGGTCCCGCGCCTCGGCGATCGCTTCACTCGCGCGTCGCGAGGAATCTTCGAGCTCGCGGTGTCCGCGTTCGGCCGCCGCCAGACCATCGGCTATCGTCTTTTGTCGCGTCTCGATTGCGCGCAACATGTGCGGCCAGACGACCTTCACCGTAAACAGGATGAATGCGGCGAACGCGAGCATCTGCGCGATCAACGTTAGGTTGAAGCTCATGCGTCTCCCCTCAGGGACGAAGCAGCCGCCACGCCGGCGGCTAGCGGAACGGGGTGGCGAGCGGGCTGGCGAAGGCGAAGAACATCGCGATCCCCAGGCCGATGATGAACGAAGCGTCGATCAGGCCGAGCAGCAGGAACACCTTGCCCTGCAGCGAGTTGGTGAGCTCGGGCTGGCGCGCCGCGGCCTCGAGGAAGCGGCTGCACATGATGCCCACGCCGATGCAGGCGCCGGCGGCGCCCAGGCCCACCATCAGCCCAATGCCGATGCCGGTATAGGCCTGAACCATTGCTAGCAACTGAAGCTTTTCCATTTCAATTTCCTTTCACGGGCGAAATTGGTGCGTTGAGTCGAAATCAGTGATGCTCCTGCGCCATCGCAATGTAGACGACCGTAAGCATCATGAAGATGTAGGCCTGCAACAGCACGATGAGGATATGGAAGATGGCCCAGCCGACACCGAGCAGAAATCCGAAAAAGGTGCCCACCAGGCCGGTGGCCGCCCACAGCCAGAGCAGGAAGAACAGGATCTCGCCGGCGTAGATGTTGCCGAACAGTCGCAGCGAGTGCGACAGCGTCTTCGATACGTACTCGACCATGTTGAACAGGAAGTTCGCGGGCCACAGCAATACGTGCGTGCCGAAGGGCGCGCAGAACAGTTCCTTGACCCAGCCGCCCAGCCCTTTGGACGCAATCGCAAAGTAGATCGACAGGAGGAGTACCGATATCGACAGGGCGAACGTCGCGTTGACGTCTGCCGTTGGCACCGGCCGCCACTCGTGTAGCCCAACGAGCTGCAGCGCGCCGGTCACGACGTCCACGGGCAGCCAGTCCATGGCATTCATGAGCGTCACCCAGACGAACACCGTGAGCGCGGTCGGCGCGATGAACTTGTTCCGGTCGCCGTGCTGGAAAAGTCCCTTCACCTGATCATCGACGAATCCGATGAGCAGCTCGACGAATGCCTGGCGCCGGTTGGGCACGCCAGACGTCGCGCCGCGCACCACCCACCAGATCAATCCGAGCCCGAGACAGCCGAGCAGGATCGACGTCACCACCGTATCTATGTTGAGCGTCCAGAAGCCATCCCCGCCACCGGACGGCCGGAAGAACGTGAGGTGATGCTGGATGTAATCCGTTGCGTTGAAGTCTTTGGCGGCTGACATTTGTTCAGTCGTATTCGCGCACAAAAAACGCCATGCTGAAAATGAGGATCGTCACGAAGAACGATCCAAAGAACGCAGGCGCGGCGATCGCATCGTACGTCGCCAGCACCAGCCACAGTAGGAGCACGATGAGCACGACCTTCACACCCTCGGCCGTCAACGCGGCAACAATCACCCCCCCTGCCGAACCCGCACGCACCTTCGTGGCCACTGCGCCCGAAACCGCGCCCGCCACCACGCTCACCAAGCCCCCGAGCGCAGCAGAAAGCGCCCCGTCGACCCCAGCGATCAGGCCTGCGGCCAGCGTCAGGATGGCGGTGACCCAAAGCTGCCACCGAAGGACGGTGCGTATCGGCTTGCTCAGGCCACGAAGCATGGCGTTTTTCGGCTTCGCCCCGAGCAAAGCGCGCGCAGTATATCTGTGGGGTTTCCTTGGGTCAACGTGCTGCGATGCACAATTCGCCGTTCCGTTCCAGGTCGATCAGCGCAACTTGCGCAGCAATCGGTCTAGGTGGTCAAGGTTGGCGTAGTGCAGGACCAGTTTGCCGGCGCCTTTCTTTCCCGGACGGATTTCCACCGTCGTGCCCAGTCTTTCGGAGGACTCCTCCTGAAGCCGGATGAGGTCGCGGTCGACCTTTGCGGCGCGCCGGCGCGCTGCAGGGCCGCGTGCAA
>JAHEEG010000292.1 GCA_024640825.1 Gammaproteobacteria bacterium
CGTCACGAGTATCAATGACTATCGGTTACTTTCTGTATATATGAACGAAGTATACCCATTTGTAACTGACGGTCAAAGCGCGCGCCTGGGGCGATATTTATCTTTGGGGGCGGACAGGAAAAGTTTGCAAGACGTTCATCAGGACGTCCAGCTGCTTTCAGATAGGCCACCCGAACATACCGATTAAGGAGAATCTCATGAATGACCTAACAACAAGGTTGCACACGATGGGGCGTTACCAGGACCGGGTTGCCATGTGGCACGAGGCCGGGCACGCAGTTGCGGCGATGCACTATGGACGAAAAGTTTTGAGCTATGGACTCGACCCCCTCCCCCACTGCCTGGTCAATAGCCTGTTCCTGAGAAGGCACCGAAAAGGCGTCCTGCTGTGTGCCGGCGCTGCCATGACTGAGGCCGTTTATGGCTTCGAGTGGGGCGGCAATTGCACCGATTGGAAGATGGCAGAGGCGCTGGGCGATCTTGAGACTTTCAAGAAAGAAGCCCGCGAACTGGCCCTGAAGTACAGGAGCGAAGCCAGGTATCTCGTTGAAGCGCGACTGGGCAGGAACTCCAGCTTAAACAGCTGGGAGGATGACCCGGAGGATCGTGTTCGCGAGATGTCCGAAGATAGCCCGCTGTACATGGAATGCACCGATGCCGCTGAGAAAGCGCATCTACCCGACTGGGCCGGAAATCTGCTGATGAGAATGGCGAGGTTCCAGGTCAAACGACCGGCCTTCACGGCCAGATTCGGCTTGTAACCCTGATGAAAGGAGAAATAGAAATGACTGATATCAAACTAGACATACTGCCCCACCGCTCAGCGGTCATGGCAGACCACGGTACAGAACTGCATGTTCTTGTAAGGGCACAGGCACCCTCGCGTCCCTCGGGGATCGAGGCGGATCGCGCTCCCCTCAACCTGGCCCTGGTGCTGGATCGCTCCGGTTCCATGAGTGGCAAACCGCTGGAGCAAGCCAAGCGTTGTGCGACCTACATCATCGAGCAACTGGATGGCCGGGATACCGCTTCGGTTATCGTCTACGATAGCGAAGTAGACGTTCTGATACCTTCCACTGCCGTCGCGGACAAGGCTATGTTTCGCGATGCAATCGATGGCGTACGATCCGGCGGGTCGACCGCTCTGTTTGACGGTTGGCACGAGGGAGCCAGGCAAGTACTGGCTGCCGAAAGGGGAGATAGCCTCGGGCGCGTTCTCCTGCTGTCGGACGGCTGTGCAAACCAGGGATTGACTGCCGTGGGCGCGATAACCCGCCACGTCACAGAGATGCTCGAATCTGGTGTCAGTACATCTACCTATGGTCTTGGGCACCGTTTCAATGAGGAGTTGATGGTGGAGATGGCCAGAGCCGGCGGCGGACAAAGCTATTACGGCGAGTCGGCGGAAGATCTTCTCGACCCGTTTCAGGAGGAATTCTCGCTGATGTCGGCGCTTTGCGCCCGTGACCTGAGGCTTATGCTTTCGGCCCCAGCAGGAGTGCAGTTTGAGCTGCTCAACGACTACCGCTGTATAGGTAGGACGGATACGTGGCAATTGCCTGACCTGGCTTACGGGGGTGAAGCCTGGGCATTGGTGAAGCTCACCGTGCCTGCTGATTTGCCGGATACGAAAAATGGCCAGGACCAGGAGATACTCACCGCGGCTCTCAGCTTCAGGGATATTGAGAGCAATTCATCCGATACTCGCTCTTACACCCTGCGCTTACCCCGGGTTTCTGCTGTGGCCTGGGCAGCGATCCCGGCCGATCAACGCGTAACCGCACGCATGCAGGAGGTCCGTGTCGCAGCGTTACAGCGAGAGGTGCGAGAGTGCGCCTTGCGGCGTGACTGGAATGCGGTTGATCGACTGATAGCCCAGGCAGAAAGCGAAGCGGGTGATAACGCATGGGTAAAAGCGTCTCTCGGAGCTCTCAAGCGCTATGCACGTCAGCGTGATCGGGATCGTATGTCCAAGGAAGCGTTCTACTCGGCCCGGAAGATGACCAATCGCCTGGCTGAACGTGATGAGGATGCCCGTCGTTATCATGCATCAGAAGAGGCGGATAAGGCGGCCTTCCTGAGAAAGAAAATGGAGCAGGGGAAGAGGCTGGATGATCGCCCATAACGCGGTCGCCGGGTGGCTTTAGGCCTGGTCTGATAGTAGCTGTTGATGCAGTACCGTCAGGTTGGCCTTTTTTCTAGCGAAAAAACAGAGAAACCGCTCGCCGGATGCCCAACCCATGATCGAGGAACAAAGGACGAAAACACAA
>JAHEEG010000166.1 GCA_024640825.1 Gammaproteobacteria bacterium
CACGAGTACCTACGACGGCCTGGCGCTGGCCTGGGCGACGGCTGGCTTTCTGGCTCGCGAGCGCCGGTCCTTTACCCTTTTCGCAACCCACTACTTCGAGTTGACCGGCCTTGAAAAAGAGCTGCCCGATACCGCAAACGTTCACCTGGCCGCCACCGAACACCAGGGCAGCATCGTATTTCTCCACAGCGTGAAACCCGGCCCGGCAAGCCAGAGCTATGGCGTTCAGGTCGCACGCCTGGCCGGCGTACCGGCACCGGTTCTTGACGCAGCAAGGCAGAAGTTGCAGGACCTCGAACTGCAGAGCGTTCAAGACGCCGTTCAACCGGACCTGTTCCTGGTTTCCACGCCGTCAGGTTCCTCTGCGCAGACGCCCGACAGTCCGGGGGAGCCAAGGTCAACCGGGGCTGCCGCGGAGCGCCTCGCTGAGATCGACCCGGACGGGTTGACCCCCCGACAGGCTCTGGAGACCCTTTATCAGCTGAAGGCTCTTTACGAGACGAAGGCTCCTAATCCGCTGAAGGCTCCCAACCCGCTGAAGGCTCCCAACCCGCTGAAGGCTCCGGACAGCGGCGGGGCAGAGCCCGAGGGCGGATGAGTCGGTCAACGGGAAACGGATTTCCTTCGGCCGGCAGGTCGACCATCATAACGTCTCGACAGCGGCACGAATATCATTAGAATACCCGGCTTCCGCTGGATACGGGTTGCCTATCATGACTTTCGTTGTTGGAGAGAACTGCATCAAGTGCAAATATACCGACTGCGTGGAAGTCTGCCCCGTAGACTGCTTCTACGAAGGCCCGAACATGCTGGTCATCCATCCGGACGAGTGTATCGATTGCGCGCTGTGCGAGCCGGAATGTCCGGTCGATGCGATCTTCTCGGAAGATGAATTGCCCGACGAGCAGCAGGATTTCCTGGAGATCAACCGCGAGATGGCGGAGAGCTGGGAAAACATCACCGAAAAGCAGGACCCGCTGCCGGACGCAGAAGATTGGGACGGCAAACCAGACAAACGGGAACTGCTGGAGCGCTGAACGGGCGCCGAAGCTTTCCGCCGAGCTTCCGCGAGCCACTCAGCCGAATATCTGTCCGATATCAAGGCCCTGAGCGTCCAGCGTCCGACGCAGCCGCTTGAGGCCTTCGACCTGTATCTGTCGTACCCTTTCCCGGGTCAGACCCACTTCTGCGCCCACTTCCTCGAGCGTTCCAGGCGAGTAACCGCGCAGCCCGAATCGCCGCGCCAGCACTTCCTGATGCCTGTCCGACAGCTCCGAAAGCAGTCCGTCCAGGTGGCTGAGAATTTCGTCGTGCTGAACCTCCGCCGCCGGGTCCGGCGAGCCTTCATCCGGCACCATCTCCAGCATGTTCCGATCCTGCGGGTCGCGCACGGCGTCAATCGAGTCCACGCGCTCGTTGAGTCCCAGCATCCTCCGCACGTCGCCCACCGGTCTGTCGATGAGCGCCGCGATCTCCTCGGGTGACGGATCGTGATCCAGCTTCTGGGACAGTTCCCGAGCAGCCCGCAAATACAGGTTCATCTCCTTGAGCACGTGGATGGGCAGACGAATGGTACGGGTCTGGTTCATGATGCCCCGCTCGATCGTCTGGCGTATCCACCAGGTCGCATAGGTTGAAAAGCGGAATCCTCTCTCGGGATCGAACTTCTCGACCGCGTGAATCAGCCCTAGGTTTCCTTCCTCGATAAGATCAAGGAGCGCCAGCCCCCGGTTCAGATAGCGCCGGGATATTTTGACGACCAGCCGAAGATTGCTTTCGATCATCCGCTTACGCCCTGCAGGATCTCCCGCCTGGGCGAGTCGGGCATAGTGACGCTCCTCGTCCGCGCTCAGCAGCGGGGCGTAGCCAATTTCCTTCAGATAGAGCTGCGTTGCATCGGGTGCCTCGCTCCCACGCTCCACCTCGCTCTCAAGAGCGGCGGCAGCTTCCCATGCCGCTTCCGTGGATTTGGACCGACCCACTGTACCGGCTTCACGTGTCGCGGTTTCTTTCGTGAGTTCTTCAACTGACATAGATCATCCCTTCTCCAGGCTAAGGATCAAGCGCGCCGTCGGATTCAGCCGCGAATCACTGACGTCGGGTCAACGGGTTCGCCATCCTTGCGAATCTCGAAGTGCAGCGTTCCGGCCGTGCGCCCTGTACGCTCCGTATCGGCAATGACGGCGCCAGCTTTAATCCGCTGGCCTTCCCTGACGCGCAAGCCGCCGTTCAGACTATAGGCGCTGAGAAAGACGTCGCTGTGCTTGACGATCACCAGGTAGCGATAGCCGCCAAGCCCTTTTCCAGCATAGACCACATCACCACTGCCCGCTGACTGCACGGTCAAGCCGGGTTGCAGACGATAGTCGATACCTTTGTTGCCCCGCCCGAAAGCTCTTCCCACCGGGGCCTTCGTCGGCCACTGCCAGTTGATCGCCAGAATTGGTGCGGACGGACTGCTGGCGACTTCCGGCGCCTGCTTGTTGCCCGGCGTAACACGGGGCGAAGCCTTCGCTTGTCCAACCGACGTCGAACCGGACGTTGCAGAAACGCTCAGGCGCAGGCGCTGGCCGGGATAGATGGTGTAAGGCGGTCGAACGCCGTTGGCCAGCGCCAGACGACGGTGCTCGATATCGTAGCGCCAGGCAATGGAATAAAGGGTATCCCCCCGTTGGACGACGTAGTACTCCGGCCGCTGCCCGAACACCGGCGAGCGATCCGATACCGGGGGACGGCCGTGCTGCACGCACGCGGCCACAAAGGTGGCCGAAAAGGCGGCCCAAATGATGGCCAGCAACAGAGGCCGAAAGCTCTCTACGAGCCGGGGACTCTCAGTGAGCCGCAGGCGCTTTGTGAGCCGCAGGCGCTTTGTGAGCCGCAGGCGCTTTGTGAGCCGCAGGCGCTTTGTGAGCCGCAGGCGCTTTGTGAGCCGCAGGCGCTCGAAGGCTATTCCAGCCAGGAAAGCAGCCATAGCGCCCCAGCCCCGGAGACGATCGCAAGCACGACACCGCCCAGCAGTGCCGGTTCTCCCGCCACCGCCTCGAATCCCTGGGGAGAGAAAAGCTGACCATCATGGCGCCAGGGCCAAAGGCGGACCAGGGAACCCGCCATGAAACCGGTCAGCAGCGCCAGCAACGGCTCGCGATAAGCATGCATGAGCCAGGACAACAGTCGCGAGAACAGCAGCAGGCCGACGACACATCCGCCCGCAAGCATGAGCAGAATGACCATGTGACCCTGACTGAGGGCCTCCAGCACACCTTCGTAAAGGCCAAGCGCCAGCAGCAGAAAACTGCCCGATACGGCCGGCAGCAACCAGGCAGACACCGCCGCCATACCGCCGAAGAAATAGGCCCAGGCGGCGGGCTCCCCAACGCCGGGGTTTACGGTGAGCAACATCAGCCCGGCCAGCACGCCGAGGCTGCCCGCGCTGACAAGGTTGCGCCAGGGCAGCTGCCGACCGATATGGATCACCGACGCCGCGATCAGGCCGAAGAAAAAGCCCCAGACCACCGTGGGCACCGACATCAGGAGGTGGTGAAACAGACGGGCAAAAAGCAGAACGCTGGCCAGCATGCCCAACCCCAGAAAAAACAGAAAACTCAGGTTGTTGTGCCGCCAGAATCCGATCAGCCCTTCGCTTTTCAACAACGCGAGCGAACCGAAGCGAAAACCAGCCAGCGAACGCACCAGTTCCGTGTAGATGCCGGTAACGAAGGCTATGGTTCCGCCGGAGACGCCCGGCACCAACTCCGCGACGCCCATAGCCATACCCCGGAAGAAGACCCCGAACCAGGCCATGACGCCGGTACGCGACGGTTCATCCTGATGCAGGCTCACCGCTTCACCTCAGCGCGTACCTTTGACCAGGGGCACGAAACGCACGTATTCCACAGTTTCTACGCGCACGCCGCTCGAAGTCCGGTCGTAGACCTTCAGCTCCTGCACATCACCGCCCCCGACAGGAACCACCATACGCCCACCAACGGTCAGTTGATCCAGCAGCGCTTCCGGTACTTCAAGCGGTGCCGCCGTTACCAGAATTCCGTCGAAAGGTCCTTCCTCGATCCAACCCTGGTACCCGTCTCCATGACGGAAACGCACGTTACGGAAGCGCAGTGCTCGCAGCCGCTCCTCGGCACGCTCGATCAGCACGGCCAGGCGCTCCACGGAAAAGATACGTTTCACGTCGCCCTGAAGGCTGGCAAGAACAGCGGTCTGATAACCGGAGCCTGTTCCTACCTCCAGCACCCGGGCCCGCGGCACATTCAGCAACGTCTGAGTCATAAGCGCGACGACGAAAGGCTGCGAGATCGTCTGACCGTGACCTATGGGCAGTGAGTTGTCCTCGTAAGCTCTATGCGCCAACGCTTCATCGATGAAAATATGTCGAGGCACGCTGCCCATGGCGCCAAGCACGTTGGCACTGGTGATTCCACGTTCCCGAAGCCGGCGCACCAGACGATCTCTGGTGCGTTGCGAGGTCATACCAATACCGACGAGATCAAATTGTCTCACCGTATTCCCCTCTCTGACTGCATCTTACTGCTGAATCTCATGCTGCACCTCATGCTGCACCTTGGGCTGCATCAGGACAAAGGCTTCCCGCAGCAACGCGGTAGCGTATCCCCCCGGCGGCAACCGGAAGCTGATCTTCAACCCGCCTTCATGAGGCTGCCACGCAAGTTCCGTCGCATGCAGAACGAGACTGCGCCGGCCCTGCGTTAATCCCGTATGCTCCAGCAGCGCCAGCAGACCTCGGTGCGCAAACAGGGCGCCGGATTCGATCTCCGCAGCGGTGCCGACCGCGGCCGATCTACCCCGACCCCAGAGAGGGCCGGTAGGCGTCGCGACCTCGGCGCCTTCTTCAAGCACCTCCCCGAAAACCGGCCGATTCCAGCTCCCCGCTTCTACTCTGGTTCCGAGCACTTCGTTGAACAGATAGCTGCGCAAAACGGAAAGATAAAGACTCTGCTTGAATCGGGAGACGCGAACCCGCCGCCGCTTCGGCAACCAGGCCAGAGCCGCATCTAGGTTGTTTCCACCGAACCGCTGGGGGCCAAAATAATTCGGCGCGCCATGGGCGACGAGGCTTTGCAGACGCCGTTCCCAGTCGCCTTTTCCCAGATCGCGAAGGCAAATATCGAAGCGATTGTCGGCAAGCTGCCCCTTGCGCAGCTTGCGAGAATGCCGAGTTGCATTCAAAAGTCGAACCCCCTCGATACCGGGAAACGCCGCGGCGTCTTTCGCCGTGGAAACGCTGAACCACTGCTCCGCTACCGAATGCCTGTCTTTCATGCCGGCATATCCAACAGCGACCGGCGCGACGCCGAAACCTCTGGCAATCTCGTCGGCCAGGAACGGCGTGGCGATATCCGTCTTCTCAAGTCGCAGATACAGATGCTCGCCCCTGCCGCTGGGCTTGAATACCAGGGTCTCCCGAACCCGAAAGTCTTCTGCAGTACGCTTGAACACCGCTGTCACCGGAGCGGCTGCGCAGGTCCGCGGCCAGGGGAAGGTCATCCGTCGTCGGGAACCAGGTAGAAGGTCTCGTCTTTCTTGATCATCCCCAGATCGCTGCGGGCACGGGATTCAACCGCATCAAGCCCGTCCTTGAGCGCAAGCACCTCAGCAGTCAGCAGTCGATTCCGCTGCGCGAGCACTTCGGCTCGCTGTCGCTGTTGCGCGACCTGACTTTCCAGGTCCCGCGCGGCCAGATACCCCACATCGCCAAACCACGCCTTGTACTGAAGGGCGACCAACAGCAACAGCAGCAGCGCAATCAGCAGCCGCACGAAACCAGCCCTCCATCAAGGCGTGCACGCGGCAGCTCAAACATGAGGCAGCTCAAACACGCGGCAGCTCACCCATGCAGCAACTCCCGGCGACCTCTATAGACGGCCGCTTCGCCGAGCATCTCCTCTATCCGCAGCAGCCGATTGTACTTGGCAACGCGGTCTGAACGGCACAGCGACCCTGTTTTGATCTGCCCGGCACCGGTAGCGACGGCCAAATCCGCAATGGTCGTGTCTTCCGTCTCGCCGGATCGGTGAGAAATGACAGCCTTGTAGCCGGCGGTGTGAGCCATACGAATGGCATCCAGCGTTTCGGTGAGGGTGCCAATCTGATTGAACTTGATAAGAATCGCATTGGCCACACCCCGGCGAATCCCTTCCGACAGAATCTGCGTATTGGTTACGAAAAGATCGTCGCCGACGAGCTGCACCCGCTCACCAATGCGCGCGGTAAGCGTTCGCCAGCCATCCCAGTCTGCCTCATCCATCCCATCCTCGATGGAAACAATGGGATAGTCGTCGCACAGAGCCGCCAGGTAGTCGACAAAACCCGTGCTGTCATAACTCTTGCCCTCACCAGAAAGCTGATAACGGCCGTCCCGGTAAAATTCAGAAGCCGCGCAGTCCAACGCCAGCGTGACGTCTTCGCCCAACGTGTAGCCGGCGCTTGCTACTGCCTGAGCAATGACATCCAGCGCTTCGGCGTTCGAGCCCAGATTAGGGGCGAAGCCACCTTCGTCGCCTACGGAGGTGGCAAGACCTCTGCCCTGCAGAACCTTCCGCAACGCGTGAAATACTTCCACGCCGCAACGCAGTCCCTCGCGGAAGGAAGACTGCGAAACCGGCTGTATCATGAACTCCTGAATATCGACGTTGTTGTCGGCGTGCTCGCCGCCGTTGATGATATTCATCATGGGTACGGGCATGGTCATTTCCACACCACCCATCAGCACGTTGATGTGCTCGAACAAAGGTAAGGACGCATCCCGGGCCGCGACCTTGGCCGCCGCCAGCGAAACGGCCAGGATCGCATTGGCGCCCAGACGCCCCTTGTTTTCCGTGCCGTCCAGCTCACACAGTCGTTCGTCCAGCGACCTCTGATCCGCAGGATCCATACCAGAAACGCGTCGAGCGATCTCCCCGTTAACGGCGGAGACGGCGGCAGCGACCCCTTTGCCGAGGTAGCGGGACGCATCGCCGTCCCGCAATTCCAGCGCTTCTCGGGAACCGGTGGAGGCACCGGACGGCGCACAGGCCGTGCCAAGGTTTCCACTGTCCGTAACAACGTCGGCTTCGACCGTAGGGTTGCCTCGGGAATCAAGAATTTCCCGGGCCCGAACGCTGACAATCTTGCTCATGGCATTGCTACTCCGAATCGATACTGTCTTCCAGAAAAGGTCGGGATTTGGCAACCGCGTCCAGCGCCTGCAGCTGCTCCAGCAACGGCCGGACCAGGTGCAGCGGCCAGGAGTTCGGGCCATCAGAGAGTGCCTGCGCCGGATTCGGATGCGTCTCCATGAAAAGGCCCGCTATGCCGGCCGCGACCGCCGCGCGCGCCAGCACCGGAACCATCTCCCGCTGGCCACCGGACGCGCTGCCCAACCCACCGGGCATCTGCACGGAATGGGTTGCGTCAAAAACCACGGGGCAACCTGTGTCCCGCATCAGCGCCAGACCGCGCATATCGGAGACCAGGTTGTTGTAACCGAAGCTCGCACCGCGTTCGCAAACCATGATCTGCTGGTTGCCCGTGGACCGCGCTTTGTTAACGACATTCACCATATCCAGGGGAGCCAGGAATTGGCCTTTCTTGATGTTTACAGGGCGTTTCTGACTGCAGACGCTGACGATGAAGTTGGTCTGCCTGCAGAGAAACGCCGGCGTCTGCAAGATGTCCACGACCTCGGCGACTTCCTGCATGTTGGTATCTTCATGAACGTCGGTCAGCACGGGCACTCCGATCTGACGCTTCACCTCGCTGAGAATGCGCAGGCCGGCTTCAGCGCCAGG
>JAHEEG010000167.1 GCA_024640825.1 Gammaproteobacteria bacterium
CCCTGGAAGGCAAAGGCGCCGGAACAGTGCGTCGACTGAACATCCCCGACATGGGACGCTTCGCTGAGCGCCTCGACAATCGGGACGACGCCCGCCGGATCCTGGCCTACACCCTGATGGAAGGCTCTCCGCTGGGGATGGTGAAATATCGCGCCGAGGTATCTGTGACGAAAATTGCTGCCGACCGCTGTCAATTTCACTGGCGCGGAGAGTTCGATGGCGCGCAGAGCGCAGACCTGGATCAGATCGCCCAGGCCCTTAGCGCATCCTACGAAGAAATGTCTGACGCCATCGCCAGCTTCGCCAGAAACAGCACCCAGTAGCAGGACAGGAACGAGCATTGGCAATGAGCAGTCACGTGGACAAGCGTTTCGAAGACAAGGTGATCATGGTGACCGGGGCCACTTCAGGACTCGGCAAGCACGCGGCCGTCGCCTTTGCCGCCGCCGGCGCTAACGTGGTGGCTGCGGGACGCCGCGAGGAGGAAGGCGCGCAAACCCTCACAGAGATGCGTGCCACAGGGGGTCGGGGTGTGTTCGTAACGGCGGATGTTTCAAAAAGCGCGGATGTGGCAAAGATCGTCGAGACTGCGCAACGCGAATTCGGTGGTTTGGATCTCGCCTACAACGTCGCGGGCATCGCCGGCGAGGCCTGGACAAAGCTGGCCGACTACGATGAGGACACCTGGGACCAGATCATAAATATCAACCTCACCGGCATGTTCCTGTGCATGAAGCACGCCATTCCCGCGATGCTCAAACGCGGCGGGGGCGCCATCGTCAACATGTCGTCAGTAGCCGGCCTGGGGGGCACCCCCGGCGGCGTGGGTTACGTCGCGTCAAAGCACGCGATCGTCGGGCTGACAAAGGCGGCAGCGCTGGACTACGCCGACCAGAACATACGCATCAACGCTCTGGCGCCGGGGGTCATCTACACCGAGATGCTGGAGTGGGGAATGACCCAGACGCCGGGGCTCGAGGAGGAAATGAGAGCGCTGCATCCTATCGGCCGTCTGGGCCGTATGGAAGAGGTTACCAAGGCGGCAATGTGGCTGCTGAGTGAAGATGCAAGCTTTACTACCGGCGCTACCTTTGCCATCGACGGGGGCTACCTGGCCCGCTAGATCAGACCCCACTTGCTCACCGGAGAGAAGACCATGAATGAAGGACCTTTCACAGCCGAAGAAATCCGAGAACTGCGCACTCTGCTGGAAATCGAGAAAATTAGAAAAGTAAAGCTGCTCTATTCCCAACTCATGGACAGCAGGGACGTCGACGGCCTGGCGGAAATCTTCGCCGAGGACGCCGTCTGCGAGTTTGGTCCCTATGGTACCTGGCACGGGCGCAACGAGATCCGCACCAACTATCACGAGGTCTTCAAGGATGCCATTCCTTATGACGGCATTCACGCAACCACCAATCAGTGGGTGGAACTGAGCGGACCCGCAACGGCAGTCAGCCGTACCTATCTCATCGACATCGTGCACGAACCGGACCCACGCACCAACCCGGTGATCTGGTACGGGCTCTACGACGAGGTCTTCGGCAAAATAGATAGCGAGTGGAAAATCACGCGCTGCAGCCTGCAGTTCCTGTGGCCGAAGCGCATGGTGAGCGAGGGTTGGCCAGGTCCATTTCCCGGCAAAGGCATACCACCGGGTTCTCTCTGAGCAGTCTGGAGGCGCGCTGAGAACTTTCGAGGAGCGGCGTGATCGCGGCTGAGACCCCGTCGAGCCTCAGAACACCAGACGTCCGAGGCTTTCAGCCACCAGTGCGGGCTTGTCCTGGCCCTGAATTTCAACCTTGATTTCGTTCATGGTCTCGATCATGCCGCCTTTGATTTCGGCACGCCGCAGGGTGCTCGTTGCGCGGATCCTGGCGCCAACCTTGACCGGCGAAGGAAATCGAATCTTGTCGAATCCGTAGTTGATGCTGAGTTTGTGCCCCTCGAGTTGAGGACCCGGAACGCTCGTGGTACGAGGCAGATGCCCCATCACGGCGATGGTCAGATTGCCATGCGCAATGGGTGCGCCGAAAGGCCCCTGTTCGGCTCGCTCGACGTCCACGTGGATCCATTGGTGATCCATGCTGACCTCGGCGTAGTCGTTCACCCTTGCCTGGGTGATTTCGAACCAGTCCGTTGGCGGCGTGGACTCGCCGATTCTCTGCTGCAGAGCCTGCAGGGCATTTCTCATATGGGTTTCGCTGTCGCTCATGATTCCTCTATCTATCTCTAAATTCAGATTTAGCGGATCAGCCTGAAAGCATCCAAGGCCACCAATTCGCTCATGGCGCCATCGAGCAGGGTTCTGGCCAGCTGGACCCCGCGCGCATTGCCCATGTCCAGCGTACCGGCGATGACCACGGCATAGCTGAGCAGGTACAGAGCCGTCACCTCGTAGCGGCGGAGACATTCTTCCAGGCTGTACCCAACACCCCGCCGCGTCAGCTCGTCATGGTAATAGGCCAACAGGTCCTCCCGGTCACGCACGGCCTTCGGCACGCTCTGGGTAATGAAGTAGGCCACATCCTGCTCCGGCGCCGAGCGGCAGATGGACTGCCAGTCCACCAGCACAATGCCCTCGTCGTCAAAAAATACATTATCCAGGCGCACGTCGGCGTGGTTCAGGCAAACGGGCTCCCGACACATTTCCTCCAGCAGTTGCGGCACGTTGTCAGCATAACGGTCCCCGACCTTTCGAGCCGCTTCGGGTACCAGATCGCCAAACTGTTCGAGGACCACGGGCCAACCCATCTGAAAGCCGGCGATCATGCCATCACGCTGCATGGGGTTGTCGTGCAGAATGATGTCGTCGAAGCATTCCTGCTGCCAGGTGCTGGCATGCAGACCCGCCAGCGCGGACAGAATCTGTCGCGCCTCAGCCAGCGTGCAGCCGGCCACCTGGTCCCCCACCCGGTAGCCTTGGAGATCTTCCAGCAGCAGGATGAAATCCCCAGACCCTTCGTCAAAAGCGCCGAAGTAACACTGAGGGGATCGCACCGGCACCTGAGACGCAATCTCTGCATAGAACTGCACTTCCCGTCCGTACATGTTGTAGGTTTCTGCTACCGCCCGATTCTCTGTGACCGGGGATGCAAATTTGGCCACGATGGTGGACGGCCCATTCTTCGATTCCAGCTCGATGCGGCGAACCTGGCCTATGACGCCGACCCCTTCTCCCAGGGACCGGACTCGAAAGTCCCTGACCGGCCAACCGAGAACTTCCGACAGCCAGACCGCACTCAGATCTTCCACCCGCCCCGGAAAGTCTCCCACCCAATCAGCCCCTTCTAGGCTTGAGTTTCAGGCGGCGGTTCGCCCCGGTCATTTCCTGCACCACCCGATGCAGATGCTGATTTCCCAACTCGTTGCGGCCGTAGAGGATCGGTGCTTCTCCCAGCGCCTCCAGGGAGGCACCAATGCCGAATACGGTCGCGTAGTCTTCCTCGAGAACCACCTTCTCGTAGGCCAGACGCTTTTCCTCGGCCGCGCGCATGCCCTCTTCGTCCAGCGGCTGGCGGAAATACTGATGCTGAATGGTGGTGGATTCCCCAACCGATGGGCCGGGCAACAACCGACTGAGCATGGCCGTGCCTCCATGGGCTGCGGAGATGGAGACGTTGGGAAATACAAAGTGCACCAGGCTCAGATAGTCGGGCAGATACCAGTCCTCCTCCGCGACGCTGTCAATCTCTTCGATACGTCGAGTCGCCATGCTCAACCGAACATGTGGGCCAAAAAGGTCATACGCATGGCCGTTGCTGAGAATCTTGCCGCCGATGCTGTCCTTGTGCAGATAGGGCAGATGGTAACCGTCCAAATATCCGTCCGCGGTCAGCTTCCAGTTGGGGCTCTGCAGAACAGAGGTTTTGCGGTAGGGGTGCAGGGTGTCGAGCCGCAGCGCGGCGAGAGCGTCCGCCATGCCATCCAGCCAGGCGTCCAGGTCGAGCTCTGCACCCGGCGTCAGCACGGCAAAAATCGCCCCTGCGCGCTCCTCCGCAGGCAACTCTGTCAGGCCTTCGGCTTCAATCTCCCCGAACTGCGCCCGGCCGGGCACGCCTGCCAGCCGGCCCTGACGGTCGTAGCTCCAGGAGTGGTACGGACAGGTGAATCGCCGAGCATTGCCGCTGAATTCAGTCGCAACCTGAGCGGCCCGGTGCCGACAGATGTTGAAAAACGTCCGGGCCAGACCATCATCGCCGCGAACGATCAGGATGGGTCGCCCGGCCAGGGAGAAACTCATGTAATCACCCGGCTCGGGTATGTCGCAGCTCAACGCCACGAGCATGGGCTTTTTGAGAAATATCTCGCCGATTTCTCTTTCCCACTGAGCCGGATCGAGGTAGCTGGAAGCGGGGACCCTGAGCACCGAATCGGTAAGGTCCGGTGTGTCGTCACGAACATTGGCACGCAGACGGCGGACGAGGTCGTGCAACAGGTGATTACTCACGGCCGCCCCCTTGCTCGCGTCTCTGACACCTAGCCCTGAACATCACGCAGATGCACCGCCTCGTTAAGCGTCCTTACCGACCGCTCGCCGGAGCTGGCACAGAGATAGCGATTAATGCTGGTATAATCCGGATTGAAGAAAAGCCTGGGCCGGAACCCGATGACGTGCGCCGTCCAGACATTGATCACCCCGCCGTGGCAGGTCACCGCCACGGTCTTGCCGCGATTCTGCTCAACGATTGCTTCCAGCGCGGCGATCACCTGGCCGCTGAACGCCTCGAAATCAGTGTCGGTTTCTCCTTGCATGAGCCGCAACCAGCGGTCGTAGTCCACTTCCTTGAGCCGCTCCACGGGAACATAGGAGCTGGCGTCGCGATCATACTCGGCAACGCCCGGGTCCAGCTCGATTTCCAGACCCAGCCTGCGGGCCAGGGGCTGCGCGGTCTCGCTGGCGCGTATCATGGGGCTGGAATACAGCCGGTCGATGGGCTCGCCGCTCAGCCAGTCGGCCATGCTTTGAGCCTGCTGACGCCCGCGTTCGGACAGCGGCGGGTTCGCGGGGCGACCGTCGGTGTTCTCGATGTGCTGGGGCAGACCGTGACGGATCAGCAACAGGTCCATGTTTTACGATACTTGTATTTTCACTTTCCAGCATGGTATCGATTACCGGGTTGCGATGGAAAGTCCGAGGAGAACGAATGACGCTTTCCGTTATCGGCGCCGGCTACGGGCGCACGGGGACATTGTCCCTGAAGGCCGCCCTGGAGCATCTCGGGTACGTCAAATGCCACCACATGATTGAGGTGCTGCAGAATCCAGGTGAGGCCGATCTCTGGATGGCGGCGGCCGGCCGGGTCAGCCGGGGCGAAGTCGTGGACTGGGAAACCCTGCTGGAAGGCTACCGGGCCACCGTGGACTGGCCGGCCTGTCACTTCTACCGAGAGCTCGCGAAGCACTATCCGCGGGCCAAGGTCGTTCTAACCGTTAGGGATCCCCTGGCCTGGTACCAGAGCATGACAGCCACCACCCTGAAGGTGATTCAGGAAGGCTTAGCGAGCGGGCGCATCGATCCCGAGAAGGGCAACCTGGGCACGGAACTGGTGGTAAAGGCCGCATTCAACGGCATCCTGGACGATCCCGAGCACGGGGTCGAAGCCTTCAAACGCCACACCCGGGAAGTAGAGTCAGCCATCGAGCCGGACCGCCTGTTGATCTTCGACGTCCGCGAAGGCTGGGCGCCGCTGTGCGCTTTTCTGGACCGGCCAGTGCCGACCGAGCCATTCCCGAGAACCAACGCCAGAGACGAATTCCACGACATCTTCTTCGGTGGCGGCGCCGACGCATCCTAGCGCGGCCGCATCCAGCGCGGGGCCCGCCCGGCTTGCGTGCTACGCAAGCGGGTGGCCCTTGCGGTTTGTCTTCGGCGCGGCGAGGTGCGAATCCGAAGCGGCCGCTTGCTCCAGCTCCGGGTTGTTACCTACCCAGACGCACAGCTGGGGGTCGCTGTGCCGAAGCTCACCGGAGATCCACTGGCCGTCAGGACCAAACAACCCCTGTCTATCACCATCGGTGATCTTGATGTTTCCATCGGGCTGCAGCTCGTACAGCGCGCCGTCGAATGGATGCCGGGTGCTTCGCGCGGTCATTTTCCCTCCTCGACCCATTCCGTGAGCTTGTGGTGCAGCCAGCGAACTTTAGATTCCTGGTAGTTGGCCAGGGTTACTCCCGGCTTGTAGGTGGACTCCAGACCCATCTGCACCTTCGGCATGTTGAAGACGTCCTGATCGAACACCTTGCCGAGGAATCCGAGCGCCGTTGACCAGGGCTGGTCGTCTTTCAGCCACTGAACTTTGGCCGCCGGCGGCCGCTCACCCTGAAACGGCGCCAGCATGATCGCTTCCATGATGGACGAGCGATGATCGTTGCCGTTTGGCCGGAAGCGATAGACAATCCTGTTGAAGGCACCCCAGGGATGGAAGTTCGGGAACAGGGTGTAGTCGAGGTTGTCCACCAATTCGGCATCACAATACTCGTCCACCAGATCGCCGGCATCAGGGCGCAGGCCCTCCCGGCTCATGGCCGCGCTCCAGGCCCTTGGCGACATGCCTTCGGGCAGCTCCGGCACCGGATCACCCTCGGGAATATCCAGCATGGCGCGAACGATGTCCTCATCGCTAAGGTCATCTCCGAGCAGTGGGCTCGGCGTCAGGGACGGCGTGATTACCCTGGCGCAGTTGTCCCATACGTCCACCTGACTGTTGACATCACCCAGGCTCTTCATGATCTGCGGGTGGGTACCATTGACGTGGTAGGCCTCGCAGAAGGCCTCCTGCGCAATTTTCCAGTTGGCCGGCATGATCCTCGCCACATGCGCCTGCTTGTAGAGCTTGCCCAGGTCCCAGCGCTGGAACTGGTCCGCCAGGTCCTTGATGAAATCGTCGAACGGCGCGCAGTTCTGGTCCGGGTTGATGAACACGAAGCCGGCCCAGGTCGCCGTAGGCAGCTCGGGCAGCGCAAACTGGTCATCGTCCACGTGCGGGAAGTCCCAGCGGGCAGGGATATCCTTCAGACACCCATCCAGAGTCCAGGCGAAGCCATGGAACGGACAGCGCAGTTCCGAGGCGTGGCCGTCGAACTCTTTGAGCATGCGCCCGCGGTGCAGGCAAGCGTTGGGATACGCCTTGATGTCCCCGTTTTCGGTGCGTACCACCAGGAATGACATGCCCGCAATGTCGTATCGGTAGTGGTCGCCCGGCTCTGGAATGTCTTCCTCGCGGCAGGCGAACTGCCAGACGCGTTTCCACAACCGCTCTACTTCCTGGTCGTGCCAGTCTTTGGAGATGTAGCGCTCAATGGATATGTCCGCATTACCCAGATCCTTCGGCGACTGCAGGCGCAGCACGTCCGGCACGGGGCGGGTATCCTGGTCGAGCAGCTGTTGATAGGTGAGTCCTGGAGACCGCACCATGGATTCCGGATCGAGATCTCTGATTGCTTCGGCCATAAGGGTATTCTTTGCCTGGTTAACGACGGGTAAGATCATAACGCTAATATCAGCCGCCTTGTAGGGAGGGGCCCGAGAAATGGAAACGATGGAAGGCAAGACCGTTCTGGTAACCGGTGGCGCCCAGGGCATCGGCAAGGGGCTGGCCCGCGCCTGCCTGGGACAGGGTGCCAGAGTCATCATCACCAACCTCGACACGAGCATCGCCGCCGACACCGTCGGCGAGCTCTCCGCGCTGGGGCAGATTCGCGCCGTGCGCTGCGACGCCACCGACCGCTCTGCCGTGGATACGCTGTTCGACGACATCTGGGCAGCGGAGGGTCCGGTGGACCTCGCCTTCTGCAACG
>JAHEEG010000031.1 GCA_024640825.1 Gammaproteobacteria bacterium
GACCACGTTCCAGAAGGTCATACCGTAGGTGATCATGGCGCCTTTGGGATGACCCGTGGTTCCCGAGGTGTACATGATCGTCCACAAGTCGTCGTGAGTGACGTCTGCGATCTGCTCTATGGGCTCAGCCTCGGCCATGGCCGCTTCAAAGGTCGACTCCGCGCCGTCCGCGTTCAGTTCCAGCAGATGACCGACGCCGCAAGCGTCCTGCAGCGCCTGCGCGGAGTCCGCGAACACATCTTCATGAATCAGCACCCTGGGCTCGCAGTCGCCGAGGATGTAGGTAAGCTCGGGGACAGTGAGGCGCCAGTTCAGGGGCACGTATACGGCGCCGAGCTTCATGCAGGCGAACTCGGCGTCCACGCAGTCGGTAGAGTTGTTGGCCAGCAGCGCTACTCGGTCGCCGCGCTGAACACCCAGCCGTGACAGCGCTGCCGCCAGCCGCCCGGTGCGCTCGTGCATCTGAAGGTACGTATAGCGCCGACCGGAATACAGATCGATCTGGGCAAGCCTCTCCGGGCTTTCCCCCGCATGATAGGCGATCCAATCGTAGGCTTTGACCACGTTGCTCTCTCCGCTCGTTACCTGATGCGAGGAAAGATACTACCAATTTCGCTGGGAATCGTGTTCTCCTGTCAGCCATCACGGAGACCGTCGGTTGAGGGGAGATTCACGGTGGCAGCGGACGCGCGGCGAATGGAAGCGCTGGAAACGAAGCTGGCGTTTCAAGAAGACACCATCCAGGCTTTGAACGACGCGCTGATCGAGCAGCAGACGCGTATCGACCATCTGGAAGCGATGCTGAAGCTGGTAACCGAACGCGTGCTGACGCAGCCGGAAGAAGACCCGGCTCAATCGGTGCCGGAGCCACCACCGCCTCATTATTGAGGCTTCGTGCTTACCCATCGTTGAACCAGGGAGAACGAGAATGACCAGCAACCGCCAGATACAGATCGTCGCCATGCCCGAAGACAAGCTGGGGCCAGAGCATTTCCGGCTCGAGGAGGCAGAGATGCCCTCCCCCGGACCCAACGAGGTGCTCTGCCGGACGCTGTACCTGTCGCTCGACCCGGCAAACCGGGCCTGGATGCAGGGCGCGACCTATCGCAGCGCGCTGCAGGCGGGACAGGTGATGGCGGGTTTCACCCTCGCGGAAGTCGTCGAGTCCAATCATACCGGTTTCTCACCCGGCGACCTGGTGGAAGGTGACGGCGGCTGGCAGGAATACTTTGTGCAACCGGGCAAGCGGCTGAACAAACGGCCGCGTAGAGAACCCATTACCCATCTCATGAGCGCGCTGGGTATTACCGGGCGAACGGCCCACTACGGCATGGCGGGTATCGGTCAGCCCGAACCGGGTGAGACCGTGGTTGTGTCGGCCGCGGCTGGGGCTACCGGCTCGGTCGCAGGACAAATCGCGAAGTTGAAGGGCGCCCGGGTCGTCGGCATTGCCGGCGGTGCGGAAAAGTGTCGGCGTCTCGTAGCAGACTTCGGGTTCGACGCAGCCATCGATTACAAAAACGACAATCTGTTTCAGGCGCTCAAGGAAAAGTGCCCCGACGGCATCGACCTGTACTTCGACAACGTCGGCGGCCAGACCCTGGAAGCGGCTCTGTTCCGCATGAACCTGCACGGACGAATCATCTGCTGCGGCGTGGTTTCCCAGTACGACACGGCAAACCCGGCGCCGGGGCCCCGTGGCGTGCCAGGATTGCTGGTCACCAAACGGCTGACAATGCGCGGTTTCCTCGTCGGTGACAATCCGGACATGGTCGCCACGGCGGACCGGGAACTGGCAACGTGGGTGGACGACGGCAGCATCGTTGTCGCCGAAGACGTGGTTGACGGGTTGGAAAACGCGCCCGCCGGCCTCATCGGTCTGCTGGCCGGCGAAAATTTCGGCAAACGCATGGTGAAAGTGGCCTGATTGCCGCCGGTACCGCGAAACGCGGCGTCGAGCGCCGCGTGCAGCCGCGTCTGTCACTTCGGTGAAAGACCGGGTGAAGCCGACTTAAGTCCCTTCTGGCGCCTGCGCCAGGGCCTGGCGGATGGCCTCCAGTCGTCGCCGGTTCGCACCTAAATCCGACAGGCCGACGCGGGACGCCGAGCGCATGGCGATGTGCCCCTGATCGAGACGCATTTGAAACTGCACGTCATCAACGAAACCGAATAGTGCCGTACGAGCCTCAGCGCGGACGTAGGCGTCGTCGTGAACCTGGATGGTGAAGCCGGGGGCACTTTCGAGATAGGCAAGCAGCGCCTGCCAACTCGCTTCGGGATCGGCACCGATGGCCAGCGGTTCGATGCGGTGCAGGCTGTCGGTGGCATCGCTGGACACGCAGTTCGGCGTAGCAGGACAGGGCGCCAGCGTCCGTTCCTCGGCCGGATCGAGCGTAGCGCCGGTCCTGCTCGCGCAGCCTGTCAGGCTGAGGACCAGGCTAAGCGTCAGGCCGAAGATCGCAGACCTTGGGACAAGGTACGGCATGCTTATCAACGGGTGCGCTGCAACTTCAGGACAGCGCAGTCAGAAAATGCCGCGTGGCGTCGGCGATCACTCGCGCCCGGTCGACAATGTCCGGATATCGATCGCGCAACGCCTTGGAACGTATCTCCGGACTCAGGGCGCGCTCTTCGGGCAACGCCTGCAGCAGTTCCCGGATAGGCAGCTCACCCTCGCCGGGCAGCAGGCGGCCGTCCACGGCCTCGTAGAGCAGCGAATCGTAGTCGGTGCCCGGGGCGGCCAGCGGGGCATCGGCAATCTGCAGATAGGGGAAAAGCGCCGGATCCAGCGCTTTCACGGCGGCAATGGTGCCGCCCGTTCGGGCCAGGTGCAGGGTGTCGATCAACACCCGACCGTTCGGCCGCCCGACGTCTGTAACAATGTCTACCGCCTGGGCCAGGGAGCGAACAGCCGTGATGGGTAGAAACTCCAGCACCAGCGTGAGCCCGGCACCTTGTGCATGGTCGCAGAGCTCGGCGAAAACCCGCTTGGTCCCCTCATCGTCCTCATCGCTGGAGACCACCAGGCCGAAACCGGCTGCGATCTCTCCGCCGATGTCGATGATGCGCTTGAGATCGTCGGTGGGCTGTCCAGCATGAATCCAGATGACCTCGACATCGAGCACAGCGATGCCAGCGTCATCCCGGCGCAGACATACCTCACGGGTAGTATCCGAATTCCAATCCGCAGGTTCCACCCAGATACCCGTGCAGTCGAAACCGGCCGCAGCCGCGGCGCTCACCATTTCTGCAGGTGGAAACTCCTGGACGTTGCCGGCCGCCAGAGAGATGGGATGGCCAGACACGTTCAGGTTCTGTAGCTGTCGTCGAGCCGGTCCATCTTCCTGAGCAACGCCGGCCAGGCAAGGCCACCTGCCCTGCCGTCGAACAACACCCTGCTCTGCTGCGCGGCTTTTTCCGGAGAGCCCTGAGGCGGTCGGGTGATCGCCGTCCCTCCGGCCAGGGCCCGGACCTGCATGGAACACGCCCGTTCCAGGTAGTACATGGCCAGAAAGGCGTCCGCGCAGGTTGCGCCCACGGTCAGCGTGCCGTGGTTGCGCAGCACCATGAACTGCTTATCGCCGAGATCCGCCACGATGCGTTCGCGCTCGTCCAGATCCAGAGCTACGCCCTCATAATTGTGATAGGCGATATCACCGATGGACATGGCGTGCTGAGTAATCGGCAGGACGCCATCCTCCTGGGCGGAAACGGCAACGCCGTCATCGGTGTGCAGATGCATGACGCAGCGCGCGTCCTCGCGGGCCATGTGCACTGCCGAGTGAATGGTGAAACCGGCCTGATTCACGTCATAGGGCGTGTCCATGACCTTGTTCCCCTCGACGTCGATCTTCACCAGGCTCGAGGCGGTGACCTCCTCGAACATGAGGCCGAACGGGTTGAGCAGAAAGTGATGCTCCGGCCCCGGAACGCGCAGGGACAGATGGGTGAACAGCAGGTCATCCCAGCCGTAGGAGGCCACCAGACGATAGAGCGCGGCAAGGTCGACCCGCAGGTTCCATTCTTCTTCGGTGACCTGATCACGCACCGAGCTCAGATCAGGGGATGGGACAGCTTTCATGGGCGACTCCTCCATTGCAGTTGCATTCCGGCCAGACGCTGCCGTCACCCCATAGGGGACCACAGCAGACATCGAGCGATAAGCATAGCGCGATACGGCCGGTTGCGCCGCATCCGGCCTGACGACAGGGTTCGCTGATACCAGCGCCGGCGGGCGCTAAAATCGGCGCCCGGCGATCATAGCCTCGAGGCCTTTTTTGACCAACGTGTTTCCGGACGTGAACGACGCCACGTCTGACATCCCGTATGGATCCCCGCGGCTGATGGCCCTGGCTGCCCGCAGCCCCGTCCGCACGGCCGGACCGATACCCTCGCACATATCCCGGGTCGCCAGCCCGGCCGAGTCGCCGGCAAGAAAGGCATTGCCGCGCCGACCAATGTCCGATCTGGCGCGCAGAAAGTAGCTGTACCCTCCGGGTGGTTCCGGCGCTTGCGCGATGAGTCCTTGCGCCAGCAGCCGGTCTACCAGGTGCTGCCAGTGGCCGCGAATGTCGTCACCCCGCTTCTTGATCTTCTCCGCCATGCCGCCCACGCCGACGTTCAGATAGCCGTCGGCTTTCGGCACGTACCAGCCGTACCCCGGCAGGCCATGATCGAAAAACCACAGGTGGCAGTTGCCGTCATGCCAGTCACAGGGGAACTCCCGCTCTAGGGTCACCGCCTGCAGGGCGGACGGACGCGGGTGCGCAGACCGGAAAATCTCCCGGTACACGGGACACCGGGTTCCACCTGCACCGACAAGGTAGCGGCACCGGTACTTGCCGTCGATGAGGTAACCGGCTTGTTCTTCGACAATGTGACGCACGTTGTGGCGTTCTCTGTCTGCCCCGGACCGCTCCAGCAGCCAGGCGTCGAACTCGAAGCGGCGAACGGAGTGCTGCGGCGAGCGAAGGGTTACGCGCAGCCCCTTGATGGAGACGTTCAACTGCTCGAAAGTAAGGAATCGATGCGGGTAATCGGCGGGCTGAAACTCGAGGTCTGCCAGCACTTCCGGCGTTATCCAGCCTGCGCAGAGCTTCTCACGCGGGAAGTCTTCACGATCGAGTACGAGGCAATCCATCCCGCCGCGCTTGAGCGCCCAGGCGGCGGAAGCCCCGGCGGGACCGCCGCCCACGATGATGACGTCACGCTCGATCAATCTTGTTCCCGATACAGGTGATCTCTGGTCGGGGGCAGCGCCGCGCACGCCGGACGTTGAAACAGCACCTGAAACAGCTGCAGCTGGCCTTTCGTAAAGGCGGAGATGGAACCGGACAGGTACAGGTACCAGGCTCGCACGAAGTCCTCATCGAACATCTCCCTTACCTGAGGGAGGTTCGCTTCGTAACGCGCCCGCCAGTGAGTCAGCGTCCTGGCGTAGTGTGATCGCAGATTCTCTATATCCACGATGGAGAAGCCCGGCGGCTCGAAGATCTCCATCATCTCCCGCAGCGTGGGCGGATAGGCACCAGGGAAGATGTAGCTTTCAATCCACTCGTTCATTCGGCCCGGGAAATTGCGCCCGATTGAATGTATCAGCCCGCGCCCGTCGCCTTTCAGTACCCGATCGATGGTCGCGCCAAGGGTGCGGTAATTGTCCGGACCCACATGTTCCAGCATACCGACGGAGACGAACACGTCGTAATCGCCCCGCATGTTTCTATAGTCGTCCTCGATGTACTCGACGGCTTCGCCCAGACCTTCCCGCTCGGCGCGCGCTCTGGCGTACGCGACCTGCTCCTTCGAGATGTTGTAAGAGCGCACGGTGACCCCGTAGTGGCGCACCATGTAACGGGCGAGACCACCCCAGCCGCCGCCTGCCTCTGCCACTGAATCTCCCGGCTTCAGGGCAAGCTTGCGGCAGACGTGCTCCAGCTTGGCAGCCTGGGCCTGCTCAAGCGTTGCTTCGACGGCGGGGTAATAGGCGCACGTGTACTGGGTGTAATCCTCATCCAGCCACAGCTTGTAGAAGTCGTTGCCGAGGTCGTAGTGAGTGTGAATGTTTTCCCGGGATTGACTCAGCGTGTTGGGGTTGGGACGTTTGGCCACCAGGCGTTTAACGAAACGCTTGACGGGGCCGGCGTGCCTGTCGAGGCGCAGGATCTCTCGATAGACAATTTCGAGCCCGCGCACCAGATCGCCTTCTACGGTCAACCTGCCCGTGGTGTAGAGCTCACCGAAAGTAAACGTGGGTTTGTTCAGCAGTCGATACAGGGCGCCCCGGTCGTGCAGACAAAAAGTTACCTCCACGGCGCCATGCTGCTGGCCAATCGAAATACGCCGACCATCCCAAAGCCGAAGCGCGACGGCAGGGCGACCGAGAACGGTGAGCAGGCGCTCAGCCATCCAGCGATCCAGCTGGCTGGACGGGCTGTCCGAGCCCCTTTGCTCCGGTGCCCCGTCCAGGGTTTCTCTCGACGTCTGTCCAAGCATCTCTATCTGGCCCCCCAAGCTGATGCCTGCCACCGAGCGCGGATACCTATTTATGCTCTGCGTACCCTTGTTCTACACGCGCCTGGCACAGATTCTTTTCTGAACTTTACCAAGCCGGAGAGCTGGCATCCAATGGCAGAATCCCTGACCCTTCATTCATTGTGCGTTCAGCTCGGGCAGGTAACAATCAACGCATGTGGTCCTGGAAATGTATCTGCCTGACGGTACTGGTCGCCGGCATCCTGTGGGCGCCAGCCGCGTCCGCTGAAATGCGCTGCGGCAAATCGCTGGTTGAGCGGGGCTTTACACCCCTGGAGGTGCTGGAGCGCTGCGGTGAGCCGCAGTTCGAGATGAAATGGTCCGACTACCGGTATCCGGGCATATGGCTGCGCGTAGACGAGTGGACCTACAACCTGGGCAGCAACAAATTCCGCCGCCTGCTCACCTTCGAAAATGGCCGGCTGATCCGAATCGAAGCGCGTGACAAACCCAGACTGCCTCGGATCTGAATCCTCCCACCCGGCAAACGACGGGCAGAATTTCCACTAAAACCTTAGAGTTGACCCATAACTATATGTTTTTGCTCATTATTTTCTAGGGAGCTAGGCGAGCCGCTTCTTCCCGTGCCTTGCGAACCTTCTCGTTGGTCTGATTGAACAGCAGCTCTCGACGCGCCCGCTCTTGCGCATCCGTCAGCTCGCGCTTGCCCCACTCCCGATGCAGCCTCCAGCCCTTCTCAACCGCCGGGCGCGCATGCAACTCATCCACCCAACGCTTCAAGTTAGGAAAAGATTCCCAGACGCTTTCATCGATAAGCCGTCCCAGCAGCATGGCCCAGGGCCAGGTGATGATGTCGGCAATACTGTATTCCGCTCCGGCCAGAAACTGGTTAGCCGAAAGCTGAGCATCCATGACGCCGCTTAGTCGGTCTACCTCACCGACAAAGCGATTGCGCCCGTACTCCAGCTGCGAAGGATCTTCAACGATGTTCTTGGCGTAATTTTTGAAGTGATTGGCGTTGCCCATCATGGGGCCCAGATTCGCCATCTGCCAGTGAACCCACTGCAGAACCTTGTAGCGCTGTGCCCCGGACGCCGGCAGGAAGCGGCCTGTTTTGTCGGCCAGGTACTCGAGGATCGCCCCGGACTCGAACATGGACAACGGGTCACCGCCACCCAGAGGATCGTGATCAACAACGGCCGGCATACGGTTGTTGGGGCAGATGCGCAGGAACTCCGGCTTGAACTGATCGCCGCCACCGATATCGACGGGGACTACCCTGTAGTCGAGGCCGCACTCCTCCAGCATGATGGTGACTTTCCAGCCGTTGGGTGTAGGCCAGTAGTAGACGTCGATCATGGCAAACGTTTCCCCGGTGAATATCCGGACGATTCTAAACCGCGTTGCAGCACCCGAGGTAATACCGGGCGGCGAGAGCGACGTTCGTCAAACCAGACCAAACGTCTTGACTCCAACGCCAATAAGACGGGAAATAGCACCACACCAAGGGAGGACAATCAGATGCTCGATCTGCGCATAGACAACGCCACAATCATCGACGGCACCGGCGCGCCCGGTTTTGCCGGCTCCGTGGGCGTCAAAGACGGCAAGATCGCCGCCATCGGCGAAGTGAACGAGGACGCCACGAAAGTCCTCGACGCCAAGGGCCAGGTGGTATGTCCGGGCTTCGTTGACGTGCACACTCACTATGACGCGCAGGTATTCTGGGACGGAACCTTGAGCCCTTCCTGCTATCACGGCGTCACAACCGTTTTCGGAGGCCACTGCGGTTTCAGCATCGCGCCCCTCAACGAGGAGGCCGCGCCCTATCTGCTGAACATGCTGGCTCGGGTGGAAGGCATGCCTGTTTCCAGTCTGCAGGAAGGCGTGCCCTGGGACTGGCATAGCTTCGCCGAATATCTGGGGAAGCTGGACGGCAAGCTGGGCGTGAACGCGGGCTTCATGGCCGGGCACAGCGCCATCCGCCGGGTAGTAATGGGCGAACGCGCGGTGGGCGAGGAAGCGACGCCCGAGGAACTCGCCGCTATGACCGCTCTGCTGGCGCGATGCCTGGAAGACGGCGCGATGGGTTTTTCATCCACCATCTCCCCAACCCACAACGATGCCGACGGTCAACCGGTGCCGTCACGGCACGCCAGCCGTGAGGAGCTCGTGGAACTGGCCCGGGTCTGCCGGGACCATGAGGGCACATCACTGGAGTTTCTGCCCGGGGTGGGCTTCTTTTCCGACGAGATCAAACAGCTGATGTCAGACCTGTCCACCTCCGCCCAGCGACCGCTGAACTGGAACGTGCTGGCAGCCGGGGACTGGGAAGTGATGGAAAACCAGCTCTCAGCGACCGATCTGGCGCGAAGCAACGGCGGCGAAGTGCTGGCACTGACGGTACCCCAGCCCATCAGCCTGCGTATCAATCTCTACGGCGGTTTCGTATTCGACGCCTTTGACGGCTGGGCGGATCTGTTCCAGTTGCCGGTCGACGCGCGCATCGAGGTGCTCAAGGACCCGGCACGGCGCCGCGATCTGGACCGCAGCGCTCGCGCCAAAGGCGCCCTGCGCAACCTCGCCGTCTGGGAGGACTACACCATTCATGCCACCTTCAATCCGGAGAACAAGCATCTGGAAGGCCGCACCATAGGATCTCTGGCGGAAGAAAGCGGCAAAGCGCCCATTGACGTCATGCTGGATCTGGCCATCTCCGAAGGGCTGCGGACATCGTTCATGCCCCCACCCGTCGGCGGCGACGAAGCGCTGTGGGAAACCCGGGGCAAGCTGTGGGCAGACGACAGGACCCTGATCGGTGCGTCCGATGCGGGCGCGCACCTGGACATGATCGATACCTTTGCGTTTTCCACCCAGGTGCTGGGTAACGGGGTGCGCAAATACCACGTCATCTCCCTGGAAGCAGCCATCCACCAGATGACCCAGGTGCCGGCAGAGGTGTTCGGTCTAAACGACCGGGGCGTTCTGAAAGTTGGCTGGAACGCCGACCTGGTCGTATTCGATCCCGACAGCGTCGGCTCCGGCCCCGTCTATATGCGCACGGATCTGCCCTGCAACGAACCCAGAGTCTATGCCGACGCTTTCGGTATCGACCACGTTTTCGTCAACGGCGTGCAGACCATCGAGCACGGCAAGCACACCAGCGCCCTGCCAGGAACGGTGCTGCGTTCGGGGAAAGATACGCACACGCCGGCGCTGCGCCGGACCGCTTGAAACTGCAGCGCCCAGGCAGAGGCGCTCAGCCGATAACACCCGCCTCGCGAAGCTGGCCGATCTGCGCCGGCGTCCGGCCAAGCGAGGCGAGCACCTCTTCGGTGTGCTCGCCGAGGCCGGGTGACGCCCGATGCAGTCCGGAGGGTGTGGCCTGAAACTGCGCAGACGGGCGCGGCTGGCGCATGGCGCCCCCCATCGGATGGTCCACCGGCACAAGAGCGCCCATGGCGACCACCTGAGGGTCGTCCACCACGGCTGATTTGCTGTTGATGCGCGAGTAAGGCACGTCATTGGCTTCCAGGCGTTCGCAGATCCGGTCCGTAGTGAACGTTGCATAGGCATCGTCAAGATAAGCCTGCATCAGGTTCCAATGCTCCCAGCGGGCCTCCTGCGTCGCAAAGCGCTCGTCGCCCCAGAGATCCATGAGATCGAGCGCACGGAAGGTGCCCTCCCATTCCGCTGCTTTCACGGGCATGACCGCAATGTAACCGTCCGCCGTCCTGCGGACGAAGCTGGCATGGTCCATATCGCGCACCGGCTTCACATCGTCACCGACGAAGGCGAAGTTGTGCATGGCGTCAGGCCAGACGAAATGCAGCGCCGCATCCAGCATCGTGATTTCCACCCGCTGTCCCCGACCGGTACGCTCTCGGGCGAAGAGTGCCGAAGCGATGGCCTGGGCCGCATTGAGGGAAGTGATCTTGTCGCAGATCAGCGTGTTGATCATCTGCGGTCGGCCCGTCGATGGGTCAGACTGGAGCGCAGCGACGCCGGAAACCCCCTGAATCACTGCGTCGTAGACCCGCCGGCCGGCATAAGGACCTTCTGCACCGACGCCGTTGATGGACGCATAGATCAGATCGGGTTTCAGCGCTTTGACCTGCTCGTAGCCGAGGCCCAGTCGATCCATGACCCCCGGGCGGAAATTCTCCACCACCACGTCGGCCGTGCTGATCAGATCCAGAAGAATCTTCCTGCCCTCTTCCGTGCGGGCGTCAACCACCACCGATCGCTTGTTACGGTTCATCATCGCGAAGTGAGCGGCGACTCCGTTACGCTGAGGGAGACCCCGGCGCATCAGATCGCCGTCCGCAGATTCGACCTTGATGACGTCGGCACCCTGATCGCCCAGAATGGACGTGGCGATGGGGCCGGAATAGATGGACGTAAAATCGACGATGCGGATACCCGCCAGTGGACCCGATGACATGCTGTTCCCTCTTTGCGTTGCAGAACGAATCCTACCCGACGCGCGGAAGGCAGGACACGCCTTCCGCAGCCAAGCGGCGCAGATTCATCATGCACGCTGACCTCCGGCGTCAAATCCGATGTCAACGGAGAGAAACATGAGCGTTACGAAGAACAGACGTTTGGTGGAGAAGTGGTATCAGGCGCTCTCAGAGGGAGATTTCGATACGATCTTCGATCTGCACCACGATGACGTGGTCTACAACATGGTGGGCAACACGCCGGTATCCGGTCGCATCTATGGGAAGGATGCCTGCTGCAACGGCATGATCAGCCAGAAACTACTGGACAAGCTGGTAGCGGACAGGGTTCAGTTCGCCAAAAAATGGACCATCGTCGCAGCCGAGGGGGATCGGGTGGTGGGCCTGATGCAGGGCGGCGGGCCGACGAAAGACGGCCACAACTACGAGCAGACCTACTGTGAAATCTTTACCATACGCGATGGAAAAATCGTCGAAATGCACAATTTCTTCGACACCGTGCTGGTGGAGCAGTGTCTGTTCGACAATCCTCTGGCCCGACCGGAAGCGCCACTGGCCGATCCGTTTCAGATCGGCTGAGCGCGACGCTGTTACTCACTCTGTCTGGAGATCATCGGCATGCCTGACATTTCGCTCCACGAAGCCCTGTTCACCACCCGCGCGATGCGGCACTTCAAACCCGATCCGGTACCCAGAGCGGATCTCGAGTACATCGTGGAGGCGGGAACCATGGCCCCCAGCGCGGGCAATATGCAGATCTGGGCATTTGTCGTTGTCACCGATCCCGCACTGCGCAAGGCGATCGCAGACACCCACCGGGAAGTAGGTTATCAGTACATTCGCGATGGGGTTCTGAAGGAACCGGATCTCGACGAGGATCGGCGCCGCGTGTACTCGAAGGCCATGCACAACGTCGAACACCTGGACGAAGCGCCAGCGCTGATCGTCGCCTGCCTGACCCTGCCCAGCCCCGATGACGCCGACGCCGCTTCGGGCCTGTTTGGTTCGATTTTTCCTGCCGCTCAAAATATGCTGCTCGCCGCCCGATCACGTGGCCTGGGCGGCGTGCTGCTGACGCTGGCCACCGACTACTCACCCATCAAGCCAGCGGTCCATACTCCCGTCAGAGATCTGCTGGAACTGCCCGATGACGTGCGGGCGGTGGCCCTGATCCCGATTGGCTACCCGAAAGGCGTCTGGGGCAGGCCCTGGCGTAAACCGTGGCAGGAATGCACGCACTGGGACCGCTGGTCAGACGCGTCGACGTCAGACGTTCCTTAATCCGACTCGTAGCCGTGCAGGTTGAGGCCTTCCTCCAGGTAGTCGGACAGCAGCGGCGTGGCGATCAGGTACTCGGCGGTGCGCGCGTTGTAGGCATCCGTGGCCTGCGCAAGGGCGTCTTCCCATTCCTCGAGGGCGAAGTCACCCCGGCCCAGCCACATCAGCGCGACCAGGCAGATCTGCTGATCCGGCTCCAGATCGTCGATGGTGCTTGCCAGCTCCTGATAGGTGAAGTCTTCCACATGGTCCGCCAGCACCCCTGCTGCCCATTCGCCGGTCGGGCTGTCCGGGGGTTCGGGTATGCTCACGGAGTCCTTGGCTTGGAACTCCCGCGATTTGTCGATGATGAAGTTGACGGTATCCGGATTCAGATCGATCACGATGACCTCCCCTCGTATTGGTCCGTGCAGTGTAATGCAGCGGAGCGTCGTAAAGCCTAAGTAGATGTCCCAGTGTCGAACTCCCGGGTATTAGGCAATTCTGCCCGCGGAATTTCAGTCCGGTGATTCTGCCATGGACAGTTATGTACACGGCGTCAGCGGCACGCCGCTGCTCGGTGAAACCATCGGCCGTGCGTATGATCGCATCGTCGCGCAACGGCCACACCACGAGGCGCTGGTGGTCTGCGACCAGAAGGTCCGCTGGACATACGCCGAGCTGGCCCAACGGGTGGATACCCTGGCCGCGGGGCTGATCTCCTGCGGGTTTCAACCTGGCGAGCGCATCGGCATATGGGCACCGAACCGGGCGGAGTGGGTGGTGACCCAGTTTGCTACCGCCAAAGCCGGTCTCATTCTGGTCAACGTCAACCCCGCTTATCGTCTCAACGAGCTGGAATACACGCTGAAGAAAGTGGGCTGCAGCGCTCTGATCCTCGAGCCGGCGTTCAAGACCAGCGACTACATCGCCATGATGCGAGAACTCGCACCGGAACTGGATACCTGCGAGCCCGGCAGGCTGCAATGTGCGCGACTGCCGGATCTGCATTGCCTGATCAGTCTGAGTGAGACGGCTGAAGCCGGGTTCATGCGCTACGTCGACGTGCTGGGCGCAGCCAACCAGGATTCTCGGACCCGGCTCGACGAGCTAGCGTCGACCCTGCAGTTCGACGACCCCATCAACATCCAGTTCACCAGCGGAACCACAGGGCTGCCGAAGGCGGCCACCCTTACCCACCACAACATTCTGAACAACGCTTTCTTCAGCGGCGAGCGCATGGCCTTCACTTCCGCAGACAGGCTGTGCATACCGGTGCCCATGTATCACTGCTTCGGCATGGTGCTGGGTACCCTGCTGTGCGTGGCTCACGGCGCCACCATGGTGCTGCCGTCCGCCGGCTTCGACCCCGGCACGGCGCTTCACGCTGTCAGCAGCGAACGGTGCACGGCCATTCATGGCGTGCCCACCATGTTTATTGCGGAACTGGAACACGCGGATTTTGCATCGCTGGACCTGAGCAGCCTGCGCACCGGCATCATCGCCGGTGCCCCCTGCCCCATCGAGCTCATGCACCGCCTCATCGACGAGATGCATCTGCGCGAGATAACCATCGCTTACGGCATGACGGAGACGGGGCCCGTGAGTTTCCAGACCCGAACGACCGACAGTCTGGAGAGGAAGGTCGGGACCGTGGGGCAGGTTCTGCCCCACACGGAAATCAAGATCGTCGATGAGGACAATCGCATCGTCCCCGCGGGCACATCCGGCGAGCTGCTCACCCGCGGCTACTGCATTATGCCCGGTTACTGGGATGACGAGGAAAAAACTGCGGCCACCATCGATGAAGCCGGCTGGCTGCACTCCGGAGACATGGCAGTGCTCGACGCAGACGGCTACTGCCAGATTGTCGGCCGCCTGAAGGACATGCTGATCCGCGGCGGCGAAAACATATTCCCCCGGGAGATCGAAGAGTTTCTGTTTCAGCATCCCAAAGTGGATCAGGCGGAGGTGATCGGCGTGCCGGACCCGAAGTTCGGTGAGGAAATCTGCGCCTGGATAAAACTCAAGCCCGGTGTAGCCGCCGAGCCCGAAGAGATACGCGAGTTCTGCCATGACAAGATCGCCCACTACAAGATTCCGCGCTACATCCTGTTCGTGAACGAGTTTCCCATGACCATCACCGGCAAGGTGCAGAAGTTCAAGATGCGCCAGCAGACCGTCGAGCAGCTGGGGCTGGAGCAATCGGCATGAGTCTGGTGGCCGAATTCACCGTAGATCATACGGCTTACCTGGATGCAGAGGGAAAACAGGTGCAGCCGCTGCCTGCCGCCCTCGACGATCAAGGCGTGCTGGTCGAACTGCTCAAGCAGATGCTGCTGGCACGGTGTTTCGATACCAAGGCCATCGAGCTGCAGCGCACAGGACAGCTTGGCACCTACGCGTCGTGCCTGGGACAGGAAGCCGTGGGCGTCGGCGTCGGCCATGCCATGCGAACCGAGGATGTGCTGCTGCCCGCCTTTCGCGAGCATGCGTTGCAGCTGGCGCGCGGGGTGCACATGACCGAGCTGTTTCTGTACTGGGGCGGCGACGAGCGCGGGTCAGATTTTGCGGTCCCACGGCAGGACTTTCCCGTCAGCATCACGGTTGGCGGCCACGCGCCCCATGCCGCCGGCGTGGCGCTGGCTTTCAAGCTGCGGGGCGAACCCCGGGTTGCCGTATGCATGTTCGGCGACGGCGCCACGTCCAAGGGCGATGTCTATGAGGCTATGAACCTGGCCGGCGTCTGGCAACTGCCCGTGGTCTTCGTTGTCAGCAACAATCAATGGGCGATCTCTACGCCTCGTGCCGAGCAGTCGGCGGCCGCTACGCTGGCGCAGAAGGCCATCGCCGCGGGCTTCCGAGGCGAGCAGGTGGACGGCAACGACGTCATCGCCGTGGCCCACGTGGTCGGCGAGGCGATGGCGCACGCACGCAACGGCAAAGGACCGCGGCTGGTGG
This sequence comes from Gammaproteobacteria bacterium, assembly GCA_024640825.1. Lineage (GTDB taxonomy): Bacteria > Pseudomonadota > Gammaproteobacteria > Pseudomonadales > Azotimanducaceae > UBA7803. The sequence goes on from JAHEEG010000031.1 coordinate 15,174, forward strand.
AGTGCCTGACTTACCGATTGGGTGACCACACCACCGTGGATGACGCCGCCCGCTATCGGTCGGATGAAGAGGTCAGCCGGGCGTGGCACGAGGAACCTCTGCGCCGTCTCCGCAGTTTTCTGACAGGCAGCGGCGCCTGGGGCCAGGAAACGGAAGACGATTGGCTGCAGCGTTGCAGTGACGAGGTGAATCAGGCCGTCGACGACTATCTGAATCTTCCCGCCCGGGCGCCGGAAACTCTGTTCGACTGCCTGTTTGAGACTTTGCCTGAGGGGCTCGTCGCGCAGCAGCAGGTGGTGATGACAGGCGGAGCCGATGATGGCTGAGCACAACCTGCTGGAAGCAGTGAACCTGGCTCTGAAGCGGGCCATGGCCGAGGACCCGCGCGTGCTGGTTCTGGGCGAAGATGTCGGCGTTGACGGTGGCGTCTTTCGCGCCACAGACGGGCTGCTGCAGGCGTACGGCGGGAATCGCGTCTTCGACACACCCCTGGCCGAAACCGTCATTGCCGGGGTCGCCATCGGTCTTGCGGCCCAGGCCTTTCGGCCCGTGGCGGAGATTCAGTTCATGGGCTTCATCTATCCAGCCATCGACCAGCTCGTAAACCACGCCTCCAGACTGCGTAACCGCACCCGCGGCCGACTGAGCTGCCCCATGGTGCTGCGGGCGCCCTATGGCGGTGGCATTCATGCACCGGAACACCATTCCGAAAGTACGGAGGCTATGCTGGCGCACGTTCCGGGCCTGCGGGTGGTCATCCCGTCCTCACCGCGCCGTGCCTACGGTCTGCTGCTGGCGGCAATCCGCGATCCAGATCCGGTGGTGTTTCTGGAGCCGAAGCGCATCTACCGAACCTTCAAAGAGACCCTCGCCGACGACGGTGAAGCCTGGCCGCTGGATCAGGCCGAGATTCTCAGGCCGGGCTCGGACGTCACCCTGATAGGCTGGGGCGCCATGATCCGCGAGTGTCTGACCGCCGCCGAACAGCTGGCCGCAGACGGTATCGAGGCCGAGGTCGTCGATGTCGCCACCCTGGCACCCCTGGATACCGAAACCATTCTCGAGTCCGTACAGCGTACCGGTCGGGTAGTCATCGTTCACGAGGCTGCGGGCAACGCAGGCTACGGCGCAGAGATCGCTGCACGCATCGCCGATCAGGGCCTCTATGATCTCGAGGCCCCCGTTCGACGGGTTACCGGCTATGACACTGTCATGCCCCTACCCCGTCTCGAGCACCTCTACATGCCCAACGTCACCCGCATCATCGACGCGGCGCAAGACTGTCTGGCACCGGCCTGATGAATCCAACGCTGTCATGCGCTCGCTGACTTTTCACCTGCCAGATCTGGGGGAAGGTCTGCCCGAAGCGGAAGTCGTCGAGTGGCATGTCAGTGTCGGCGACGAAGTCCACAGCGGACAGCCGCTGGTGTCTGTCGAAACCGACAAGGCCGTGGTGGACATCCCGTCGCCCCGCACCGCTCGGATCGTCGCGCTGCACGGGAGCCCTGGCGACATCGTCGCCGTGGGCGCCGCGCTGGTGGAGTTCGAGCGCGGCGAATCGGACAAGGGTGCGGTTGTCGGGCGACTCGCGGAAACCCCTGCCGAGGTCAGCGCACCAGAGCCAACGCCTTCGGCCCTGGACAGGACGCGCATACGGGCCACGCCCAAAGCCCGGCGCCGGGCCCGGGAGCTGGGTGTCGCACTCGAGCACGTATCCCCTACTGGTGACATCGTCCAGCTTGAAGACGTGGAGCTGGCTGCGGCGGAATCCACCGTCAGCACCGCTGGGCACCATGCCAGGGACGGTGCCGGGGTCGGGCTCAAGGGCGTACGCAGGGCCATGGCAACCCGCATGGCGGATGCGCACGTTCGGGTCGTACCTGCCTGTGTCACCGAGGAGGCCGACGTTTCGGCCTGGAATACTGCCCAGAAACCCCTGCCCAGGCTGGTTCGCGCGCTAATCCGCGGCATTCAGCAGGAACCCCTGCTGAATGCCAGGTTCGACGATCGGGCCCTAACTCTCGTGCCTCAGGATGATATCCATCTCGGCATCGCGATGGAAACCAAAGACGGGCTGTTCGTACCCGTGCTGCGAAACGCCGCGCAGTTCTGCGGCAACGAATCGGGAGACGACGAACTCATGTCCGCGCTTGAAGTCCTGCAAACCGGCGTGACCAACCGAAGCCTGCCGCCGGAAGATCTGCGCGGCCAGACCATTACCCTGTCCAACTTCGGCGCGGTAGCCGGGCTGCACGCGCAGATGGTCGTGGTGCCGCCTCAGGTAGCCATTCTTGGGGCCGGCCGCCTGTTCAGCCGGTTGACGATGCATCAAGGACTGCCCGGTACCGGTAGAATACTGCCCCTTTCCCTGACCTTCGATCACCGTGCCATCACCGGCGTGGAAGCCTGCCGCTTTCTGGCTGCTGCGATCGAAGACCTTCAATCCCCTCACTGACAGCAGGAGCGCACAACCGTGGAAGACATTTTCCAGTACGCCGACGACCTGGGGCCGGAGAAGGTCATCGAGATCTACGACCCGTCCGTTTCGCTCAAGGCCATACTCGTGGTGGACAACGTGGCCGCCGGTCCGTCCATCGGTGGCCTACGCATGGCCACGGACGTCAGCAAGGAAGAATGCTTCCGCCTGGCCCGGGCCATGACGCTGAAGAACGCCATGGCCGGTCTACCTCACGGCGGCGGCAAGTCGGTGCTGTTCGGCGATCCCGCGATGCCCGCTGTGGATAAAGAGCGCCTGGTGCGCGCCTTCGCTTACGCAGTGAAGGACGTGGCCGACTACATCACCGGGCCTGACATGGGAACAAACGAGGCGCTGATGGCCTGCGTCAAGGACGTAAACGGCCGGTCGGTAGGTCTGCCCCGGGAGATCGGCGGCATTCCCCTCGACGAGATCGGCGCCACTGGGTACGGCTTGAACGTTGCGCTGCAGGTGGCTCAGGAATTCTCAGAGCTGCGTCTCGACGGCAGCGCAATTGTGGTTCAGGGTTTTGGTTCGGTAGGACAGCATGCGGCCCGGTATCTGGCCACCCAGGGTGCACGCCTGGTAGGCGTCTCCGACAGTCACGGCGCCCGAGTCGCGCCCAGCGGCTTCGACGTCGAAGCGCTGTTGGCGCACAAACAGGCCGGTGGCAACATCGCCGACTACGCTGCTGGAAAGACCATCGAGGCCGCAGATCTCATCGCCGTCGAGTGCGACGTCTGGATACCCGCGGCACGCCCCGATGTCATCACCGAGCACAATGCGCCGCGCATGAACACCCGCGTCGTGGCCCAAGGCGCTAACATTCCCGCCTCAGCGGCAGCCGAGAGAATCCTTGCCGAACGCGGAATTCTTGTCATTCCGGATTTCGTCGCCAACGCCGGTGGGGTCATCTGTGCAGCAGTAGAGTATCACCAGGGCAGCGAGACCCAGGCCATGGCCACCATTGAAGAGAAGATTCGCAGCAACGTCTCAGCGATACTGTCGCGCGCGGCGCGCACGGGCGCCACACCCAGAGCCGTCGCCTTGGAAATCGCCGGTGAGCGCGTCCGTCGTGCGATGGAATATCGACACACTCACTGAGCGGTAGCCGCCCCGCAGGAACGGCGCGGCGCCTCAATCAGCCCGTGCGCTCAGCGACGAAGTCGCCGATCTGCGCCACTGCCGCCACGGATTCCGGTGCCCCGGCGATCAGCACGGGCCAGACATGTATCAGATCTTCTCCCGCAAAATAGCTGACCTCGACGCCGGCCGCCCGCGCTTTCTCGGCTGCGCGGACCGCATCGTCCAGAAGTATCTCCCGCGTTCCCACCTGAATGAGCAGTGGCGGCAGCCCGGCAAAATCACCCTGCAGCGGCGATGCCAGAGGATGCCCGAGATCCCCCGGCGCATAGGCGGCGCTCATGTTCTGCAGCGTCTCTTGAGACACCAGTGGATCATCCACCGCGCCGGGCGCCGACGAAGCCCCGGTTCCTTCCAGGTCAACCCAGGGAGACAGGAGAGCGCCTCCGGCGGGGAGTGCCAGGGCAGCGTCGCGCAGGGCAAAGAGCGTTGCCAGGGTCAGCCCGCCGCCGGCAGAATCGCCGGCGATGACGATCTGACTCGGCGGAACGCCTTGATTGAGCAGCCACTGATAGGCCATCACCGCGTCATCCACCGCCGCAGGAAAGGGGTGCTCCGGGGCCAGGCGATAGTTCAAAACGCATACGCGCGCCTCAGCCGCCCGTGCCAGACGACCGCCGTACTCCCGGTAAGCCCGGTTCGAGCCAATCATGTAGCCGCCGCCGTGGAGATAGAGAATCACCCGGTCGGATCGGCTTTGGGGGACGGACACCCAGTCGGCATTGACGTGCTCGATGCTGATCTCTTCTACCGTCACGTCATCGGCCACGGGATTGGCGCCGAGCATGGCCTCGTAGTTGGCGCGCTGCTCCTCGACGGTAGGCGCGTCGGTGACGCTGCCGCCCTCCTGCAGCGCCGCCACCAAAGCTTCGTGTTCCGGACTGGGCATGTCTCCTTCTCCTGGTTGAACCCTGATCGCCCCCAAGACTAACTCAGCCGCGCAGGATCCGCATATTCCTCGCGCAGCTGACGTTTCAGCACTTTGCCCGACATCCCCCGGGGCAGAGGCTCATCGCGAAGGATGACGTAGCGGGGCCGCTTGTAATCGGCCAGCTGCTCGCGGCAGCGTGTCAGTATCTGTGCGCTGTCTAACACGGCGCCGGGCAGAGGGCCAACCAGCGCCAGCGGCGTCTCACCCCACTTCGGGTCCGCCACGCCGATTACCGCGCACTCGGCGACACCGGGACAGCCGGCGATCACCGCCTCGATCTCGGCAGGGTAAACGTTCAACCCGCCGGAAATCAGCATGTCCTTGGCCCGGTCGACGATATAGACGAATCCTTCGTCGTCGATGCGCGCCAGATCGCCGGTTCGCAGCCAGCCATCGACGATGGTCCGCTCGGTCGCCGCCGGATCGTTCCAGTATCCCAACATCACTTCCGGACCGCGGATCAGCAGCTCGCCAACGGCCCCTGCTGCCACGTCCTGAAGATCATCATTCACGGTGCGCACCCGCGTATGCATCAGTGGACGGCCGCAGGAACCGATCTTGCGTACGGCATCTTCCGCGCGCAGCCAGGTGCTCTTGCCCGCGCCCTCCGTCAGACCATAGCCCTGGCTCATGGGCAGCCCGGCCGACTGCAGGCGCGCGAGCAGGGCTTCGGGAACGGCGGCGCCGCCGGAACCGATCACCCGCAGCGAGGACAGATCGTAATCGCCGAAGCCCGGGTGGTTCAGCAACGTCTCCCAGACCACGGGCACCGCGTTGAAGTGGGTGATGCGCTGATCCTGTATGGCCGTGAGCGCACGTTCAGCTTCCACGGCAGTGTCCAGCACCAGGGTCGCGCCGCCGACGTAAGCGGGCGCCCACATGGATACCAGCCCGCCGGTGAAGCTCAGCGGTACCGGCAGATAGCTGCGGCAGCTGCCGTTGATTCGGTCCGCCAGGATGCTGTGATGCGCCATTGCCAGCACGTTACCGTGGCTCAACATGGCGCCTTTCGGGGTTCCCGTGGTGCCGCTGGTGTAGCAGATGTAGGCAACGTCATCCGCGGTTACCTCGACGCCGGGGTCAACGGCATCGGCGCGGCGCAGATTGTCGAAAGGGGCGCCGAAGGCCTCGCCTTCTCCGAAGCCGAAACGCTCGACGGAAAGATTGGCGTGATCCAGGGCAGCCGTCGCGGTTGCGGCCAGGTCAGGGTCGGCCACAACGGCCCGACAGCCGGCATGCTCGATGATGAAGCTCAGCTCTGCTGGGGTAAGCCTGACGTTGAGCGGGACCAGTATCGACCCCAGCTTGTAACCAGCGATCGCCAGCTCCAGATATTCATGGCGATTGCCGGAGAGTATCCCCACCCGGTCACCGCGACCGATGCCCCGGGCTGACAGCCCGTTGGCCAGGCGGCTGGTCGCTGCATCGAGCTCGGACCAGCTGAGGCTGCGCCCGCCCGCGCGCTGCGCTTCGCCGTCGGGATTCCATCCCGCCCAGAATCGAACCACATTCCCGAGATTCATGGCTCCGCCCTCCCCTGAAAATCTGCGGCTCCCATGCCGTTTCCGTTTGAATACTACCCCATCATTCGTGTAGAAGATGAAGACCGAATACTGGGAGGGACACATGGGGAAAGAGACATGAAGATAGGCGCGGTTTTCCCGCATCTGGAGATAGGCAGCGACCCGGCGGTGCTCCGCGACTGGGCGCAGACGGCAGAGGGCCTCGGCTACAGCCACATTCTGGCCTACGACCATGTGCTGGGCGCCGAGCACGCTGACAGGGAACCGGAACTCTGGGGCCCCTACACGGAACAGGACGACTTTCACGAGCCGTTCGTGCTGTTCGGCTACTTCGCCGCCTGCACCAGCAATGTGGAGCTGGTGACCGGCGTCATCATCCTGCCCCAGCGACAGACGGCGCTGGTGGCCAAGCAGGCGGCGGAGATCGACATCCTCTCCGGTGGGCGTCTGCGCCTGGGCGTGGGTACCGGTTGGAACTACGTGGAGTACGAGAGCCTCAACGAGGATTTCCGAACCCGGGGTCAGCGCCAGGAAGAGCAGATCCACCTGCTGCGCAAGCTCTGGTCGGAGTCGGTCATCGATTACACCGGCAAATGGCATCGGGTAGAACGCGCGGGCCTGAAACCTCTGCCCGACCGGCAGATTCCCATCTGGCTGGGTGGGTTTACGGAAGCCGCGTACCGGCGCGCCGCGCGCCTCGGCGACGGCTTCATCTTCGGCGGCGCCACCAAGGACGGGGTCGCCGGGCTGGCGCAGATCCGCGGATACCTGGCGGAAGCCGGGCGCGATGCAGGCGAGTTCGGCATCGAGGCCATGGTCAACTATCAGTCCGGACCGGAGCGGTGGCGAGCCGATGTGGAGGAATGGGAGAAAGCAGGTGCCAACTACGTATCCATGCGGGGCATGGGCGCCGGACTGGAGACACCCCAGGACCACATCGACGCCCTGCGCACCTACTGGGAAGCGGTCAACTGACCCAGCAGAAGGAATCATCGACCGCTGCCATGCAGCAAGCAGGCTGAAAAGCGTATTCATCACGAGGAGACAAAGACAATGGGACCACTGGCAGGTCTGAAAATCATTGAACTGCAGGGCATCGGGCCCGGACCCTACTGCGGCATGATGCTGGCCGACATGGGCGCCGACATCACGCGCATAGATCGCAGCAGCAACGTCGGCGCCGATGCCGGGGGCCGCGTGGACATTCTGGCGCGGGGTCGCCGAAGCATTGGCGTGGACCTGAAAAAACCCGAGGGTGTGGAAACCGTACTGAAGCTCATCTCTCAGGCAGACGTGCTGATCGAAGGCTTCCGGCCTGGCGTTACCGAACGGCTTGGACTGGGTCCGGAAGTCTGCCTGGATCGCAATCCGCGTCTCATCTACGGCCGCATGACGGGCTGGGGCCAGACCGGCACCATGGCCCAGGCCGCCGGGCACGACATCAACTACATCGCACTGTCAGGCGCGCTGCACGCTATTGGCGAGGCCGGCGGCAAGCCGGTACCGCCTCTGAACCTGGTGGGTGATTTCGGCGGCGGCGGCATGTTCCTGGCGTTCGGCATCGTCACCGCGCTCTACGAGCGGGAACGCTCCGGCAAAGGTCAGGTCGTGGACGCTGCCATGACCGACGGCTCGGCGGTGCTGATGAACGCCATCTTCGGCATCATGAACTCCGGCCAATGGCAGGAACGGGGAACCAACCTGCTGGATTCCGGCGCGCACTTCTACAACACTTATGAAACCCGGGACGGCAAGTTCATCTCCGTTGGCTCCATCGAGCCGCAGTTCTATGCCCTGCTGCTGGAAAAGTCCGGGCTCGGAGAAACACCGGACCTGCCCCGGCAGATGGCACGCGATCAGTGGCCGGCGTTGCAGCAGACGCTGGCGGAGATCTTCCGAACGAAAACCCGCGACGAGTGGGATGAGATCATGCTGGGCACCGACATCTGCTACGCGCCGGTCCTGAATTTCCACGAGGCTGCGCAGCATCCCCATAACAAGGCTCGCGATACTTTTGTCGAAGTGAACGGCGTGGTCCAGGCAGCGCCGGCGCCGAGGTTCGACCGGACGCCACCCGAGGTACCGCCCGCCGCCGCAAAGCCTGGCGAGCATACCGACGAGATATTGAAGGAAGTGGGCCTGAGCGCGGCGGAAATCGCCGCGCTTCGAGAATCAGGCGCCGTGGCCTGACCTGTCTGACCTTTCCTCTCAAGGGCTCGGCGTTAGAGCCCCTTCTTGCCCGCCTCACGAAACATGGGCTGATACTCGTCGAAAGCCGGCGGCCCGGCAGTCGCGCCGGTGGTGAAGCCGGCGTCCGTCGTCAGCGTGAGGCCGGTGGTGTAACCAGATTCGTCGCTGCCCAGCCACAGGGCAGCATTGGCCACGTCCTCGGCCGTACCTGCCCGGTTGATGAGCGGTGAAGCCTCGGCCAGCACCTGCTTGGTTTTTTCGATAGCCGTATGGTCGCCCGTGCTGACATTGGCGACCATTGCGGTTGCCATGCCCGCCGGCGCGATGGCGTTCACCCGGATACCGAACCGGCACAGCTCGGCACCCACGTTCTTGGTCATGCCCACGACGGCGTGCTTGGCCGCGCAGTAGGCGTGAGGCCCCAGACCGCCCATGATGCCCGCGGTGCTGGACATGCTGATGATGGAGCCCGACATCTGCGGCTTCATGACCCGAGCGGCATGCTTCATACCGTAGAAAACGCCGTTGAGCAGAATATCCAGGGTCGCTATCCACTCGTTCGCCGGGGTGGTGTCGATGGGACCCACCGCGCCAACGATACCGGCATTGTTGAACATGATGTCCAGCTTGCCGAAGTGACTGACGGCCAGATCCACCATGGCGGCAATGTCGTCTTCTTTGGTGACGTTGCAGTTGATAAAGACCGCGGCATCTCCCAGTTCTTCCGCCAGCGCTGCGCCTGCTTCCTGCTGGATGTCTCCCAGCACCACCTTGCAGCCCTCGGCAACGAAACGTCGCGCCGATGCCGCACCAAAACCGCTGGACGCACCCGTGATGGCTGCCACTTTGCCTTCCAATCTCAGAGTCATAGCTATCTCCCCTTTTTTTCGTCTATTTTTAACTCATAAAAACAATAATTTACGATATTAAATTAAAGTGTTACGTGAAGGTATTAATGCTGAGAAACGCCGAAGCCAGGAAAGCACCAGCGGTAGGGATCACCCTCAACCGGCGGTAATGCCGGTTGAGGCCTGATCGCGGACCCTATCGGGACAGGATGGTAACGCCGCTGATACCCGGCGCGCCGTACACGTGGGTGTATGCCACCTTCGGGTCGTTGGGGACCTGGCGTGGCCCGGCATCGCCCCGCAGCTGCAACACGTTTTCGTAGACCTGCCGCAGACCGGATGCACCCACCGGCTCCCCATTGGCCAGACAGCCCCCATCGGTGTTGACCGGGAATCGGCCGCCGATCTCAGTCTCGCCTTTCTCCAGCATCGACTCCTGCTCGCCATGCTCGCAGAAGCCATTCTCGGCCATGTGCATGACTTCGGCGCCGGATTCGGTGTCCTGCAGCTGGGCCAGGTCGATGTCCTTAGGACCTATGCCCGCCTGCTCGAACGCCGCCTTGGAAGCGTCTACAGTGGGGCCTTCGCCGTACTCCAGCGACAGGGAGGGCGCCAACACCTCGAAGCTGCCGAAACGGCGGGAACGAACCACAGCGGACTGCAGGTAGATGGGGTTCTTGGTGTACTTGTGGGCCTGATCGGCACGCGCCAGAATCAGCGCCACGCCACCCTCGCCGGGCGAGCAGAACATGTACTGGGTCAGCGGGTATGACAGCATCTGCGACTGCAGCACTTCCTCCTCGGTGAGGGCCTTCCGCCGCCACGCCATGGGGTTCATGGAGCCATTGCGCATCGCCTTGGCGGCGACCCGGGCCAACGACCGCTGGCTGATATTGTTTTCCTGCATGTAGCGGTTGATCTTCATGCCAAAGAACTGCGTCGTCAGCGCCATGCCGCTGCCGCCGTACCAGTCCCGGCCTTCCCGGGCCTTGGTTTCCACTCGGAAGGCGCCGCGCTCGTGCTTGTCGAAGCCGATGGCGATACCCAGGTCATAGGCACCGGACATGATGGTGTTATATGCCGAGAACAGCGCCGAGCCGCCGGTCGCACAGCCGTTCTGCACGTTGATGAACTGCAGCCCGGTCAAACCGAGCTGGGACACCATGGTGTCCGGCGCGCCGGCCGCGCTGCTGCCGCCGAAGGCGAACTGAATGTCTTTCCACTCAACCCCCGCATCCGCGCAGGCGCGGCGAACCGCGATGGCCCCCTGCTCCATGCCGGAAACGCCTTCGTGGCGGCCGAATTCGTGCATCCCTATGCCAACAATTGCTACCTCACTCATTACGCGTCTCCTTTAGTGGACGGGGAAAATGCAAAAGTTACCATATCGTTGCCGTCATCGTCCTTGCACAGCGGCACCAGGGTCAGATCCATTGCCATGCCGATCTTGAGTCGGGTGGGGTCGGATTCGGTAAGCCTGGCCTCGACTTTTACTTCGCCCGGGAGCTCAACGTAGCCCACGCCGTAGGGCTTGAATTTGTCCGGGTCCGTCTCGCCCAGGTAGGGGGGCGCCTTGGGTGGGAAGCCCTGGATGGTCCAGGCCCACAGGGTGCCGTGAGTACCCAGCAGGACCGGCTCTACATCGCTGCCCGTGCATTTGGGGCAGCCGCCCTGATACGGAAACACGTGATTGCCGCAGTTCTTACAGCGCATGCCTTTCAGGCGCGGCCCGTCGCTTGTCAGCTCCAGGACGCTCTCGTTAATGGAAACTTGTGCATTCATACAGCCTCCTCATCTCCCTCTTAGCTTGCAAAAGTAAAGTTCTGGAGCACCGTCGGTTAAAAACCCCGGAGCTGTCCAAAATGATTTCGATGGAACACAGAGTCGCCCAGAAGTAGCTCTGAAACCCTGGCGCGCTTCATGAAGAAACCGATATCCGCCTCGTCCGTAACGCCCATCCCTCCGTGCATCTGTATACCTTCTTTTCCCGACAAGCGAAAGGCATCCGATGCCCGGGCCTTGCAGGCGCTGGCCAGCTCTGCCCGGTCTTCCCGGTTCTGATCGATGGCACGCAGCGCCTCCAGAACGATGGACTTGCTGAGTTCCACCTCGCAGAACCAGCGGGCTGCCCGATGTTTGAGACCCTGGAAGGAGCCGATCTTGGCGCCGAATTGCTCACGCACCTTGAGGTACTCGAGCGTTATGTCGAAGGACTGCTGAATGCCGCCAACCATGTCGGCGGACACGGCAACGGCAGCTCGGTTGAAAACCTCATCCAGAATATCGGCGCCCTGCCCGGGCGTTCCGAGCACCGCCCCCGCAGAAACTTCCACGCCATCGAACTCGACATTAGCCGCGCTGCGGCTGTCCAGCAGCACGTTGCGCTTGACCGTTACGCCAGCGGCGGTGGGATCCACCAGGAACAGAGTCAGGCCGTCCCGATCTCCAGCGGCGCCAGCGGTTCGCGCCGCGACGACCAACAGGTTGGCTGCGGCACCGTCCAGCACCAGCACCTTGCGACCGGACAACCGATAGGCGCTGCCAGACTGGACTGCCTGGGCTGCAATGGCGTAGGGGTCGTGACGCGGGGTTTCCTGGTATGCCAGCGCCAGCAGCCGCGTGCCGTCGCATACCCCCGGCAGCAGCGTCTGCTGCTGCTCCTCAGTGCCGCCAATCTGCAGCGCGCCGCCGCCCAGAACCACGCTCGAGAGCAGCGGCGACACCACGAGACCTCGCCCCAATTCTTCCAAAACCACGCCCAGCTCCGCGTAACCTAGGCCCAGCCCGCCGCAGGACTCAGGAAAGGGAATCGCTGTCCAGCCAAGCGCCGCCATCTGCTGCCAGAGGTCTGCGTCGTAGCCCGAGCCGTCCAGCTCGCCGCGCAGCTTGCGCAGCTCGCCGATGCGCCAATTGTCGGCCACAAAACTTCGGGCGCTGTCTTTCAGCAGCTCCTGCTCTTCGGTGAGTATCAGTGACATAGCAAACTCCCAGCGCTATTCGGGCAGGCCAAGCACGCGCTTGGTAATGATGTTGAGCTGAATCTCGGAAGTGCCGCCCAGAATGGTCGACGCCTTGCCGTAAAGCCACTCGCGGGTGATCTGGCGCTCTTCTTCCGGGCAATCCTCTCCGGCCCATACCAGGCTGTCGCTGCCCACCATGCGCTGGCGCAGATCGGAACCGCGCTGATTCATCTCGGAAAGAAAGAGCTTGAACATCGAGCTTTCCGGGCCCATTCCCCGGCCGGCTTTGGCCGCGTCCATGGTGCGCCTCAGGGTGGCCCCATAGCAGATGCGGTCCATCTCGAACTGCACCAGCTCGTCACGCAGCCCGGCGTCAGGCAGGGGGCCTTCCGGGGCGCTCATGGTATCGCGGGCGACTTCAAGAAGAGACTTGCGCTGCGCGGCCGCAGAGGCGCGGCTGCCTTCCGACAGCATGGTCCGCTCGTGCTGGAGCAGGCGCTTGGCGATGGTCCAGCCTTTGTTCTCCTCGCCGATCAGATTGCCTGCCGGCACCCGCACGTTGTCGAAGAAAGTCTGGCAGAAGGGTGAAGAACCGCTAATGAGCTCGATGGGGGAAGTCGAGACGCCCTCCGTCTCCATGTCGATGAGCAGAAAGCTGATGCCCTCGTGCTTCGGCACTTCCGTATTGGTCCGCACGAGACAGAAAATCCAGTCCGAAACGTCGACATCCGAGGTCCATATCTTCTGGCCGTTAACCACGTAGTGATCACCATCGCG
>JAHEEG010000168.1 GCA_024640825.1 Gammaproteobacteria bacterium
AAATTTGTCAGCTCAGCGTTCGCGGCCACGTTCTTGAACAGGTTGACCAGGGCCAGTGTTTGCTCTGCGGCTGCCAGGTTCGCGGGCACGTCGGCGACGGAAGGCGATACAAGCTCCGGCATGACTGTGCGTATGGCGTCATTCATGCGCGCCGTCGCCGGCTGCCCGTCGACCTCGAGCCTTCCCGCGAGCGTTTCCAGACGCACGGCGAGTTCTGCCGCCCGAAATGCGGTGACCAGACGTTGATCGATGGGCGAATCGTCCGGGGTCGTATCGCCGTGCATGAGCTCGCAACCCATGTGCTGAAGTATGCTGTTCTGGTCCACCGCCAGGCCCGCGTTCAGCAGCGCCAGGCCGGTTCGACGCACCGTCTCACCCAGGGCTTCGTTGGCCAGCACCAGCGCTTCCACGTTATTCTGGTCCATTCTCTGGCCCATGGGGTCCGCAACCAGGTTGGCGTCGAGCCCCATGCTCAGCCGCTCGTGGATGCGGTCCCATGCCCGCGACAGGCTCTTTTCATCGAGGCCGCGGTTGGTACACTGGGCTGCACGGACCGCGAGAGTGGTTAAGGGAGAGATGTTGACGTTGTAAGCGCCACCGCGTATTGCGGCGCCCAGCAGGTCAAAGTCCAGGGGTCGTCCGGTCACCAGGTCGGTGCCGCCTCTGGCAGTGATGAGCACAGGGAGGGCGGCGTCGGCACCCAGGTCGAGCTGATAGTTGGCCAGGCTGTCACTGTTGATTTCCAGCAGCACCTTACCCTTCGCGTCGGTCAATATCAGATCGGCGCCTACCACGGGTCCGTCCAGGACGCTTCCGGAGAGGGACAGCGGACCGCCGCTGCCGCCGCTGCCGCCGCCGCCCCCACAGGCGCTCAGTGCCGCCAGTATGGTCATGGCAAATGCTGCCTTCCAAGTCCCTAGAGTCATTGGCAAATACCCCGCTGCTTTTCTCTCAAACCTGCGTCCTTGAAGGTCGAATGGGGTGCAAGCCCCGGGTGACGTTCTGGCATTCGAGTTTATGGAGACGCCCGAACCGTCCCGTGACCGGTTTGGCAAACTTGTAAGGGAATGTGTGAAGCGTGAACCGGGTCCCGGTTGGGCTTTGATCTGAGTCCGGGTTGGTGGTGGTCGCGGGTGCGGCAGAAGTGGGCCCGGCCGGGCCCGTTGCTGAGGTATAGTGCCGAGCCATGAACCCGGCTCAGAAAATTCTCCAGCGCGTGTTTGGTTATACGGACTTCCGGTCGCCGCAGGACGAGATCATTCAGACTGTCATCGGCGGCGGAGACGCCCTGGTGCTGATGCCCACCGGCGGTGGCAAGTCGTTGTGCTACCAGGTACCTGCGCTGGTCAGACCGGGCTGCGCGGTGGTGGTTTCGCCACTGATCGCGCTGATGCACGATCAGGTGAACGCCCTGCAGCAGCTCGGCGTGCGGGCTGCCTTCTTGAACTCGACCCTTGGGCCTGGGGAAACGCGCGCTATCGAGGATGCGCTGCGCGCCGGCGCACTGGATCTGCTCTACGTAGCCCCGGAACGCCTGGTTCAGGCACGTACGCTTGCGCTGCTGGAACAGGTACCTGTTGCGCTGTTTGCCATCGACGAGGCGCACTGCGTGTCCCAGTGGGGCCACGACTTCCGCGCCGATTACCTGCAGCTCGGCATTCTGCATGAGCGCTTTGCAGGGATCCCGCGCATCGCGCTGACCGCCACGGCGGACCAGCGTACGCGTGAGGAGATTTGCCAACGCCTGGCGCTCACCGAGGCCCGGCAGTTTGTTGCAAGTTTTGACCGGCCGAACATTCGCTACCGCATCGCGTTGAAGCACAATGCACGACAGCAGCTGCTGCGGTTTCTCAAGGAAGAGCGGGCTGGCGACGCGGGTATCGTCTACTGCATGTCCCGACGCAGAGTTGAAGAGACCGCCGTCTGGCTCTCTGAGCAGGGATTCACCGCGTTGCCCTACCACGCGGGGCTGGATGCGCAGGCGCGGGCCGATCACCAGTCCCGTTTTCTGCGCGAGGAATCGGTGATCATGGTAGCTACCGTCGCTTTCGGTATGGGCATCGACAAACCGGACGTACGTTTCGTCGCCCACCTCGACATGCCGAAAACCGTGGAAGCCTATTACCAGGAGACAGGCAGGGCCGGTCGCGATGGCGGTGCGGCGGACGCCTGGATGATCTATGGTCTTCAGGATGTGATTAAGCTCCGGCAGATGATGACGTCCTCTGCGGGCGGCGAGGCTCATAAGCGGGCCGAACAGCATCGCCTGAACGCCATGCTGGGTCTGTGCGAAATCACCACCTGTCGGCGTCAGGCGCTGTTGGCCTACTTCGGTGAGACGCTGCCCAGACCCTGCGGCAACTGCGACAACTGCCTGGAGCCGGTGGACACCTGGAACGGCACCGAAGCTGCGCGCATGGCTTTAAGCGCCGCTTACCGCACCGGTCAGCGTTTCGGTGTGAATCACCTTGTCGACCTGCTGCGGGGCGCTTCGACCGACAAGATCAACGCGTTCGATCATCAGCGTCTGCCCACCTACGGGGTTGGCAAGCATCTGGATGCTCAGCAGTGGCGTTCCGTATTTCGACAGCTGGTGGCGCGCGGCTACCTGAACGTGGACCTGTCGGGCTACGGCGCGCTGCAGCTGGCGCCGAGCTGTCGACCGCTGCTGCGAGGGGAGGCGCAGATCGAGCTGCGTCGAGAAACCGTTCGAAAGACAGCTAAGCAGCACACCAGAACCCCATTGTCATCAGACGTTGACGTTGCTCTATGGGAAGCCCTGCGTGAGCGCAGGCGGGAGCTGGCGGAAGGGCAGGGCGTTCCGCCGTACGTCATCTTCCATGACCGCACGGTTCAGGAAATGTGTATTCAGCTGCCTCGAGATCTCCCGCAGTTTGCCCGGCTGACCGGCGTGGGAGAGCGCAAGCTCGAAAAGTACGGACCTACGTTCCTACGGGTAATCAACGAGTACGTGCGTTCTGCTGAATGAATTCCTCGCGAGGATGTTGCGCTTCCTTCGCAGCATATAGACGGGTGATTGAGACAGATGTCTGGGGTCTGAACTCACGCGAATATGCGTCTTCTGACCAGCATCAGGCCGGTTAGAGAGATCAGGGCCAGCGCGGCTCCGGTGAGGAAGGTGCCGGATGCGCCAGCCCAATCCCACAGCACGCCGGCAAGCAGGCTGGCAGCGAGCAGCGCGATGCCCATAATCAGATTGATGACGCCATAGGCGGTGCCGCGCAGATTGGCCGGCGCGGTGTCGGCGACAAGGCTCGCCACGACTCCCTGGGTGAAGCCCATGTGCAGGCCCCAGAGCAGGATGCCCGCGGCAACGCCGGTAAGGCTGCTGGAGAACGCCAGCACCAGATCCGCTGTCAGCAGCAGAACGAGGCCGACCGCGAGTGTGTCCGTCCGGTCACTGCGATCAGAAAGGATGCCCGCCGGATACGCGGCGAGGGCGTAGGCCAGGTTCATCAGCACCAGAACCCCGGGCACCAGCATCAAGGCCAACCCGGACGCCTCAGCTTTCAGAATGAGGAAAGCTTCGCTGAACCGGGCCAGGGTGAAAACGAAAGCGAATGCGACCAGCCAGCGGAAGCGTCGACCCAGACGGCGCAGCTCCTGACGGCTCAGAGGCGCTTTTATCCGCTGTCTTTGTGTGGGGCCTGTCGGTTCGCGGACGCCGAGGACCAGCAGCACCGCGAGCGTTGCCGGAATCACCGCGAACCAGAATACCTTCGGAATGTCGTTCGAGGTGGTCCACATCAGGCCAATGGCCAATAGCGGGCCTAGAAAAGCGCCGGTGGTGTCTAGAGACTGGCGCAGCCCGAAGCTGGCGCCGCGCATCTCCGGCGGGCTGAGATCCGCGATCAGCGCGTCCCGAGGCGCGCCGCGAATACCTTTGCCGATCCGATCCACGAAGCGTGCGGTGACCAGCCAGCCTACCGATGTTGCCAGCGCAAACACGGGCTTGGTGATGGCAGCGAGGGCGTAGCCCAGAATCACCAACCCTTTGCGCCGCCCCAGCCAGTCGCTAAGCGCGCCGGAAAACACCCGGGTGATGGAGGCCGTAGCTTCGGCGATGCCTTCGATAGCGCCGACGGTCATCATGGAAGTGCCCAGCACGGTGACCAGATAAACGGGCAGCAGCGCGTGGATGAGCTCGGAAGAGACGTCCATGAGCAGCGACACGAACCCAAGCGCCCACACGCCGGCAGGAATCCGCGCTGGTTGCGGGCGGTTCAAGTGCTGGCGCGCAGCCGCTCGCGCTTCAGGCTTACCATGACGACCATGCCGGACAGCAGCGCCAGGCAGCCGGCCAGGAAGAACGACGCGCCTGGAAAGTACAGCCAGGCGTCTGCCATGGAGAAGTGGCGGAACGTCTGCGTCATGATCAGCGGTGCGAAAATGGCGGTGAGTCCCATCAGGCTCGAGATCGCCCCTTGCAGTTCGCCTTGTGATTCTTCTGCCACCGTGCGCGACATGATGCCGCGCAGGGACGGCATCACCAGCCCCATGAAGGCTCCGAAGGCGATGGCTGGGAATAGCATCCAACCCTGGGTGGCGAAGGCGTAGCCGAAGAAGCTGACAGCAGCCAGCGCAAAACCGAGGTAGGCGGCCCGCGCTTCGCCCATGCGCTTCACCACCGGTCCTACCAATGTCCCCGACACCACGGCGCTGGACAGGCCTACCGCCGCCAGTGCCAGACCAACCTGCCCCTCGGACCATTGGAACTTGTGCAGGACGTAATAAGTCCAGACGGACGGGTTCACGTCATGGGCAAGGAAGTACAGGGTCAGAGCACCGAAAAGACCGAGTACCAGCGGATAGGGACGCAGAGCTGCCAGCGCGCCAGCAGGGTTCGCCCGTGCAAAGCGGAAAGGCCGGCGCTTGTCCCGGGACAGGGTTTCCGGCAGCACCAGCAGGCCGTAGACCACGTTCACCAGGGCCAGACCTGCAGCCACGTAGAAAGGCACCCGTGGCCCCAGCGCACCCAGCAACCCGCCCGCGGCGGGCCCGATCACGAAACCAATGCCCCAGGCCGCGCCGACCAGGCCGAAGCGCGCCGCCCGCTCGGATTCATCGGTGATGTCGGCGATGTAGGCGTTCGCCGTGCTGAAGGTGGCGGCGGAGGCACCGGACAGCAGTCGGCCGAGAAACAGCCAGGCCAGGGTTGGGGCGAAGCCCATGATCAGATAGTCCACGGACAGCGTGGCCAGGGAAATCAGCAGCACCGGGCGCCGGCCAAAGCGGTCTGACAGGTTGCCCATCACTGGCGCGAACAGGAACTGCATCAGCGCGAACACGAACATCAGGGCCCCGCCGTAGCCGGCGGCATCGCTGATGCTGGTGTGCCCGAGATCCGCGATCAGCCGGGGCAGGACGGGAATGATGATCCCGAAGCCCAGTGTATCGATGAAGATGGTGATCAGGATGAACAGCAGGGCATGTCTGCCAGGCCGGCGTTCGCGCAAATGCCTTCTCCTGTGGCCTATTCCGGGGTGCGATCAGCGCCCCTGAAAGTTGCCGGGACGCCGCTCCGCCACGGCCCGTACACCTTCCTTGTGGTCTTCTGTCTGCTGCAGCCGGAACTGCTCTGCAAACTCGTGGTCGGTCTGGCGCTGCACCGCCTCGGCGATGCCTTTACGCATGGTGGTGCGTACCGATTCCACGGCCAGCGGCGCGTTCTCGGCAATCTCTGCCGCCAGATTCATAGCTTCTTCGCGCAGGCCTTCCTGGCTTGTGAGCACATCTGCCATGCCCCACTCATGGGCCGTCGTCCCGTCGATACGTCTTCCGGTCATGAACATCAGGTTTGCCCTCTGTTGGCCCACCAGGCGCGGCAGGGTGTAGGTCAGGCCGAACCCTGGGTGAAACCCCAGCTTTACAAAGTTGGCGGTAAATCGAGCCTCCGGGCAGGTAACGCGGAAATCGGGCATCATCGCCAGGCCGAAACCGCCCCCCACGGCTGCGCCCTGGATGGCGCCGACCACCGGCTTGCGGCAGGCGAACAGGCGCACGGCGGCCGAGTACAGCGGGTTGCCGTCCTCCAGTCGGCGTTCCCGGCGCGCGCTCTGCTGGGCGGCATTGCCGAAATTTGCGCCGGCGCAGAAATGCTTACCCTGTGCAGCCAGCACCAGGGCCCTGATGCCCCTGTCCTCATCGATGGCTTCGAAGGCGTCGCCCAGCGCGTTGATCAGCTTGACGTCGAAGAAGTTGTTGGGCGGCCGACAGATTTCCACCAGGGCAACGTGGCCGTGATGCTCGATATTGAGGTCGTCGTCTGACATGCCTTACTCCCTAATTGGCGTTGGTGCTCCGGGATGTTTGACCATGCCCCGGGAATTTGCAACGCTGGTGCCCTGGAGCGGGAAGGGGAGCGTTTAATGCTCAAGTGGCAAATTGGAGACGTGCGCGTCACGCAGATCGTAGAGCTGACCACCGCCTCGCTCGGTCCCTACCTGCTGCCACAGGCGACACCGGAAGTCCTTTCCGGCCTGCCCTGGCTCACACCGTTCCTCAATGCCGAAGGCAAGCTGGTGCTGAGCATGCACGCGCTCGTGGTGGAGAGTCGGGAACAGATCGTCCTGGTGGATACCTGCATTGGCAACGACAAGCCGCGCAGCTATCCGCGCTGGAACCTGATGCAGACGGATTTTCTCGATCGCTTCCAGGCGGCGGGGTTCGCCCTGGATCGAGTAGACACCGTCTTGTGCACCCACATGCACGTGGACCATGTTGGCTGGAACACCCGCCTCGTGGAAGGCTGCTGGCAGCCTACCTTCAACCGTGCCCGGTATCTGTTTGCCGAAGACGAGTGGGCGTACTGGAAGGACGAGCCTCAGGAGTATGGCCCAGTGATCGAGGACTCGGTACAGCCGGTGTTCGACGCCGGGCTCGCCGACCTGGTTAAGCACGACCACCGGATCACCGACGAGGTCTGGCTGGAACCGACGCCTGGCCATACGCCCGGTCATGTCAGCGTGCATATCAGCTCTCGCGGCGAACAGGCGGTGATTACGGGAGACATGATCCACCATCCCTGCCAGATCGCGCATCCCCAGTGGTCGAGCACCGCGGACTGGGATCAGCAGGCCAGCGCCGAGACCCGCAATCAGTTCCTCAATCGCTACGCAGATGGTCCGGTCCTGGTGATAGGCACCCACTTTGCCGCCCCCACCGCGGGGCGCATCGTACGCGATGGGGATAGGTTCCGGTTGGACTACTGAACCCTTACAGCGGCAGCCTGGAATCGCCGGGTTCATATCAGTGCGAGCGCCAGACTGTGGCTGCCTCGGTGATGCAGGCATGACCATTGGCCAGACGCTGTGCGCACCTGCCCACGAAGGACTGCGAGGCGAGTATCACCTTTTTTAGCAAGGCCAACGCGGGCCGATTTAGTCACATGCTACACTGGCCGGCTCGCCGATAAATTTGGAGCACACGGGAATAAGGTGGCCACCCGCGACATTTACAAAGCGCTAGAGGTCCCTGACTTCCGCTGGTTGTGGATCGGCAGCCTCGGCTCCTCCTTCGCTATGAATATGCAGATCATCGCGAGGGGTTGGCTGGTTTATACCCTCACGTCCTCGGCCATGGACCTGGCCTGGGTTACGCTGTCTTTCATGGTGCCCACGGTGGCGTTTTCTCTATGGGGAGGCGTGGTAGCCGATCGGCTGCCGAAAAAGTACATCGTCGT
>JAHEEG010000032.1 GCA_024640825.1 Gammaproteobacteria bacterium
CACAGCAACCTGATAACACAAAGCTCGTACCCATTTCACCCTGGCAGACGGACCCGCCGCTACAGCCCAGGCTCAGGATCGACTACCATTCGATCTTCTGCGCAGTGACCATCCAAACTCACGCAGGCGAAAAGAACAAGGAGCTCGAGACAGCCGCTATGGACTACCGATTGACCGAAGACCAGCAGGCCATCAAAGATCTGGCCGACCGCTTTACCGCCGACGAGATTACCCCTCAGGCCGCCAAGTGGGACGAAGAACACCTGTTTCCCCGGGACACCATACGTAACGCCGCAGGGCTGGGTTTCGGCGCCATCTATCTCCCGGAAGAAGACGGCGGCATTGGCCTTGGTCGAATCGAAGCAGCGTTGATCATCGAAGCCATGGCCTACGGCTGCCCGTCCACGTCGGCGTTTATCTCGATTCACAACATGGCCACCTGGATGATCGCGTGCTTTGGAGATAAGGCAGTAAAAGATCAGTACCTGCCCAGGCTCATCACCATGGAGCACATGGCCAGCTACTGCCTGACCGAGCCGGGTGCCGGATCCGACGCGGCTTCACTGAAAAGTCGCGCAGTTCTCGACGGCGACCACTACGTGCTGAACGGCTCCAAAGCATTTATTTCCGGCGGAGGCGAAAACGAGATCTACGTCTGTATGGTGCGCACCGGCGATCAGGGACACAACGGCATCAGCTGTCTGGTCGTCGAAAAGGAGATGCCCGGCGTCAGTTTCGGCGCCCAGGAACGCAAGCTGGGCTGGCATTCTCAGCCTACCGCCATGGTCAACTTCGAGGATGTACGGGTTCCGCTGGCCAACCGGGTCGGCGAAGAAGGCCAGGGGTTCAAGATCGCCATGGCAGGACTGGACGGTGGCCGACTGAATATCGGTGCCTGCTCGCTCGGAGGGGCCCAGCGCTGTCTGGATGAAGCCGCCCGGTATGTCCAGGAGCGCAATCAGTTCGGCCAGGCCATCGCGCAATTTCAGAATACCCAGTTCATGCTCGCCGATATGGCGACCGAACTCGCTGCCGCCAGAGCGCTGACCTACATGGCCGCTCAGAAGGTCACCGAAAACGCCGCGGACAAAACGCCCTTCGCCGCCATGGCCAAACTCAAGGCCACCGAGGCCGGTTCCCGCGTAGCCAACGATGCCCTACAGCTGCACGGCGGCTACGGATACCTGATGGACTACCCCGTGGAGCGATTCGTCAGAGATCTGCGGGTACACGAGATCCTCGAAGGTACCAACCAGATCATGCGCATGGTCATCGGCCGCTCGCTGCTGCAGTAAGCTCAGCCGGCAGATGCACGATCTCCGGTGTTGTCCGTCTCGACCAGATAATCGTTGAGGTCCAGATCATGGGTGACCTCCCAGTACTGCTGCAGGCTGAACGGTGAGTTGTTCACGACCCTGCCCTGGCTGTTTTTGTACCAGCTCTGCACCCCCGGATGACCCCAGGCGAGCTTTTCGCTGATAGCCTGCACCCGATCGTTATAGCCGTCATTGACCGCTTCCCGAACTTCCAGCGCCGCGATGCCGCCCGCGATCATGGCGGTCAGACACTGCATGACGTAGTGAATCTGACATTCCACCTGATAGATGACGCTGCCGCCATGCACGATATTGGTATTCGGGCCGTAGAGACAGAACAGGTTTGGAAAGTCGGGCACGGTGATGCCCTTGTAGGCGCGCGGGTAATCACCCCAACGTTCGGCCAGGGTCGCCCCGGAGCGGCCCACCACCTCCATGGGCCAGAGGAACAGATTGGTCTTGAACCCGGTAGCGAGAATAATGACATCCACTTCGTGCAGCGCGCCGTCGCCACTTATCACGCCTTCAGGAACGATTCTATCGACGCCATCTGTCACCAGTTCCACGTTGTCCCTGGCGATGGTACGGTACCAGCCGTTGTCGACGATCAGCCGTTTACCCCACACGGGGAAATCCGGCAGGCACTTCTCAAACAGATCCTGTCGCTCGCCCAACTCGCTGCGAATGTACTCTGTCAGCGCCGCGCGCATCTGATCGCTGGCTTCGTTCATGGCCCGCTCTGGATGAGGCCAGGACGGGTCTGCGTTCACTGCGGGCCAGGTGCGGTCCGCAAATCCCCAGATCATGCGGGCCCGGTGCCACTCGGCATAGTAAGGAATGTGGTTGAGCGCCCATTTGAGGCCCTCCTCAACGGGGCGATAGTAATCCCGCGAGGGAGACACCCAGTGGGGCGAGCGCTGGAATACCGTGACCTTGGCCGCCCGCACCGCCGTTTTCGGCAGAAACTGCACGGCGCTGGCACCAGTACCGATGACCGCAACCCTCTTGCCGTCGAGATCGTGCTCATGCTCCCAGCGGGCGGAGTGAAACAGAGGCCCGGCAAAGCTGCCCATACCTTCGATTTCAGGAATGAAAGGCCGGTTGAGCTGACCCACCGCGCTTACCACGGCGTTTGCGGTCAAGGTTTCTTCAGCACCGTCTCTGTCGCGGATACGGACGTCCCACAGTTTCCTGCCGTCGTCATACCGGGCAAACAGCACTTCGGTTTCCAGCCGAATGTGCTGGCGAACATCGAAATCGTCAGCGCAGCGTTCGAAGTAGGCGTAGAGCTCGTCGCGCTTGGAGAAATATCCGGACCAGTCGGGGTTGCGCTCGAAAGAGAACGAGTAAAAGTGATTGGGCGTGTCAACGCCGCAATCGGGATAGCTGTTCTCGTACCAGGTTCCTCCCACGGCGTCGTTCTTTTCGATCACGGTGAACGGTATGCGCGCCTCCTTGAGCTTTGCCGCCATTCCGAGACCCGACATACCCGCGCCAATGACAATAACCCGGAAGTCACCCTGCTCGCTAAGCTGCTGCGCGCGATTCAGATCCGAGCGCCACTGTTCGTCGCGGTCTATGAAGCCAGTCTCCTCCAGCAGCATGGCCGCGTACTCACGGGCAACCGGTTCGGCCACCGAAAAGCTCATCATTTCTGTAAAACGGTCAAGCGTCGGCGGCGGCGGAAGCTGGCGCTGCCCATCACGCAGCTCTTTCAGCACCCCGAAAGCCGCTTCACGGATCTCGGTAGCAACCGCATCCGCGTACCCACCCGAATCGTCCGGAAACATGCTTCCCT
This sequence comes from Gammaproteobacteria bacterium, assembly GCA_024640825.1. Taxonomy (GTDB): domain Bacteria; phylum Pseudomonadota; class Gammaproteobacteria; order Pseudomonadales; family Azotimanducaceae; genus UBA7803. The sequence goes on from JAHEEG010000032.1 coordinate 3,115, forward strand.
CCGGCGCCACGATGGGTTCTGGCGCAAACCGCGGGCTGAGCCAGCGATCCTCATTGGTGAGCTGCGTCAGCACCATCAGCAGGTTCGGCAGGTTCACGTCTTCGAGCGCCGCGCGCAGATCCTCGTCTTTGCCCGGAATACGTACAGCTCGGGTCATGGTCTCTCCCCCTTCGTGTGCGAATGTTTAATCGTTCAAGCCGCCGGGTAAGCGGAGCCGCCGTCAATCTTCAGTATGGCGCCGGTCGTATAGCTGGACGCCGCGCTGGCGAAGTAGAGGGCGGCGCCAACCACTTCTTCCGGCTCACCGCCCCGCTGCAGAGGGATGCCTTCCCTGGCACGTTTCTCGAACGCTTCCATGTCCCAGGCCTTGCTTATGTCCGTCAGGAAGGGCCCGGGCATGATGCAGTTGACTCTGACCTTCGGCGCGTAGGCCCGCGCGAGACCCAGCGTCATGGCATTCAGCCCGGATTTAGCCATCCCGTAGGGCAGCTCCGTGGGCGTGGGCTGAACGGCAGCGACGCTGCTGACGTTAATGATGGACCCGCCCTCGCCCGCCGCCATGCGCTCCCCGATGACGGCGGAAAGGCGAAACGGGCCGCGCAGGTTCACGTCCAGCACTTTGTCGTAAAGCGCCTCGGAAATGTCAGTCAGGGATTCATAGAGCGGCGACATGCCGGCATTGTTCACCAACACATCAACGTGACCGAACCGATCGTAGGCAAGTTTCGCAAGCCGATCGCTATCGTCCCAGCTGCCCGCGTGATAAGCCGCGCCGATACAGGTACGTCCGGTTTCTTTCGCGATATCGGCCGCAGCTTCATCGCAGGCGTCCTGCTTGCGGCTGGCAATGACCAGATCGGCGCCCGCCTGCGCAAACGCGCGGCCCATTTCCAGGCCCAGACCCCGGCTGCCGCCGGTTATCACTGCAACCTTGCCGGTCAGATCGAAATATCTGCTGATCACCTCTGCTTGACTCACGTCTGGCTCCTTTGTCTGTGGTTGTCGTCAGTATCCTGAAGGGTTCATTCGGCAACGCGCGTTCGCCCTCGACGGCGAACGTCGCCAGCTCACGCGAACCCCGGCGACTGAGCCGGGGACGGGGCCAGCGCCGGGTTAGCCGGCAAATGCGCGAACCGTGCCGGGTCGCGGGTTTTTCGGTAAGCGGCAACAATGGGTGCCAGGTCCGCCGGTGCCGCGCCATGCAGGATGACCCCATCACAACCCAGATCAAACTGACCCTCGATGGCCGCGACGCAAGCTTCGGGGCTACCTGTTGCCGCTGGCGCCAGCCACGCATCCGGAATCAGCTCAGCGACGCGCTCCAACTCGGCTGTGCTCGCCTTCTGATCCAGGGCGCCTTGGAAACCGGCTACCAGTCGGTCCTCTCGAAAACGCGCGAGCACGTCCGGGTCCCAGTCGTTGGTGCGCACCATCAGATCCCCGTAAGCCTGCAGGTAGGTGGCCATACGCCCGACGGTTTTCTTCAGGCGCAACGGGTACGGCAGGTGATCGCCGATGGTGGCAAAGCATGACCATACCCGGACGTCGGCCGGATCACGGCCCGCCTTTTCCGCCGCTTCCTTGACGATCTTTACCGCGCGCGCGGTGGTTTCGTCCGTAAAATAAGTATGCAGCACCACAGCATCGAAGGCCCGGCCACCCAGCGCCAGGCTGTTGGGGCCGAATGCCGTAAACGTCATTGGTATATGCTCGTCGAAATCCGGGTCGAGGCGCAGAAAAGGATATCGACCGCAAGGGCCATCATGGCCCAACACCGTCTCTCCTTGCCACAGTCGACGCATCACGGCGACGAAATCTTCCAGTTCTGCGGTTCTGATGCGCGGCAGGCCCAGAGCGTCGAAGAACACATCGATGCCCCGCCCGAGGCCGAGGGAAAAACGACCGCCAGTGAGAAAGTGCATGGTGCTGGCATAGGCGGCGGTCACCAGGGGATGGCGAGTATTGTGGTTGGTCGCCGCCGTCGCGATACCAATGCGCTCTGATACGGCACCCACCGCGCCGGAGATGGTAGCCGCCTCCTTGATGTTGAAGCGCTCGGAAATGAAGCAGGCGCCGATTCCCATAGCCTCGGCATCGTGCACTTCCTGAATCAGATCCCGCGGCGACCCGGGCGCGCCGGCCAGCGTATAAAAGGCCAGCTCATTCATAGATTGGTTCGGTGCATCCGCAGGCACATCGGTCTGTCCGCTCATGCCGCCCTCCCCGCATTGCTCTGAGCATGAAGTGGAATATACGGTGGAACCGCGCCTCCCGCTATTGTAGCGCTCTACTGACCAACTGCTTCGCCACGGCGGCGTCGCCCCACCCCTCGATCTTCACCCACTTGCCTTCTTCCAGGTCCTTGTAATGGGCAAAAAAGTGCTCAATGGAGTTCACCAGCGTTTCCGGGAGATCGGAGACCTCCTGTACCGCGTCGTATATTCGCGTCACGCGGCGCACCGGAACCGAGATGATCTTCGCGTCGTCTCCGGCCTCGTCTGACATCTTGAGCACCCCCACAGGTCGGCAGCAGATCACCGTGCCCGCAATCAAGGGATGCGGTGTGACGATGAGCACGTCAAGCGGATCGCCGTCATCGGCAAGAGACTCCGGCACGTAACCATAATCGCAGGGGTAAAACATGGCCGTGGCCATGAACCGGTCCACGAACACCGCGCCGCTCTCCTTATCCACCTCGTACTTCACCGGGCCGGTATTCGCCGGAATTTCCACCACCACGTTGATCTCGTCCGGGACGTTTTCACCGGGCCCCACGGACTTGAGGCTCATCGACGCGTTCCTGCCGCTAACCAGTTTGCTGCCGGCGCGCAGAATGTCTGAGTCATTCGCTTTCTCTTCATCAGTTTACGTTCCTTTCCCTGCCTTCCCAGTAGGGCTTTCGCAGTTCCCGCTTGAGAATCTTTCCGGATGGGTTGCGCGGCAGCTCGTCGATGAAGTCCACCGTTTTCGGCAGCTTGTAACCGGCGATGCGGTCCCTGGCAAAACCGATCAGTTCGTCCGTAGCCGCGCTCTCGCCGGGCTTCAGCACGACGACGGCCTTAACCGCCTCGCCCCAGCGATCATCGGGCACGCCGATGACGGCTACATCGCCGACCGCCGGATGTCCGAACAGCGCGCTTTCCACTTCCGCCGGATAAATATTTTCCCCGCCGGAAACAATCATATCCTTGACCCGATCGTGTACATAGACGTATCCCTGCTCGTCCAGGTAACCCGCATCACCCGTGTGGACATAGCCGTCGATCAGGGTCTTTTCCGTGGCTTCCGGCAGGTTCCAGTAGCCAAGCATATTCACCGGCGAGCTGATGCAGATCTCCCCCACCTGGTGAGGCGGCAGCTCGTTGCCAGCATCGTCAACGACCTTCAGTGACACGCCGGGAAAGGGCTTGCCTGCCGAGCGCATCCGTTCGTTACCGCTGACATCATGATCTTCCGGCGGCAGATAGGTCGCGGAGCCCGTGGTCTCAGTCATGCCATAAAGCTGCACAAACCCACACTGAAAAACCTCAATGGCTTCCCGCAGCAGGTCCAGCGGGATGGGCGAGGCACCGTAGCTGATGAACGCCACCGAGCGATAGTCAGTGTGACGGGCATCCGGGTGCTGCAGCACCATGCGGATAGCCGCCGGCACCAGAAACAGCTTGGTGATCCCGTGGTTCTGAATCATTTCCAGAGTTTCGCCGGGGCCGAATTCTTTGACCACGATGTTTCGCGCGCCGGCGCGGATACCCAGGATCCCCCACCCGACACCGCCGATGTGAAAGCTCGGCATGGCCACCAGATTGACGTCCCGCTCGGACCAGTCGTTGAAGGCCATGTCGTCGTTGCGCGGGTAACGCAACAGATCAAAGAAGCAGCGATGCGGAAGCTGCACCCCTTTCGGATGGCCGGTGGTGCCGCTGGTGTACATCTGTATTGCGACGTCATCGGTGGTGACCGGCACCGCAGGGTCACTGTCAGCCTGGCCGTCTCGCCAGGAGGCGAAGTCCGTCCAGCCTTCATGGCCACCTGCCATGGCGATGATCCGCTTCAGCGATGGCACCTGATCTTTTACCTTATCTGCCAGACCATAGAAGTCCGGGCCGACGAAAAGAATTTCGGCCCTGCTGTCGTTCAGAATGTACGCCACTTCAGGCGGTGCCAGACGCCAGTTGATACCGACAGAGACCGCAGCCGCCTTGGCGGCACCAAAGACGATCTGATAAAAATCGTCAGAATTCTTATCCATGAACCCGACACGCGAACCGGCACTCAGCCCCTCGGCAAGCAACCCGTTGGCGACCTGATTGACCCGCCGATCGAACTCGGCATAGGAAGTCGCCCGTCCTTCGTACAGAAACGCCTCCTTCTCGCCACGCTGACTGCGGTGAAAGCGGGTCAAATCCCCCAGCGTGGTTACGGCGTCCAGCGATTCCGGAACGGGGCCGCTCATGGTGATATCCTCGAATCAGTTGTAGTTACACCGTTCACGGCAAAAGCACCTGCGCCCTCAGAACGACCGAGGCATGCCCAGGACGTGCTCGCCGATGAAGCTCAGAATGAGATTGGTGGATATTGGTGCTATCTGATACAGACGGGTTTCCCGGAACTTGCGTTCGATATGGTACTCCTTCGCAAAGGCGAAGCCGCCGTGTGTCTGCATGCAGACGTCGCCGGCACGCCACGAGGCCTCGGAGGCAAGCATTTTTGCTATGTTGGCTTCCGCTCCGCAGGGTTCTCCAGCGTCGAACAACCGCGCCGCTTTCTCTACCATAAGCGCCGCAGCTTCCACTTCCGCGTAACATCGAGCGATGGGAAACTGCACGCCCTGGTTCTGACCAATCGGACGATCGAAGACGATCCGCTCTTTCGCGTAGGCGGTAGCCTTGTCGATGAAGTAACGCCCATCCCCCACGCACTCGGCCGCGATCAGCACTCGCTCGGCGTTCATCCCATCGAGAATTACCTTGAAGCCGGCGCCTTCTTCGCCGAGCAGGTTTTCGCGGGGAATTCGCAGCTCATCGAAAAACAGCTCGCACGAATGATGGTTGATCATGGACTCGATGGGCCGTATCTCCAGGCCGTTTCCTTCGGCGGCTTTAACGTCCACGATGAACGCAGAAAGACCCTCGGTCTTCCTCGCAACCTGCTCTTTGGGGGTGGTTCTCGCCAGCAGAACCATGAGGTCGGAATGCTGAATGCGGCTGATCCAGACCTTCTGACCGTTGATCACGTAGTCATCTCCGTCCCGACGGGCAACCGTCTTGAGACTCGTGGTGTCGGTACCGGTGGTCGGCTCGGTAACGCCAAAACTCTGCAGACGCAACTCGCCGCTGGCTATCTTCGGCAGGTAACGGCGTTTCTGCTCATCGTTGCCATGACGCAACACTGACCCCATCACGTACATCTGGGCATGGCAGGCACCCGCATGGGCGCCCGAGCGGCAGACCTCTTCCATGACCACCGCGGCCTCGGCGACGCCGAGCCCAGCGCCACCGTATTCCTCCGGGATCAGCACAGTGAGAAAGCCCGATTGGGTGAGCTCGCGAACGAACGCCGTCGGATAATCGTTGTTGCGATCGAGAGCCAGCCAGTAATCCTCACCGTAGCGGCCGCACAGCTGCCTTACGGCGGTTCGAATTTCTTGAATTTCACCGCTTTCTGAAGTTGCTAACCGTTCTGCCATGTCTGAAAACCCCTGACCAAAGACCCTTGACGACCGAAGAACATTACGCTTTGCCGATGTCACGCGTTTGCCCGAGGCGTTGCCTCTCGGCGCATCCCAACGGCTAGTCTAATCGCGCTGCGCTTGCGCATCAGCGCAATGATCAACCATTATCCAGACTAAGCCGGAGAAGAGCCAACATGATTACCCTCTATCACGCCCCTAACAGCCGCTCCATCAGAGTCTACGCCACGCTCGAGGAGCTGGGTCTGCAATATGAGGTGAAGCAGTTGAAGTTTCCCGAGGACCTGCGATCCGACGCCTATCTCAAAATCAACCCGCTGGCGCGCGTTCCGGCGCTCGCAGACGGAGACGTCACCCTGTTCGAGTCAGGCGCCATCGTTCAGTACCTGCTGGCACGTTACGGCAACGGGCGCCTGGAACCGGCCACGGAAAGTGCCGAATTTCCCGTGTACCTGCAGTGGTTCCACTGCGCTGAGGCCACTTTTCTACCCCCGGTGAGCGATCTGATTCAGCACACGATGGTCCTTCCCGAGGGCGAGCGGGTGCCCGGTGTCATCCCCTGGAGCCAGAATCGCATCTACGCGAATCTCGACGTGCTCGAAACAGCCCTTGGTGACAGGGAATTTCTGGCTGGCAGCACATTTTCCGCTGCTGACATCATGATGGCCTACACCCTGCATCTGGTGAAGCTGGTGCAACTGTTCAACGCCGAGGACCACCCGAACATCGGATCCTGGCTGGAGAAAGTGGAGTCCCGGCCGGCCTGGAAAGTTGCCGTAGGCGGCTGAAACTTTCCCTCGCTCAGAACCCTGCTGCAAAGGCTGAATTGTCATATATGTTGACTTATTTGCCGGCGTTTCCATCAATCTGCACAAAAAATTTTCCGGACGTAACGCACAGTTTGAAGTTTATTTTCTATATATCAAAAAGTTACCGACTATACCTACTACAGACTTGATCACCGGAACCTCCCCTTTTCCTGTGATCAAAACGCAGTGTGCCCTGTCACACTTCAGATTAACGATAGCGTGGAGAAGTGCCCATGAGGGCTTCTGTGCTGACTTCGGGCCTCTTAGCAACGGTGCTACTGACAGCAACCGCCCCGGCGACGGCTGGAGAGCAGTTCTACGACAATACGGCGCCTTCAGAGACCCTCAATCTCGAATACGCCTCGGGCATTACCCGCCACCGGCTCGACAATTACACCAAGGTTCACGGCTGGAAACTCAGCAATGCCTGGTACTTCGGCCGGCAGCGAGGGGACGAAGGCGGGCTGGCCCTGGTGTGGCAGGGTAACCGAGACCAGGTCAGCATCACCACTCAGGGTGTGCGCCTTACCCGCAGATTCTGAAGTTAAGCGGCCTTCTCAACCGCCGACCGGCGTGAAAGAGAACTTCTGCCCCCCGACGCTGGCCTCGTACATCAGGCCGCCCTTGGCAATCGTGAATATGGCCATGCCCTTGTAGTAGCTTTGGCCAGCCGTCGTGGCGTTTTTGCTCCCACCGCTGGCGCCAGCCGAAGAGCCGGTGGTTGAGGCGCTGGCGGAGGCGCCCGCTGTTATGGCCACGGCGCTTGCATTCGCACCAAACTCGAAATTCCCGGTAGAGAACTCCTGGTAGGCGCGCTCATCTTCAAAGAAGATTATCTGGCTAAATCCCTGGCCCCCGATCTGAAAACCCACTGTCACCTGGGTCATGGTGGTATCACCCACGTACTGGCCACCTACGAATACCCGCCCTGAGCCACGCGCTCCACCAATGCCGAACCCGCCCTTGCCGATGGTCGGGAATACCGCGTAGCCGTAGTTGTTGGCGAAAAATGCCGCGCTATCGCCGGCGTTGCGGAACAAATCTGCGGTCTCCTCATACTTGTCCTGTTCGGCGACCGATGCGCAGGCGCTGAACAGCAAAGCCAGGCCCAAAAACCATCCGGTTCTCATCATATTCAAGTCCATGGTAGATCCATCAGTGGTTGTCAAGATTGAACGGCGGCAAGGATATCATTTCCCTAACGTTTAGCGCGCCATATTAGTGCGGTTGGGCTGAACGCTGCCTGAACGTGTCGATTGACCGACCCGTCAACTCAGGACAGCAGGTCCGGGGTGTCGGCCAGCTCCGGGAAACCCTGGGCTTCGCGTATCACCGTCCGCAGACGATCTCGTGAAGCAACCCCAGCAGCAGCACCGCCCGATCACCATCCAATCCGGGCGTCATCTCAGCCGGAACGGCACCGACTGCAGCAATATCGATGGCGTGGCGCAAGCTCAGGCATCCAGCCGCGGCACCTTCGCCTCAGGCAGGGGTGGAGGATTGCCGCAGACGCCCGCATGGTGGCCAACCATGCGCACAGCGCCCCCCTCCTCTACAAACCAATTGCTGGCCAGCATCACGGCACCCCCCACCTGCTCATAGCAGACCACGGCCACGACTTCTCCCATCGCCATAACCTCCTGAACGTGAAAGGCGACCTGAAGCTGGCTCGGGTTTCCAAGTATGCGGGCCCAACTCTCCATGACCTCCGCGCGCGTGGTCAGCGCCGGCCAACCCGGGTGAACGCAAAGCAAGCTGGGGTTGCTGGCCCAGAGCTTTTCCATGGCATCGACGTCCCCCTGAGCGAAAGCCAGGTAGAAGCCCTCGTTGGCAAACAGCGCCTCGTTCGGATGCACGTGTCTTTACCTCTTAATGTCTGCGGATTTACTCGCCATACAGATCGCGCCAATTGTAGGCCCGCTCGCCTGCCATTTTGCGAAAAACCGGTTCTCTCGCGTTAGTCCATCAGGTCCGGTATAAATCTACAGGGATGAGTCGACCCGCGACATCAGGGCTGACGGAGGATTATATGATCAGATTGACCAGGCGATCACTTCTGCGCGCCGTCGCCATGCTGGCAGCGCTGTGCACCCTGAATTCCCCCTGTGCTGCCGAACCCGCTGCGGCGCTACCGGAAGTGCGATTTCAGGCGCAGCGCGTCATTGCTTTTGGAGACGTTCACGGCGCTTTCGAGCAGATGTTCAAGCTCCTCCGAGATCTGGAAGTCATCGATGCTTCGGGAAGCTGGACCGCGGGCACCACGCACCTGGTAAGCCTGGGAGACCTGCTGGATCGGGGTGCCGACTCGAAAAAAGTCATGGACCTGCTGATGAAGCTTCAGCCTGAGGCTCTGGCCGCAGGCGGACGCGTTCACGTCGTGCTGGGCAATCATGAACTCATGAATCTTACCGGCGACCTGCGCTACGTGTCGGCGGGAGAATATGCGGCTTTCGCCACGCCAGGTGCTGCATCTGGGACATCCTCCGACGGCGCTGCGCGGCCACCGGGCTTTGAAGCGCTTGGGAAAGCGTTTCTTCCTCAAGGCGTCTATGGACAGTGGCTGCTGCAGCAACCGTCGGTACTGATTATCAATGATACCGCCTTCGTGCACGGCGGGGTTCCGCCGCTTGCGGCAACGATGTCCGCGGCCGAGTTGGAAAGAACTTTCAAAGCGCGCCTTAACGAGCTGCTGGCGCTACGCGCAGGTCTCGAGCAGGCGGCGCTGATTTCTCCCCAAACCGACGTCAACGACAGCGCGATAGAGCTGCGCGCGCGGCTCGAAGCCGCTGCAGAGCCGAAGCCCCCATCAACGGAGACGGACGCTTCTTCAGCTCCCGCGTCGCCAAAGGATCCCATACCCGAAACACAGATCGCCAATGCCAGGCGTTTTGTTGCCTTGGCGAACGATGATCTGTTCTCCAATGCGGGCGTGCTCTGGTACCGCGGTACGGCCAGATGCCATCACCTGCTGGAAGCACCCGTTCTGACCGAGGCCCTGACTCGCTGGCAGGTGTCGCGGGTAGCCATGGGCCATACACCCACGCCGGACCATAGAATCCGGCAACGCTTCAACGGCCAGGCCATACTGGCAGATACCGGAATGCTCACCGAATACTACGGCGGGCAGCCGGCTGGGCTAATCATTTCAGGCTCAACCGCCCGGGTTTTCTACGCTCTGACCGGAACGCTGGCGGACAGTCCCGACCCAGTGCCGCTGCTGGAGATCGCCGGCCTTGGCGGTGAGGAAATTGTCCCGCTGCTCACAAACGGCGTCATCACTCCCACCGGTGAAACGCCGAGCGCTGATGGCACCGTGACTGTTTCTGTAGCAGCAGGTGAGCAGACTATTCGAGGGCTGTTCCAGCGAGCGGGCAAACGGGAAATCAATAACCAGCTGGCCGCGTATCAGCTGGACCGGCTTATGAACCTCGGACTGATTGCCCCCGTCGTCGCCCGGGAATACGAAGGCAAACGCGGAACCCTCACGGCCATCTGGGCACAAACCATCGACGAAGCCGCGCGTACCGCCAGCGGTCAGGGCCCCGCCAACTGGTGCGGCCGCGGCAACGTCTTCAATCTGATGTACGTGCTGGACGCGCTGATCCAGAATAACAGCCGGCAGCCCACAAACATGCTCTACAACCCGGGCACCTGGGAATTCATGAGCGCGGGCCACGACAAGGCTTTCGGCAAGGGCAAAAGTTTTCCCCCTTATCTGCAGAATGCCCCAAAGATGCTGCCCTCGGCCTTTGCGCAAGCGCTGCGGAAGCTGGACGAGCAGCAGCTCGAGGAAACCCTAGGCGAGCTTCTATCCCGCAACCAGCGACGCGATCTTCTCAAAAGGCGCGACGAGCTGCTGCAAACCTGGAAGATCGAAGGCTGACCCATGCGTAAGTCGGTTCGCGTTTCAGCGCCCCTCACGGTCATTACCGGCTACTATTCCCTGCTGGTGGGAATAAGCTGGAGCCTGCTGGCTCTGTTTCCCGATCTGCACCCCTACATGCCAATCGGCGGCGTCGCTGAAATGCTGGGAGACGGTCCCGAGGAGTTTGAAATCGTCCGCTCCATCGGCGGCAGCGTGCAGGAACAGGTCTATATCCTTAAGCTGGCCATCGCCGTTACCGGCGGCATGCTGCTCATGGCGCCAGTTTCCTGGATGTACTTCATTACCACTCCAATACGCAAAGTCGACCGCTCCTTTGCGCAAACCATGATGATCCTGCCCGTGATCGTGGCTGGCATAGCCATGATCGTTCAGGACAGCCTGGCCCTCGCCTTCAGCCTGGCCGGCGTAGTAGCAGCGGTACGCTTTCGCTTCAGCCTCGCCGAACCCGCCCACACGCTATATATCTTCTGCGCCATCGCCATCGGCCTTGGCGCCGGCGTTTCCGCGCTGGGTATCGCGACGGTCATATCCATGGGCTTTGTCTATGGCACGTTGATACTGTGGACCCTCGACTACGGCGCGCGGCTCAACAGCCCGTTCTTTTCATTTCTTACCAGCCGGGATCATCAGGATGACGATCTCTAGGCTCGTCAGTTTGATCCAACTGGTCCTGCTCGTGGGCGGGTTACCACTGTTTCAGGCCTGTGCCGAGGCCGCGGAATCCTTTTCGGTGGGCGGCTTCAACTACGACGAGACCCGCTTCTCTCAATGGAAGCTGCCTAAGTCGCTGCGGGAGATCTCTGGACTTGCCCTGGACACCCGACAGCGGCTGTTTGCTCACAACGACGAGCAGGCCGTCATTTTCCAGCTGGACTATCGCAAAGGCCGGCGGGTCAAAAAGTTCACCCTGGGCGACCCGGCGATTCGCGGTGACTTCGAAGGCATCGCCGTGGCAAATGATGCGTTCTACCTCATAGACAGCGCCGGTGTTCTATATGCGGCCACGGAAGGCGAAGACAACTCGACGGTGAGCTATCGGCTTACCAGGACCGGCCTGGGAGAGCGCTGCGAGATTGAAGGCCTGGAGTACGAAAGCGCTTCAGACAGCCTGCTGGTTCTGTGTAAATCGCCGCGCCAGAAAGCGCTCAAAGGGTACGTCACCATTTTCCGCTGGTCGCTGAAAACGAACAACCTGGATGACGGAAAAACCATCCAGTTCGACAGGAACGCCCTGAAAGACAGCGTGGGGTCCCGCGAGCTTCACCCATCAGGCATCACCGTCGTACCTGGAAGCGGCCACCTGCTGATCGTTGCCGCCAAGGAGCGCAGGCTCCTGGAGCTGTCGGCCGATGGCGAGTTGATCTCCGCCATCGAACTGCCTACGGCCAAGTATCACCGCCAGGCTGAAGGAATAGCACTCACTACCGAAGGCGATCTGTTGCTGGCCGACGAGGGCGGCGGCAAAAGGGGGAGGCTCAGTGTCTACGCAGCTGATTGATCCAGTCAAGCGCACCCTGATCATGATCCATGGTCGGGGTTGGAAGCCCGCGGCAGAAACGCTGGAAGGCCTCTGGCGATCGGCGATGGCCACGGGGCTGGAGCGCGACCACAAAGACGCCGGAGGCAGCGCGCTGCTGGACACTGTCGATATGCAGTTCGTGTACTACGGCGACTTTAGCAACGAACTGCTGCAGTCGGCCGGCGGGAAATATGATCCGGAGCTGGATATTGTGGATCGGCAGCAGGCGCTCCGCGCGCTCCGCGCGCTGAAGAAGAAAAAGCAATTCCGCCGCCAGTACTACGAAGCGGTGCCCGGCAAGAGTTCACTCAAAGAGTTTCTGGTGGATCTGGGGGCTCCGATCCTTTCCGCCCTGAACGTTACAAATACCGCCATTGGCCGGAAGATGCCCGAGGTCGCCGCCTATTTCCGCAATACCAAGGGATTCCAGGAGGCTGCGCAGGAGCGCCTGGCAACCCCCCTGCAGGAAGCGCTGGCTCGCAATGACCGTATACTTCTGGTGAGTCACTGCCTAGGCAGCGTCATCGCCTATGATACGCTCTGGCAGGCAGGTCACGAGCCGGTGGACTCCGAATTTCCCCACGTGCCTCGGGTGGACACCTGGATCACGTTGGGATCGCCACTGGGTGATGAGTTCGTTAAGCGTCATCTGGCGGGGGCAAAGTCATCAAACGCCCAACGCTTTCCTACCAACATCATCAACTGGCTGAACATCGCCGCGGAAGACGACTACACCTGTCATGACGAGACGGTGGCCAACGACTACGCCCGAATGCTGGACCGCCAGCTCGTCAGCCAGATCAAAGACTATCGAATATACAATCTGGCACAACGCTACGGCAGATCAAACCCGCATCACTCTGCAGGATATCTGATCCACCCCCGGTTCACCGGCCTGCTGGCGGACTGGCTTCAGTCGGGATAGCGGCAGGCGCCGAGGATGTCCTCCTGCAGCTTCTGCGGATCATTCAACACGTCGTAGAACGCCTCCACGTAGCTCAGAGCCTGCTCGCGATTCTTGTCGTCGAGCCCTGCCTGATCCCGGATCAAGCGCTCGATGGGCTGGCGCATCTCCCGGGCGCGGGCGATGGCGTTCTGGTGGTAATCACCCGCCCGGCAGTGACCTCTGTAGATCCGCTCGCGGATGTTGCGCTGCTTGAGTTGCGCATTCGGGCTTCCGTATGGCGGATCGACGAAACCGGTCATATCGAAATCGTAGGGCACAGGCAGCATCAGATCGTCTGCGGTCTGGAAGAGCTTCGCGTTGTGACAGCAGTCATCGCCGGTTGGCCCGGAAACCAGAGAAAAATCCACATTACCGATAAGGTACTCGAACAGCTCCACCAGGCTTGCCTGGGCCGGTTCCAGCTGCTCCCGCGGGATGGTTATCGGCTTGGCCCGCGTCACCCCGACGCGCTTGGCAAAGCGTTTAAAATGCTCGATAACAAAGCCCAGCCTGATCAGGGTTTTGTCACCCCTGTCCTCGTCCACATACTCTATCTGCAGCAGCCGAACCCGGAGGCTGTCATCGGTCAGCAGATTGAAAATGCGATAGGCCAGGTACTCCTTGAGCAGATACTGCTGATATCGATCCTGAGTCTTGCAGTAGGTCACCAGCTTCAGATTTTTCTGATGATCGAAGAGCGTGCCACTCATCTCTTTCTTCGGAAGTTCCAGGGACAGCGGCGGAAACGAGCAGACCTGGCGGCTGCGGCGGCTTTTGCCTCGGGGACTCAGCTTTACCGGCACTTCCACGAGCGTTCCGTCGCTATCAGTGAAGGACAGGCGGCCGTCTCGCTCTTCCGGCTCATCGCTCCGGTCCCGAGCAAGGCTTCGTAAGGGCCCTGCCAGTTTCACGGCCAACAACTCGTGAGAGTCAAACAGGGGATCGCCAGCTTCCGTGCCCAGAGCGGGAGCGCTCAAGCACCAGACGACCAGCGACCCCAGTCCGAAAGACAATACCCCGTGTAAACGGCTCATATTCGCTACAGCCTTCTCTGTCACCCGAAAGGCCATCCTAGGCCCGGTCGACGGCGGCTTCAAGCAAGGGGCAGCCCGCGGAGTAACCGCCTGTCTGGTTCAGCCGATGCCTAGAGGCTATTATTCGCCGCTCGCTTGAGATACATAAGAATTCCGGAATCATTGGGGAGTCGACATGCAGGACAACATCGCCAGGCTGCGTGAGAAGGAAGCAGCGGCGCTGCTGGGCGGCGGAGAGCACCGAATCCAACAGCAGCACCTGAAAGGCAAGCTCACCGCGCGCGAACGGATTGCCATCCTCCTGGACGAGGGAAGCTTTGAAGAGTGGGACAAGTTCGTCGAGCACCGCTGCAACGATTTCGGCATGCCCGATCAGAAGTACCCGGGCGACGGCGTCATTACCGGTTTCGGTACCATCAACGGCCGCCTGGTGTTCGTGTTCAGCCAGGATTTTACTGTCTTCGGCGGCGCTCTGTCCGAAGCCCATGCGGAGAAAATCTGCAAGGTCATGGATCAGGCCATGCGAGTGGGCGCGCCGGTCATTGGCCTGAATGACTCCGGCGGCGCGCGCATTCAGGAGGGCGTAGCCTCTCTGGGCGGCTATGCCGAAATTTTCCAGCGCAACGTGCTCGCTTCAGGGGTAGTTCCGCAACTTTCGGTGATCATGGGGCCCTGCGCGGGTGGCGCCGTATACAGCCCGGCAATGACCGACTTCATCTTCATGGTGGAAGACCGCGCGTACATGTTCGTCACCGGTCCGGACGTTGTAAAGACGGTTACCCACGAGGTTGTGACACCCGAGGAATTGGGGGGCGCCAGCGTGCACACCCGCAAGAGCGGCGTCGCCGACCTGGCGTTCACCAACGACATCGAAGCGCTGCTGCGGACGCGCCGATTTTTCGACTTCCTGCCCCCAAACAACCGCGAAAAGCCACCCCGTTGGCCCACCGACGATCCGGCCAACCGGCAGGAACCGTCGCTTAACTCATTAATCCCGGCGGATGCCTCCAAACCCTACGACATCAAGGAAGTCATCGAGAAAGTCGCCGATGAAGGCAGCTTCTTCGAACTGCAATCCGACTACGCTCAGAACATCGTGATCGGTTTCATCCGCCTGCAGGGCTCCACCGTGGGCGTGGTGGCCAATCAACCCATGGTGCTGGCCGGCTGTCTCGACATCGATTCCTCCAAGAAAGGCGCCCGTTTCGTCCGCTTCTGCGATGCGTTCAACATCCCGATACTCACCCTTGTCGACGTGCCCGGCTTCATGCCCGGCACCGCTCAAGAGTACGGCGGCATCATCAAAAACGGTGCCAAGCTGCTGTATGCGTACGCGGAATGCACCGTGCCGAAGGTCACTTTGATCACCCGCAAGGCCTACGGCGGTGCTTATGACGTCATGGCATCCAAACATCTTCGCGGTGACGTCAATCTGGCCTGGCCAAGCGCCGAGATCGCCGTCATGGGCGCCAAAGGGGCGGTAGAAATCATCTTTCGCAAGGACATTGGCGATCAGGAGAAAATTCAGGCCCGGACTGACGAATATCAGGAAAAGTTCGCAAACCCGTTCATCGCCGCCAGCCGCGGCTACATTGATGACGTGATCATGCCCCAGGACACCAGAGAAAAGGTCTGCCGTTCGTTCGCCATGCTGCGGGACAAACAGCTGGAAAATCCCTGGCGCAAGCATGGCAACATACCGCTGTAAGAGGCCGAGAACCGATGTTCAAAAAAATCCTGATAGCCAACCGCGGCGAGATCGCCTGTCGCGTAATGAAGACGGCCCGCCGAATGGGCATCCAGACCGTCGCCGTATACTCGGACGCGGATGCCGCTGCCATGCACGTGCGAATGGCAGACGAAGCCGTACACATCGGTGGTTCAGCCTCTGCGGAGAGCTACCTTCGAGGCGAGCGAATCATCCAGGCCTGCAAAGATACCGGCGCCGAAGCCGTACATCCGGGCTACGGGTTCCTCTCTGAAAACGCGGGCTTTCGCGAGGCGCTGGAGGCAGCGGGCATCACCTTCATCGGCCCCGGTGTCAAAGCGATCACCACCATGGGCGACAAGATCACGTCCAAACAGCTTGCTATGGAATCCGGCGTAAACACCATACCCGGCTATACGGACGTGATCGACGGGCCCGATCACGCGGTAGAGATCGCAAGGGATATTGGCTACCCGGTCATGCTTAAAGCCAGCGCCGGTGGCGGCGGCAAAGGTATGCGCGTGGTGAGAAACGACGAGGAATGCCGAGACGGTTTCGAGCGGGCCAGCAACGAGGCCCGCTCAAGCTTTGGCGATGAGCGGGTATTCGCCGAGAAGTTCATCGAGGAGCCGCGACATATCGAGATTCAGGTGCTGGCGGACAATCACGGCAACGCCATCTATCTCGGCGAGCGAGAATGCTCCGTGCAGCGTCGGCATCAGAAAGTCATCGAGGAGGCGCCCTCACCTTTCCTGGACGAAGCCACCCGCAAAGCCATGGGCGAGCAGGCCGTGGCCCTGGCGCGCGCCGTGGACTACAGCTCCGCCGGTACCGTAGAGTTTATCGTCGACGCGCAGCGAAACTTCTACTTCCTGGAGATGAACACCCGCCTGCAGGTAGAACACCCGGTAACGGAGCTCATAACAGGCCAGGATCTGGTGGAACACATGATCCGCGTTGCCTACGGCGAAAAGCTCTCGCTGGCCCAGGATGACGTGCAGCTCAAAGGCTGGGCGCTGGAAACCCGCGTCTATGCCGAAGACCCCTTTCGCAACTTCCTGCCTTCAATCGGCCGCCTGGTTCACTATCACGCGCCCGCCGAGAGCGACACCGTCCGAGTAGATACCGGCATCGAGGAAGGCGGCGAAGTATCCATGTTCTACGATCCCATGATCGCCAAGCTCATCACCTACGGCGAGAACCGGGAACAAGCCATCGACAACATGGCAGACGCGCTGGACGCATACTACATTCGCGGCGTATCCCACAACATCAGCTTCCTCAACGCGCTGATCATGCACCCCCGCTTCCGCGACGGACGCCTAACTACCAATTTCATCGCCGAGGAGTATCCGGACGGGTTTCACGCCGAGGACGTGCCGCAGTCCGACACGCTGGTGCCTGTGGCCATAGCCGCCGTGGTCCATGTCCGTCAGGCGGACCGGGCAGCGGAGATCAGCGGGCAGACCCGCCGCTTCGAGCGGCACCTGCGTCGCGATTGGGTGGTGATTGCCAACGGACACCACTACCCGGTTACCGTGAACGCCGTCGCTCATGGCTATGAGGTTGGCCATAAGGATCACATTTACCGAGTCAAGACCGACTGGCGCTTTGGCGAGCGCCTGGTGCAGGCCGAGGTCAACGGACGCGCCGTAACCGTTCAGCTTGACGACACGGGCGCCGGTTACCGTGCCTTTCACCGCGGCGCGGAAATGGACCTTCTGGTACTGACCCCGGAGGTCGCTGAGCTCACCCGACACATGCTGGAGAAAGTGCCACCGGACCTCTCCAGGTTTCTGCTCTCGCCCATGCCCGGACTGCTCGTCCGGCTGTCCGTCGCCGAAGGCGACGAGGTTAAGGCCGGCGAGGAACTGGCGGTGGTAGAGGCCATGAAGATGGAGAACAGCCTGCGCGCGGTAAACGACGGCGTGGTTGCCAAGGTGCTGGCCAACCAGGGGGACAGCCTGACGGTGGACCAGCCCATCCTGGAGTTTTCCTGATGGACAGGCGCGAAGATCCGGAAAAGACAGCCTGGGATAGGGCGCGGCTTTAGCCATCGGTCAGCGCCAGCCGCACAGCGCGAAAGTACTTGCGTACATTCGCGACCGCACCAAACTCTGCAAGCTGGGACGACAGTGAAGTTCCAGAACTTCACCCGAGTGCTTGCGGAAGAAATCCCGAAGTACAGAACATTTCCACGAGGCGTGGGATAGTGTACAGATTGAGCACGCTGGGGCGAGCTTCAGTCCGGCCCGACATTCATCGAACCTTCAGCCAACTCTGGGATCAATATGAGCAGGGGTAAACAATAAGGTGACACGCTCAGGTGTCTAAAAAATCAGCAGTTATGGCAAGTGCTTTAGCGTTATTCCTGACGGCGTGCGACGCTCTGCCGACCGGTTCCGAGGGCACTCGTATACCTGCCCTAGCGCCGGTACTGGTCGTCACAGAAGCTGCCGCCCTGCGCGAAATTCGCGATTCGGTCGAAGCCATCGGCACCGCACGAGCGAACGAATCCGTTGTACTGACATCAGAAGTGACGGACAAGGTCAGCGAGGTGCGTTTCGAAGATGGCGACTTCGTCAATCAGGGCGATGTGCTTGTGGAGCTCACGAACCAGGAAGAAACGGCGCTACTGGCAGAAGCAGAGGCGAACGTCGACGACGCGCGCAGACAGCTGACCCGATTGGAGGATCTGCTCATCCAGCGCAGCGTACCGGTGTCCCAGGCCGACGAAGCACGATCCAGACTCGCGGCGGCCGAGGCCCGCTACGACTCCATTGTCGCTCGGCTCCACGATCGCCTGGTAACAGCGCCCTTTTCCGGCCTGCTGGGCTTCCGTGAAGTCAGCAAGGGAACTCTGATCACGCCAGGCACTACCATCACGACGCTGGACGACATATCTACAATCAAGCTGGATGTGTCTATCCCCGAAGTTCATCTGAACCTGCTGCGACCAGGGCTGGCATTGCAGGCTTGGAGCCCGGCCTACCCCGAAAAAACTTTCAATGCCCAGGTTCGCACAGTGGCATCACGCGTGGATCCGACTACTCGATTAGCCACCATTCGAGCCCACATCGACAACCAGAACCTGCTGCTACGACCCGGAATGCTGATGACTGTTCGCTTGACCACCAACCGCCGTCAGGCGCTCATGGTGCCTGAAGAGGCTCTGGTGCAGAGAGCGGACAAGGTCAGTTTGTATACAGTGGCAGAGAACACGGCCAGCAGCCGGCCCGTCACGCACGGCGCGCGCCATGACGGCTGGGTGGAAATCCTGTCGGGCCTGGCAGAAGGTGAACCCGTGATCGTCGAAGGCACCATAAAGATTCGAGACGGCGCCCAGGTGAGAACCCTGGACACAACGGCATCGACTGAAGACCATCCGCGGCCGCAAGAACCAGCCGAAGCCGGCTAGCCGCATGTGGCTGTCGGACATATCCGTCAAGCGCCCGGTATTCGCCACGGTGATCAGCCTGCTGCTGTTAGCTTTCGGAATCCTATCGTTCAACTATCTACCACTGCGCGAGTATCCAGATATGGACTCGCCAGTGATTTCAATCACGACGACCTACCGTGGGGCTTCGGCCACCGTGGTGGAAGCCCGGGTGACTCAGGTAATCGAAGCTCAGATCGGAGGGCTCGAAGGCATTGAATCGATCACCTCGTCATCACGTGACGAAAGTTCCCGAGTGAACATCCGATTCGGTCTGCAGCGCGATATAGATCAGGCAGCCAATGACGTTCGCGATCGGGTGTCTCGGGTCACTGGCCGCTTGCCGGAGGACGCGGAGAAGCCCGAGGTAGGCAAGCGCGACGCAGATGCCCGGCCGGTTATGTACATTGGCCTCTCCAGCGACCGTATGTCCCTGATGGAGCTGGACGACTATGCGCAACGGTACTTGGTGGACCGATTCTCGGTGATCCCCGGCGTCGCTGCCGTCGAGGTGAGCGGCGGGGGCCGCCCCGCCATGCGCATCTGGATCGATCGCCTGGCACTGGCTGCGCGAAGCCTGACGGTAGCTGACATCGATACAGCGCTTCGCCGCGAGAATCTGGAGCTGCCGGCCGGCCGGATCGAAGCGGCGAAACGCGAGGTTCAGGTTCGGCTCACCCGCAACTATACAAATGCAGAAGACTTCAAAAATCTCGTACTAGGCACCGGTGAAGACGGTCAGCTGATGCGCCTGGGAGAAGTTGCCGAAGTAGCGCTGGCTCCCGAGAATCTTCGCAGCACCTTCAGGGCCAACGACAAGATCACCGTCGGCCTGGCCATTATCAAACAATCTAACGCAAACACGCTGGAAATGCTGGAAGCGGTCAAAGTGGAAATTGACAAGGTCAATTCGTCGCTTCCGAGCCACATGGACTTCATCGCAAACTCGGACGATTCGCTGTTCATTCGAGAGGCCATAAACTCCGTTTACCAGACCATCTTCATCACGACGATGCTGGTCAGCCTGGTGATTCTGGCTTTTCTGGGTTCGCTGCGTGCCACGCTGATCCCTGCCGTCACCATTCCAATCAGCCTAACGGCCGCCTTCATCGCGCTCGCCGCTTTCGGTTATTCGGTAAACCTGATCACCTTGCTCGCCCTGGTACTCGCCATCGGCCTGGTCGTGGATGACGCCATCGTCGTTCTTGAAAACATTCACCGGCGCATCGAGAAAGGCGAACCACCGCTGCTGGCGGCTTATCATGGGTCCCGCCAGGTGGCCTTCGCCGTGCTTGCCACGACAGTGGTCCTGGTTGCCGTGTTCACGCCTATTCTTTTCGTTCAGGATCGGATAGGCGTGATCTTCAGCGAGCTGGCAGTCACCATCGGCGCCGCGGTGATCTTCTCCACCCTGGTCGCCATCACACTGACTCCTGCGCTGTGTTCAAAAATGCTGCGTATTCAGACTTCGGTAAGCCCGCTGTCACGCTGGACTCGAGCCAGTCTGGCCAGTGTGGAGCGCACCTATCGCCGGTGGCTGCAACGCCTGCTGCGGGTCAGCTGGCTGGCAATACCGGCCACAATGGCACTTCTCGCGGTGGGGTATGGGCTGCTGGCACACCTGCCCGACGAGTACGCGCCGCAGGAAGACCAGGGTTTCTTCTATGCCAAAATCACGGCGCCCCAAGGTACCAGCATTGAGCGTATGCGGGCAGCCATGACCAAAATCGAGCAGCCACTGATCCAGATGCGTGAAGAAGGCATCATTGCCCGCAGCCTGGTTAGAATCCCGAGCTGGGGTGCTAACGAGCCCAACACCGGCGTGGTCATGGCTTCTCTCACGCCCTGGAGCGAGCGAAAGGTCACCAGCCAGGATGCGGCACGCCGGGCGTCGGACGCCTGGCAGAACATCCCGTTTGTGCGCACCTTCACGGCATCGCGCTCCGGACTGTCGTTCGATAGCGACCGCGCTGCCATCCAGTTCGTTCTCGGCGGACCAAGCTACGAAGCCCTCGCCGATTGGCGGGACATAGTGCTGGACCGAGCGGAGGACTACCCTGGAATAAGTCGCCTCGACAGCGATCTCAAAGAAACGCAGCCTCAACTGTTGGTAAGGATCGACAAGAACCGGGCGGCCGCCTTGGGTGTCTCCGTGCAGAATGTGGGTACCACGCTATCGGCCATGATGAGCGAGCGGCGGGTAACCACTTTTGTCCGCGACGGCGAAGAGCATGAGGTCATCCTGCAAGCACAAGACGAGCAGCGGGCTTCGTCGCGAGATCTGCAGAACATCTACGTCAGATCGGAGAGCAGCGGCCAGCTGATCCCCCTGGCTAACCTGATCTATCTGGAAGAAACGGCGGGGGCGGCGCGGCTCAGCCGATACAATCGCCTGCGGGCTGTCACCCTCTCAGGCACCTTGGAGGAAGGCCACGCGCTTGGAGATGCGCTGCGCTTTCTCGAAGACACGGTGCGCCAGGAGTTGCCGGAGGTGGCACAGGTCGACTACAAGGGTGAATCTCTAGAGTACAAAGAAGCCTCCGGGGCCCTTTCCTTCACAATCGGCATGGCCCTGCTCATCGTATTTCTGGTTCTCGCCGCCCAGTTCGAGAGCTTCATACATCCGCTTGTCATACTGCTGACGGTACCGCTGGCCATGACCGGTGCCCTGCTGGGCCTGTATCTGACAGGATCAACGGTGAATATCTACAGTCAGATAGGAATCATCATGCTGATCGGCATCGCCGCCAAGAATGGCGTGCTTATCGTAGAGTTCATCAATCAGCTGCGAGACGCAGGAAAGGAATTCGAGGAGGCTATCGTGGAGGCGGCGACGGCCCGTTTGCGTCCGGTCCTAATGACCGCATTCTCTACCGCTCTCGGAGCCATTCCGCTCATTCTGTCCACAGGCGCGGGCGCAGCAAGCCACAACGTGCTCGGGATCGTGATTTTTTCCGGCGTGTCGTTCGCAAGCCTGCTGACACTGTTCATCGTACCCGCTTTCTACCGGCTGTTCGCGCGTGGCGCCGGCTCACCAGGCGCCGTAGCCCGGCGCCTGGAGGCACTTCGGGAGACACATTAGCCACAACGACCCACATTGCGTCGCCCTTCACGCTCCAACCGCCGCGAGTAGCGGTTTGCAAGTCTAGGGGCGCTTTCAGAAAAGCTTGGATTCCTCCCTTCCGATCATGCGGTAGATGGCGGCGCCGGCAACGCTGCCAAAGATCGGTGCAATCCAGAACAACCAGAGCTGAGCAATAGCCCAGTCGCCAACGAACTCGGCAACTTCACGCCCATCCTGGTCGACTCGATCTAGAGCGAAGCAACCGAAATTCGGAGTCTGCTTTGAAGCAGCGGCTGGGGCGCAGGCAACCTACCAAATTCCTTCGGCAGGCGGACGCCCGGGAACCGAACTGAGGCCTGCCGTTCATCGAAACAAGCTTGCTGACATTTCAAAGCATCCGGAATGCAATCGGGTCAGCACCAGCTCGCGGAACCCGCCGCCGGTGAATTCAGAAGCTCCCTGATATTGGCTTCGATGATGCGGTAACCGACGTTGCCATACAGCGTCTGCCGGCCATTATTGAGCAGGATGGTAGGACTGCCCTGGACTTTCAGAGCCGCCATGTCCCGCTGATCCGCCTCCAGCGCCGCGAACGCGCGACCATTGTCTATCTGCGAGCGCACGGATTCCACGGCCAGCCCGCTTTGCAGAAGTAGATCCTTCTGCACGTCCCAGCATGAGATATCGCGACCCTCCAGGAAAAAAGCATCCCGCAAGCGCAGTAACAACGGCGGAAGCGCGGCGGCGTTTACCTGCTCCACCGCTTTCAGAACCAGATGCGCACTCGCGGAAGATGCCGGCCGCACCTTCAGCCAGAGATTCGGGTGGATCTTCAGGTCATCAAACTGCGCAGCCACGTCGCGAAGGTGCGCGTTGAAGCCGGGGTAACCACCTCGGTCTGACCAGCCAACCCCAATCTTGTGTTCGGTATCGCCAAAGACCGAACAAAAGCGGTAGGCAACTGACACCTGATCGGCAAAATTCTCCAGAACTTCATCGACCCTGGCCTGGGCAGCATGCGCCCAGATGCAAAGAACGTCGGAATAGTAGGTCAACTCGATGCGGGGCACCGTCAACTCCGCGTCAGGCCGCGGAAGCGCCTCGCGCGTCGGCGACTTCCTCCAGTTCCACCAGCGTGCCGCAAAAATCCTTGGGATGCAGAAACACCACGGGCAATCCATGGGCGCCGGTCCGTGGCTTGCCGTCCCCAAGCACCCGGGCACCCCCGGCCACCAGATGCTGGATGGCGGCGTGGA
Organism: Gammaproteobacteria bacterium; assembly: GCA_024640825.1. GTDB lineage: Bacteria > Pseudomonadota > Gammaproteobacteria > Pseudomonadales > Azotimanducaceae > UBA7803. The sequence continues at coordinate 26,462 of JAHEEG010000032.1, forward strand.
TATCCTCAACCTCGTAGCAGACGTGATGCATTCCACCGCTGGGATTGCCATCCAGAAACTTCTGTACCGGAGAACCCTCGCCCAGGGGATGCAGCAGTTCGATCTTGGTGTTGGGTAGCTCGACGAAAACGGTGGTTACCCCGTGGTCCGGCAGAGCTACCGGTTCGGTCACCGTTGCGCCAAGGCCGTCCTTGTAAAGAGCTGCCGCCGCCGTCAAATCCGGAACGACGATGGCCACATGATTCAGCTTACCGATCAAGATGTTTCTCCAAACCTATATAATTCAATAAGTTATCTGTTTTTCCCGGGAATTAACTTTAAAACTTCGCTGGCGGCGTCAGGGATGTTGGTGCCGGGACCAAAAATGGCGTGCACGCCCGCATCGTACAGCGCCTGATAATCCTGCTGGGGAATCACCCCACCGACGACGACGATGACATCCCCCATGCCCTGCTCTTTCAGATGCTCGATCATTTCTGGCACCAGGGACTTGTGGCCGCCGGCCAGCGTGGAAACGCCGACCACGTGGACGTTCTCTTTGGCGGCCTGCTCGGCGGCCTCCTGTGGCGTCTGAAACAGCGCGCCCATGCTGACGTCGAAACCGAAATCGCCGAACGCGTTGGAGATCACCTTAGCGCCGCGGTCGTGCCCATCCTGGCCCATCTTCACCACCAGGATGCGCGGGGCCTCCCCTTCCAGATCGGTGAAAATCTTGATCTCCTCATGCACTTTCTGAAAATCCGGGTCGTCCTGGTAGCTGGCCGCATAAACCCCCGGGGTCATTCGCGCCACGGCCTCGTGACGGCCATAGACCTTTTCCAATGCGTAGGAGATCTCGCCCACCGTCGCCCGCTGACGGGCCGCCTTTATCGACAGATCCAGCAGGTTGCCCGATTTTTCTTTCGCTGCCTTCGTGAGCGCATCCATCGCCTCCTGCACCTTGGCATCATCCCGTTGCTTACGGACTTCGGCGAGCCGCCGCAGCTGCGCTTTACGAACCTTGGAGTTGTCCACCGCCAGCACCTCGACGGCACCGCTGTCTCCTTCCACGCGATACTTGTTGACGCCAACGATAACGTCTTCGCCTCGCTCGATCCGAGCCTGCCGCTGGGCGGCCGCTTCCTCGATGCGCTGCTTGGGCATGCCGGAGACTACCGCCTTGGTCATGCCGCCGAGACCTTCCACTTCGTTGATAAGGCTGCGTGCGTGCTCGACGATGGAATTG
>JAHEEG010000033.1:0-20588 GCA_024640825.1 Gammaproteobacteria bacterium
ATGGTTACCGTGCTGGAAGCGCATCTGAAGGGGCGCCAATACCTGGCCACTGCCGCATTTACCGCTGCGGACATCGTCTGTGCCTACACGCTCGACTGGGCCAACGAGATCGAGCTGCTCGACGCTTGCCCCAACGCTAAAACTTACCTGGAGACAATGTATCGTCGGCCGGGCGCGCCGCCGAGGCTATCCGCCGCGCTAGCCAGCCTCAACGAGTAGCGGAAGCCAGCACGCGGCAACTATCCGCACCGGTCTATTCGTACCGGTCTATTCGTACCGGTCTTTTAGCACGAAGAACGCCAGGCCCAGCAGCGCCAGGCTGAACGGTATCGCAATGTAGATACCATTGAAGCCCAGCAGGTCTTCCAGCGTGATGCTGCCGAAGTTGGCACGCGAGATGAGCGTGCTCTCTATCACCGGAAACGCCAGTGAGAACAGGAAGGCGCCGACAAACGCGCCCAGCACGGTGAACATGGCGTCCTTCTTACCTTCCGCCGCCGCCACCACGCAGGTGCCGGGACAGAAACCGGAAACCGCCCAGCCGACCCCGAATATCAGGCCGCCCAGGCCGACGCCCCACAGGTAAGCGGGCTTGACGGACATGTGGGCGAGGCCGCCGAGGTCAAGCAGATAGATACCCAGGGTTCCTACGCCGATGGCGGTAGCCATGAGCTTGATGATCCACATGTCCTGGAGCCGCAGGGTACCGAGAATGCGCCGGTAGCTGGTAGCCCCGCTGAGGTAAAGAATTGTGCCGAAGGCACAGCCGATGAGAAATCCTATGATCAATGTGCTCATGGCTGTTACCCCTGCCTTGTTCGATAAAGAAAATGCGCCATCAGAATGGCCGCGCCGAAGGCGGTAACGCCGAACAGAAAGGAACTCACCGCCAGCTGGGAAATACCGCTGATCATGTGGCCGCTGGTACAGCCACCCGCCAATCGCGCGCCAAACAGCAGCAGCACGCCACCGCCAAAAGCTGCCATGTCCCGCTTGACCACCGAGTCGCCGAAACGCGCCTGCCACATGGACGGCATGGACCCCTTGTCCTGCTGAGGCTGGCGCTTGCGCAGCAGCATGGCAGCCACGCCGCCGCCGACGAACATGCCGAGTACCAGCATCCAGCCGTAGCCCACGCCCCAATCTTCTTTCTCGCCGTACTTGCTGAGGTAGGCGTTGGATTCGGCGAACTCCGGGGCCACCTTGTGGGCCACCACCGCATCCGAGACCACAAACTGAGTAGAGACACCCAGCGGTTGAACCAGCGCCGTGGCAAGCGTCAGCAACAGGCCCAGGGCGATGCCTGCAACCTTCCAGGAAATGATGTAGTCGGGCTCCACTGATAATCTCCCTTCACTGAAAACGGTTTTTATATTAACATTTTAATATATTCAGTAAAGCTTAATTTCCAGGCTTGAAGGAGGCCGTCGATGGTAAAAACCGGATTGGCGATCGTGCTTTCGGCCCTGCTGCTCTGGGTCTGCAGCGACCTCGCGGCAGACCCGTTGCAGATCAGCCACAACGGCCTCACCCTGAACGGCGATCTGGTGCTCGCTGAAGGGCAGACGCCCGACAACGGGTCGCCCGTATTTCTGCTGGTGCACGGGACCTGGGCCCATCTGGACATGGAGATCATCGACACGCTGCAGTCGCTGCTGCTGGAAAACGAGCAAACGAGCCTCGCCATCACCCTCAGCCTGGGGGTGAATGACCGCACGGGGTTCCTGGGTTGCGACGCACCCGTGCGCGCCGACTATGAAGCTGCCGTCGATGAGATCGACGCCTGGGTCCGATGGCTGCAGGCACAGGGCTGGCGGGATGTGATTCTGCTGGGCCACTCCCGGGGCGGGGCCCAGGTGGCGCTTTTCGAGCAGCGACGAGCGCCAGAAATCGTCAGCCGACTCGTGCTGCTGGCGCCGCTGATGTGGCGAGAGGAAGAAGTCCGGCAGGGTTACGATGCCGGAAGCGACACGCCCCTGGCGAAGGTGCTGGCGGAAGCCCGCGGGAGCAACGAATCGCTGATGGGCCCCTACCCGCTGCTCAGTTGCCCCGCCGTGCTGGCCACCCCGGAAACTTTTATTTCGTACTATGACCCCTCAATACCTCGTCACACGCCCAACATCATCCGGGCATTAACCCTTCCGGTGGACATCTACCTTGGCAATGAGGATGAGATCGCCGCCTGGCGTGCGGAAGACCTGGCCGTGATCGGGAACCTTCCAGACGTGCGGCTGATCACCGTCGCGGGGGCCGACCACTTCTTCCGCGACCTTTATCTCGATGAGGCGGTCGAGGACATGCTGAGCGCAACACGGTGAAAGCCTGGCTGCTGCTGGTCAGCCTGCTGGGGTTGGTGCAGCCGGTGGCCGACCTGCAGCAAACGGCCGACGAAGCCGAGGCGCGGACGCTGCCCATCCTGCTCTACGTTTCCCGCTCCGATTGCTCCTTCTGCCGGCGTTTCGAAACCGAGGTTCTGAACCCGCTGATCCGCTCCGGCGAGTACGCCGACCAGGTGCTCGTCCGCGAGCTGGTGTGGGATTCTCCAAACCCGATACGGAGCTTTGATGGCAGTCGGATGCTGCCGGAGGAACTGGCCGACGCCTACCATGCGAAGCTCACGCCGACCCTGCTGTTCGTCGATCAAGACGGCACGGAGATCGTCCCGCGCATCACCGGCTATCGACAGACCGAGTTTTTCTCCTACTACGTGGAAGCATCTATCAGGGAAGCGGCAGCCCGACTGCGTCAACCCTGACCGCCACTAGCCACCCCGGAGAGGCTCATGCGGTCCGGATGGGATCCGTCACGCCATCCCAGGCTTCGTGCACGGCCTTCCAGTGGGCGAAGGTTTCCCGCAGCGGTGCGTTGTCCTCGTAGACCTCGACAAAGCAGCCGAGCAGCGGGCGGGCATCCATATAGGCAACCCGAGCCGCCGAAGTCAGCGTTGCCACCGCAGGAAAGCCGGCCGCCTCGAACCGCGCCTTCTCAGCTTCGAAGTCCGCCGGCAGGATGGCGAAGTGATGAAAACCGCTGGCGCCCGCGGGAACCATCTCACGGTACACAGAAGGCGCGTCGTTGTGCTGCGCAATCAGCTGGATGTGCGCAGGCCCCGCCTGACCGAAGGCGTAGCTGAGGTCCGCCTCGCAGGGCTCACCCCGATAGAAGTAGTCGGGCGAACGGTGGTGCATGGACAGGAAAAACGGCCCAGCGCCAACCAGGTCCACCCACCCCTGACAGGCAGCTTCGATGTCATCAACCACGTACGCGTACTGCAGAACCGGGTAGCGAATGAGCGCCATCAGTGATCCCTCCAACAGACTTCTAAACGGCTGATGAAACAGTCTAGCCGCGCCGCGGGTTCAATGGGAACGGGCCATCAGCCCGAAATTTCGCTTTCCATCTATGCCGTTTTCTGAGATGTTCGGGGTCAGTGAAAGTCGTAGTACGAGGGTGAGATGGGAAATCACGGCGGACACTGCAGTATTTCAGAAGTCGATCTTGAGGAGATTTAAAAACAGCACGGGCTGAAAATGAAGCGCAGTCGGTGCCAGTACCAGCTACGGGGAGAGAGCTATGTACGAAACAGACTTTGCCGCGAAACCTTTGCGCCAGGCGATCAGGATGCTGGCGGCGACGGGGCTCGCCATGACGCCAGGCTTCGCATTGCCAGCCGAGCAGTCAGGCGGCCAGACAACGCTGGAGGAAGTGGTGGTGACCGCCACCCGGCGGGAAGCCAGCCTGCAGGACGTTGCCGTTCCAATGACAGCGATATCGGGGGAAGCGCTGGAACGCGCCTTCGCCCAGGATCTCCGCGACCTCACCAACGCGTCGCCCAACGTGGCTCTGGAGCCGGTGGGCATCTTCCAGAACTCGGCCGCCTTCGTTATCCGCGGTCAAGGCACCGCAGACATCGAGTCCGCCTCCGATTCCAAAGTGGGTATCTACGTGGACGGCGTGGTGCAGGCAAGGGTTTCCACAGCGCTCAGCGATTTCCTGGACGTACAGTCCGTCGAAATCCTGCGCGGACCTCAGGGCACTTTGTTCGGCCGCAATACCGCGGCAGGCGCCGTGCAGGTGCTGCACAATAAGCCGCAGATGGACGAGTTCGACTTCGGCGTATCCGTACAGGCCGGCGACTACGGCAGGCAGGACCTGAAGGGTATCATCAACTTCCCCATCATGGACGGCAAGATTGCCGGGCGCATTGCCGCCAAAAAAACCGAACACGACGGCTACTGGGAAAACGACTGGAACGGCAAGGACCGCGGCGCTACGGATCGGTGGACGGTTCTGCCCTCGGTGCGCTTCACCCCCACCGAGGAGCTGGACATCGTGCTGCGGGGAGAGTACGGCAAGACCCGGGACGACACCTACCTGACGTCGGCACACCACTACTGCCGGGACGATCCTTTTAACATCTTCATCCCCGGAGCGTCCGCGGATAACGACCTGGTGATAACTACTCAGACCCTGTACAACCTGATTGTTTCGGGCCAGGACCCCGTTACCGCCGCATCGAACGCCGCCCAGAACTGCGGCAAACCCATCGAGGATCAGTCGCGCAGCGAAGAATACTCGGTGATCAACACCGAAGACCGCGGCCAGGGGGCCGATGTGGACGTCTGGGGCATTACGGCCGAGGTCAACTACGACATCGCCGACATCGGCACCATCACCTACATCGGCAACTACCGAGATGTGGACGAAGACATCATCTTCACCATCGACGTAGCGCCCCACGATTTCTTCGCCGGCAGGCGCAAGCAGGAACACGACCAGACCAGCCACGAGCTGCGGTTCGCCTCCTCATTCTCGGACACCGTCGACTTCGTCGCGGGCGCTTACTACTTCGACCAGGAATACACGATGCTGCAGGAATCCTACGGGATTCTCTTCACGCCGAATATCATCCTGGGGCCTTCGGACCCGACGACGCTTACCTTCAGCAACCCGGCCACCTATGGCCAGGCTGGCTGGAGCAACCAGAAGAACACGGCCTGGGCCGTGTTCACCCAGGGTAACTGGCACATCAACGACCAGTGGACTCTCACTGCCGGTGGCCGCTACACGGACGAGGAAAAGAAATTCACCCACTGCGGCGTGGGAGCCGGAGATCCGACCGCACCCTTCAGCGGCAAAACCCAGGGCTGCAACAACGTGCCGGCCTTCGTCCCGGATCCGAACGTGGTCATTACGGATGTTTCTCTGACGCCGGTATACGGGCTCAATCCCGCCATCGGGTTCGACGACAGTGGCGGCGCGGAAGCCGGCTGCCGCCCGAGGCTGGATCCAACTGGTGGCCCGATCACCTGCAACAACCGCCTGAAGGGTGATGAAACCTGGACCGATTTCACGCCGATGGCCGGCGTCAGCTATCAGGTGAACGATGACATCATGACCTACTTCACCTGGACCAAGGGGTTCAAATCCGGCGGTTTCAACGGACGGGCAACCACGCCGTCCACCATCGGCCCCTACGATCCGGAAAAAGCGACCAACTACGAAGTCGGCATAAAGTCCGACTGGTGGGACAACCGGTTGCGCGTCAACATGAACGCGTTCTACACCAAAACCGAGGACTTCCAGCAGGCGTTCATCCGACCTTCCGAAGGCGCGGGCGGTCAGGAGACCGTGCAGTCCAACCTGGGCGAGGTGATCACCAAAGGGGTGGAGCTGGAAGTCAGCGCCGTGCCCATCGAAAACCTCAACCTCTGGGGATCCGTGGGTTATCTGAAGCTCAAGCAGAAAGGCTTCTGTACGGACGGTGACGGCTTCAGCGGCACGGACCCGAACAACCCGCCGCCGCCCGGACCCTACTCCGGCGATCTGCAGCAGTGCGCGCCTGCAGAACTCGTGACGAACGAGATCGGGCAGTTTCTAGGCTGGCTGGTGCCGACGGACAACTCCGACCTGCTGCCCGGTGCGCGGGCACCGAAATGGCAGATTTCTGCCGGGGCCGCTTACCGCTTTGATCTGAACAATCTGGGCAGCCTGACGGCGTCCGCCGACTGGTCGCACATGTCCAGCCAGCTGGTTTCCGCATCCCGGGCCACCGAGCTGAAAGGCGTCCAGCAGTACAACGGCGACTTTCTCAACCACCTGCGGGATTCCACGGACATCTACAATGCCAGCCTGATCTGGCGCGACCCGTCCGAGAAATACCGGGTGTCGGCGTTCGTGAAGAACATCAGCAACGAGCTCTATAACCAGGCCACCACTAACGTCGGCGGGCTCACGGAATTCCGCGTGCCCAACTTTCCGCGCCACTGGGCCATCGAAGTGGCCTACAACATGTAGCCGAACGGGCTGCGTGCTGACAGCAGCGGGGGGCTTCGGCCCCCTGTTCTGTCTGGCCTGGCGGATGCCCGCTGCATCAGCCGAGCAATCGAGCTAGACTGCCGGACAGTCCAGTAAGACACGCCGACATGTCCACCCGGCAACCACGACAGCATTCGGCCCGAACCCAGAAACTGCGGGCGCAGAAAGCGCAAGACCAGCAGAAAACCGGGCACGTTCCGGCCGGCTCGAAGACCGACCCATCCTCCGCCATGCAGACGGCCGTTGCCTTCCACCAGGCCGGAAAATTAAAGCAGGCAGAGAAGATTTACCGGAATATTCTCGCAGCGGACCCCGAGCACGCCGACGCGCTGAGCAGCCTCGCCATGATCAGATACCAGGCGGGCCGTCATGCAAAAGCCATTGAGCTGCTGAAGCGGGCCATCGCCCGGATCGGCGACAACCCCGGGTACTTCATGAACCTGGGCACCGTGCAGGCGGCCGCCGGTGCTTTGCGCGACGCCGAGCGTTCATATCGCCGGGCCATCGAACTGGCGCCTGGCTACGCGGACCCCTACTACAACCTTGGGGATCTGTACCTTCGTCTCGACGATGCGGACGCGGCGATCGCGGTCTTTGACGCCTGCATGGCAGCCAGAGGGCGGGACTACCACGCGCTTGCCTACAAGGCACATGCCCTCGACGATGCCGGACGCCACGAAGAAGCCCGCTACCTTCTCGACTTCGACCGCTACGTGAAAGCGTATCCGTTCGCAGCGCCAGACGGCTTCGCCAGCATCGAAGCGTTCAACACCGTTCTGGCAGAACACGTGCAAACGCATCCCACGCTGCGCAGCAACGTCATGTCCACCGAGCATGGCCAGCACACGGGTGAGCTGCTGCGGATGCCGCGAGGCCCCATGGGTGCCATGGAGCTGCGTATTCACGAAGCCGTACGCTGGTACATCGCCAACCTGCCCGATGACCCCGACCATCCGGCGGTGCGCTGGGTACCGGCCCACTGGAAGCTCACCACCTGGGGCGTGGTGATGCTGGACAAGGGTCACGAGCGTGCGCACATACATCCCAACGGCTGGCTCAGCGGCGTGTTCTATCTGCAGCTGCCTGATCTGATCGACGATCCGGACAGAAATCACGAAGGCTGGCTGGAGTTCGGCCGCCCCACCCGCGATCTGCACGTGAAGTCGGATCCCATAATCAGACACCACCAGCCTACCTGCGGCGAGATGGTTCTTTTTCCCTCCTATTTCTACCACGGCACCCTTCCTTTCCGGAGCAGACAGCAGAGAATCTGCGTGGCTTTCGACGTAGAACCTCTGGATTAACCTCGAGCGGTTGCGCCGAGCCGCGTCTCGCGAGACGATGACGGCCACCACAAGAAGAACAGCGTTCGGTCTTCAGACAGGTTATTCATTTCATATCTTGGGGGGCATGCATTGAGCAGCGAGAGCCAGGCGGAAACAGAGCAGCCGCAAATGCCGCAGCGCCGGGGGCGCACCTGGCATCGCGTGCTGCCCTGGCTGATTACCATCGTCTGCTTCAGCTATCTGTACAGCCGCATCGCGGCGCGCACGCCGGAAGGGGAAAACGTCGTCACCTACCTGGCGAGCGTCTTCGGCACGGTGAACTGGCTCGCCTGGCTGGGCATCATGGTCCCCTACTCGATTCTGTATCTGCTCATTGATACCGCGATCCTGTGGCGGGTCATCAACTGGTTCAACGCGCGGGTTTCCTACCGGGATCTGCTGCCGGTGCGCGCGAGCACCTACATCATCTCCATTCTCAACGAGCAGATCGGCAAAGGCGCGATGGTCTACTACCTGAACCGACGGGAAGGCATCTCGGCGTGGGAAGTGGGCTCCAGCATGCTCTTCATCATGTTCTGCGAGTTCTTTTACCTGCTGGCCTGGGCGACCATCGGCGTGGCCATTTCCTGGGATGTCATCCCGCCGATCTTTCACGTCATTCCGTACATCGCTGTGGGGGCCGCGCTGTTCTGGGTGCTGTTCGTCTGGTTCTTCCGCTCGCCGCGCTTCGCCGACGTCAGGGTACGCAGCAAGCCGCTGCTCAAATCCATCCGTGAAGGCAAACCCTACTACTACCTGACAATCATGCTGCTGCGCTCGCCGGCGCTGCTCGCGGCAGTCTGGGTCTACTCGGTGGCTGCCGGCCTGTTCGGCGTGGAGATACCACTCCGCGACATGCTGGGCGTGCTGCCGGTCATCTTCTTCGGCACTCTGGTACCCGGACCGTTCCGCGCGGTGGCGGTCACCCTGTGGCCTACGCTGTTCCCCGAGCACGTGGCCGAGATGGCCGTGTTCGGTTTCGTTCAGCACAACTTCTTTCTGCTGTTCAACGCTGCGATCGGTCTGATCTTCCTGCGCCAGGCCAATCGCGAGCTGTTCAGCGACGACGGCCGCCCCGCTCCCAGCCAAACCAGCCCCTAGGAGGAACTCGCCATGAGCACGCTATTCGGCCCGGTGGTACAGCAGGGATACGTAGTCCCGGATGCGGAGGCAGCTATCGCACACTGGACATCCCGGGGTATCGGCCCTTTCTTTCTCCAGGACATCGCCGATTTTTCGGGCGAGTACGACGGCAAACCCATCATGGCCAAGATGCGTGCCGGCTTTGCCTACTGCGGAGATCAGCAGATCGAGGTAATTACCCCGCAGGGAGATCATCCTTCCATCTACAAGGACTTTCTGCAGCACACGCCCAGGGGCGGGCTGCAGCATCTGGCGTACTGGGTAGACAACATCGACGAGAAACTGCAGGCGCTGGAGTCGGCGGGTCATCGCTACCGGGTCTGGCAACGTTACGGGGAGGCGCCCGACTACGCCCTGCATGCCTACATCGACAGCGAGAGCCATCCGGGCGTCATGATCCAGCTGATGGCCCGCAGCGAGTTCTACGATCTGTTCTTTGGCCTGCTGCGGGATGCAGCGGACACTTGGGACGGCTCGACCGATCCTGTACGCATGCTCGAGATGACGCCGGAAGGCCCGAAGGCCGTGCCCTACCGCGGCTAAAGACGCCGCAGCCCGGGCGCAGGCGCGCACAAAGAATTGTGAACTGTTTCACAAAACGGCACAAACGCCGGCAAGCACCGTGGTAAAACGTGAGCAGCTGCTTAGAGGAGGCAGCGCGAACAACCATTAGGGGACGGACATGATAGTGGCAAAGACAACGGTTCTGGCCGCCGCACTGAGCATAATCGCCATGCTGAGCATGGCTACAGCAGGCCAAGCATTTGCGGAGACCTCAGACTCCGGCATCGCCACCTGGGTGGACGGAAACGGCATCACCCATTTCGGCAACAGCCAGTTTGCACCGGCCAATGCAAGTCCGGTTGATGTAGCACCGGCCAACGGCATGGATGTACCGGCAGCCGTGTCCTTCTCGAGCAGGCAGTCAAGACAGCCATCCATGGTGGCGATCAAAAAGAAACCCAATCGCCAGACTAAGGGTTGGCGCGGCTTTGCCGGTTATCGGAAAACGAATCCGAACCGGCCTGCTGGAAATCGCTAGCGATCGAACCGGGCTGCGCGCCGTGGCGACGAAAGATGGCTGCCACGGTGCCATCCGCCAGACGCAGACTCAGCCAGGCAGCAACGAATTCTGACCACACCGGATCCTGAGGAAGAAGAAACGCTTTCTCCTGGTAGTTGAGCGTACCCGCCATGGTTGCGCACAGCTCAGGATGTCTGGCCACCTGCAGCTCCACCTCAACGCGATCGGTAATCATCAGATCCGCCTTATCCTCTATGATCTGCTCGAAAATCGTCCGATTGTCCGGGTAGACGACAACCTCCGCGCGACGGATGTGCTGACGTACAAAGGCTTCGTTGGTTCCTCCTGGATTGACGATAAGACGCACCCCCGCGCGATCGATCCGTTTCAGGGAATCGAATGCATCGGCTCTATCGCAGCGGGCGACAGGCGTTTTGCCCCCCACGTAATAAGGCGGAGAGAGAAAACCGGCACGCTGCCGAAACAGGGTACGGGACACCCCACTCATCGCGATGTCGAAGGCGCCGGCGGACAGGTCGTCCATCAGCGTCGGCCAGGACGTCTGCACGAACGACGCCTCCACACCCAGCGCCCGGGCGAGATCCCGTGCCAGATCGATATCGATACCCGTGAACGCGCCTGTTTGAGGAGCGAGATCAGAAAACGGCGGGTAGTCCCCCGTTGTCCCTATCCGTAAGCGACCGCTGGCCAGTATCTGCTGCAATCGGTGCGGGAAGAACTTCAGCCCTGCAAGAACCTGGTAAAGGGCGTCTCTGGTTGCTTCGGTCAATCCCGGAACCCGTATGGCGGCATCAAACTCTGCGCGGGACCCGGCCTGCTCCCGGACAGCCGCGGCGTCGATGATCTGCTCACCCAGCGCCAGCAGCTGCGGCCGGATAACGGAGACCAAATCCGGCGCCTGCGGTGGCCCCCTACCTTCGTGCCACCGTGCAAACCAGTAGGCCTGAACCTCTTTGGCCGCGGCGATCTGGGTCCTGAAAAACGCGGCGGCCGAGTCCGGCATCATGCCAACACGCAGCGCCTTGTCGACGGAACCGGCCACCACTTGCGCTTCCCTGGCTCTGTCTTCAATCGGCAAGTCGTGCCGCCACTTGTGGGCGGCCACCTGCTCCATCAGGGCCAGCCTGTCGTTGAGCAGCTGATACAGCCCCGGACCCGCGGCATCCACGGCGTTTGCGGAGGCGCTCGCCAGCAGCAACAGGGCGCAAGCCCTGCGAAACGCCCACACTACAGACTCGGCTATCGAACAATACGCCCCAGTTGAAACAGTTCGCATCGGCGATTCTTCCCTCTTCTGCAGGCCGGAGAACCTAGAGGTTACGGCACCGCGATCGAAAACGCCCGCCACACCGCAGCGGCAGCGCGGGCGCGCAAAAGCTGAATTTCACGCACGAGTAGATTAAGCTCCACGGTTACCGCAACGGGCGGAAAAATAGCAGAAAAGAGGGGAGACCTGCTTTGAGCACTATTTTCGCGACCCTGGATTCCGCCACCCACGCCGACCGCGATCCGGCCGTTGAGCGCATGAGCCCCAGGGCGAGCCGCGGGTATCCTTTACCAACTTAGTTCGATACGCAACAACGAACCGGGAGGCCAACCATGAACCCGAACCTGCTATTTACCAACGCGCGGCTCTTTACCGCAGTGGATGACGAGGTGATCGCCGACGGCGCCATCTGGGTGGAGGGAAACACTATCCGCTTCGCGGGACCGGCTGGAGACCTGGGCGAACTGCCGGACGCGGTACAGCGTGTGAACCTGGGTGGTCAGTTCGTCATGCCCGGCATGACGGAGTCCCACGCCCACCTGTCCTATACCAACAACGGCCCGAGCGAACTGGACAAAACGCCAGTTGAAGACGCCATGGTGCAGACCGTGCGCAACGCGCGGGTCATGCTGGGCGCCGGCTTCACGTCGGCCATCAGCTTCGGCTCCGTGCATCGCATCGACGTGTACCTGCGCGACGCCATCAATAGTGATCAGATTCCGGGGCCCAGACTCATGGCCTCCGGAAGGGATGTCGGGGCGACCGCCAGCAATGCGGATCTGCATCCCGACTACGCCAAACCGCAGATGGAGGGTCTGGGCATGCTGGCGGACGGTCCCTGGGCCGTGCGCAAAGCGGTGCGAACCCTGCGCAAAAACAGGGTGGACGTCATCAAGCTGTTTCTCGACGGCGAGCGTCTGTCCGCCCATGCACCGCCCGGTGAGTTGACCTATACCGACGAGGAAGTAGCAGCGGCTGTTCAGGAAGCCCACAACCGCAACATGAAGGTGGCCTGTCACGCCCGATCTGCCGCGGCAGTCAAGCAGGCGGTCCGTTTCGGCGTGGACTACATTGGTCACGCGAACTTCATCGACGACGAAGCCTTGGACTTGCTGAGGAAGAATCGGGACCGGCTGTTCGTGGGCCCGGCCATCGCCTGGGAGATGAAGTTCCTCGAGAACTGCACGCAGATGGGGTACGCACGTACCAGCCCGGTCGTCAAAGAATACGAACAGGAAGTGGAAGCAACCGTTGCCGCCGTAGCGCGCATGAAGGCTGCCGGCGTTCGCGTGCTGATCGGCGGCGACTACGGCCTCAACATAACCCCCCACGGCACCTACGCCAAAGACCTGGAATACTTCGTCGATCTGTTCAACCTGTCACCCGCCGAGGCGCTGCTGTGCGCCACCCGGGACGGCGGCGCCGCGGTAGATGCGGACGGGATGCTGGGCACGCTGGAAGCAGGTAAGTATGCCGACCTGCTGATCGTGGACGGGGATCCGCTGGCAGACATCCGGATTCTGCAGGATCAGTCGCGTATAACGGCGGTCATGAAAGACGGCAAGCTCTATCGCGACCTGAACGACGACAACCCGTACCTGGCCCGATCAGCAGATTTCCTGGAAGCCCGGCCGGCCACCCCAGGCGGTCAGCACGAGCCGTACGCTGAATCCGCCGGCTGAAGCCGAAATCGCCGGCTGAAGCCGAAATCGCCGGCTGAAGCCGAAATCGCCGGCTGAAGCCGAAATCGCCGGCTGAAGCCGAAGTCGCCGGCTCAGCGTTCGAGAACGCTGAGAAAGTCAGGCACGTTGGTAAACTTGACGCGGGGCCGCTTGCTCTCGCGCCCGCGCTCAAGCTCGACCTCGTCTATCTTTCTCCAGTCGCTGTAGGTCACCAGATCGGGCTGCCGGGATCTCACCAAAGCCAGAGCATCGTCGACGCCTGATTTCTCGGGTGAAAAAGTTTTGCCTGCTTTGGCATCTTCCACCATGGACTCGACGGTGTCCTTGGCATCCACCTTGTTGGTACCTATGACACCGGACGGACCTCGCTTGATCCAGCCGGCGACGTAAATGCCTTCCTGCACCGTGCCAGCTAGATCGGTAACCCGTCCGGAAACGTTGGGAATGGTCCCTGCTGATTCGTCGAAGGGGATTTCAGGCAGAGGAACGCCCCGATATCCGACGGAACGGAAGACCAGGCCTACGGGCAGCGTTTCCGTTTGCTCCGTGGGCCGGGCGCCGATACGACCCTTATCGTCGCGAGAGATCTCGTTCCTGACGATCTTCATGGCGCTGACCCTGCCCTGGTCGTCACCAATGATCTCCACGGGGGAAACCAGAAACCGAATAATGAGCTGTTTGTTTTTGCCCTGCGTCTCCCTCTGGGCATACTCCTGAATAGCCTGAACGTTCTTTACCGCATTTCTGTCCCCTGAAGCTTCCATGGCCTCGCGGCTGAGCGTGTCGAGCTCCGCCTCGTCTCTGGGTACGTGCACATCAGCGTCTTCCAGCTCGCCCATCTCTCTGATTTCCGGCGGGGTGAACGCCGCCTGTGCCGGTCCCCGGCGCCCGAGGATGTAGACGGTTTTCACCTGGCTGTGGCGCAGCGCTTCTACCGCGTAATCGGCCATATCCGTGGCGCCGAGCTCATCCGGCGTCTTACAAAGGATACGCGCCACGTCCACGGCGACATTACCCAGACCGACAATGGCCACCGCTTCGCAGCCAAGATCGAACTGGTAGTCCGCGTAGTCGGGGTGGCCGTTGTACCACGCCACGAAGTCCGTGGCCGAATGACTGCCCTTCAGATCTTCTCCAGGAATGCCGAGGGACCTGTCGCTCTGGGCCCCGGTCGCGAAAATCACCTGATGATAGTACCGCTGCAGATCTTCCAGCTTCACATGCTTACCATATTCGACATTGCCGAAAAACCGGAACGAGGAGACGTTCGCGCTCTTGTCGTATCCTTTGGTGACCGTTTTGTACTTCTGATGATCCGGCGCCACCCCTGCACGCACGAGTCCGAACGGCGTGGGCAGACGTTCGTACATGTCCATCTCCACAACCATATCTTCGTGCTTGAGGAAATTGCTGACCGTGTAAAACCCTGCCGGGCCGGAACCAATGATGGCCACCCTGAGCGGGTTGCCGGTGGTGCCCAATTGAGCCATGCCCTACTCCATATCCAAAATGTGTTTCCAGTGATCTTCGCTTACCGGCATTACCGATAAACGATTGCCCTTACGCACCAGTGCCAGGCCTTCCAGCGCGGGGTCAGCCTTCAGCTCGGCGAGGGTAATGTTGCGCCTGAGCGTACGCACGAACTTAACGTCGACCATGCACCAGGTCGGCTTCTGCGGATCACTTTTCGCATCGTAATGCGGATCCTCGGGATCGAAAGCGGTGTGATCCGGATAGGCCTCCCGAGCCACCCGGGCGATGCCGACAATGCCAGGCGCCTTGCAGTTGGAGTGATAAAAGAAAATCTGGTCGCCTTTCTTCATCTCGTCCCGCATGTAGTTGCGTGCCTGATAGTTGCGCACGCCGTCCCAATGCTCGGTACCGCGGGGACACGCGCGCAGATCGTCGATGCTGAACTCTTCGGGTTCAGACTTGATCAACCAGTAGGCCACAAATTCCTTCCTCTGGGCGGCGGCTTGCGCTCGCAAGCGCCCGAACTAACTACGAAATACAACCGATAATTGTAACAGGAACAACCCCACCAGTAGACGCCTGAACCGTCTAAAACCTCCGCGTTCGCCAGACGGCAGGGCAAACGAACCCCGGGGGCAACCCGACTGGTTACCTGTGGCAAAGCCGGGTAACGTAATCTGCATATCGGGTCTGTTTGTGCATCTAGCATCTGATCCAGGGGGGGCCGTTGGCAGATTACGACTACATCATCATAGGGGCCGGCACGGCTGGCTGCGTTCTGGCAAATCGGCTGTCGGCGGATCCCGACGTCAGCGTCTTGCTGCTGGAAGCCGGCGGTAAAGACAACTACTTCTGGATCGACATACCCGTCGGCTACCTGTTCACCATCGGCAACCCCAGAACTGACTGGTGTTACGAAATCGAGCCAGATCCGGGCTTGAACGGGCGAACAATCGGGTACGCCCGGGGCAAGGTGCTTGGCGGCTGCTCATCCATCAACGCCATGATCTACATGCGCGGGCAGCGCAGCGACTACGACTATTGGGCCCAGCTGGGCAATCGCGGCTGGTCCTGGGATGAAGTGCTGCCGGTATTCCGCAAATCCGAGGACTATCAGCACGGCGCTGACGCTTTTCACGGCGCCGGCGGCGAATTGCGGGTGGAGGAACGGCGGGTCAACTGGGAAATTCTCGACGCCTGGCGGGAGGCCGCGGAGGAGTGCGGCATTCCGAAGATTGAGGAGTTCAACCGGGGCGACAACTTCGGCAACGCGTACTTCCAGGTCAATCAGCGCCGCGGGGTGCGCTGGAGCGGCACCAAGGCGTTCCTGCGCCCCGCCCTGTCGCGTCCCAACCTGACCGTCATCACCGAGGCCACCGTGCACCGACTGGTGATAGACGACAGCGCCGGCAGCAAGCGGGCTAGCGGCGTTGTGGCCCGCCTCGGCCGCGACGGCCTGCAGACTCTGAAAGCGCGCCGCGAGATTCTGCTGTCTGCCGGGTCCATCGGCTCGCCGCAGATACTGCAGCTATCCGGCATCGGCCCGAGCGATCTGCTTCAGGCTCATGGCATCGCCGTTGCCCACGCGCTGCCCGGGGTCGGCGAAAACCTCCAGGATCACTTGCAGATCCGCACCGTATACAAGGTGGAAAACACGGTGACCCTGAATCAGCGCTACGCCAGCCTGCTGGGCAAAGCGGCCATGGGCCTGGAGTATTTCCTGTTCAAGACCGGGCCGCTGACCATGCCGCCTTCGCAACTCGGCGCTTTCGCCCGCAGCGACCCAGAGCAGGCGTCGGCCAACATCGAATGGCACGTACAGCCGCTGTCGCTGGACAAATTTGGTGATCCCCTGCACCCGTTCAATGCCATCACGCCATCGGTCTGCAACCTGCGACCCAGCAGCCGCGGCCACGTGCGCATCCGCAGCACAGATCCGGATCAGGCACCCGCTATCGCCCCCAATTACCTGTCCACGGAAGCAGACCGTCAAGTGGCCCTGGACGGACTGCGTTTCACCCGCAGGATCATGGCCGCAAAGGCGCTCGAGCGCTTCAATCCCCGGGAATGGAAACCCGGTCCTGAGCTGCAGAGTGACGAGGCGCTGCTGAAGGCAGCGGGAGACCTGGGGACGACCATTTTCCATCCGGTAGGCACCTGCCGGATGGGCAGAGATCCCCTGGCGGTGGTGAACGACCGGCTGAGCGTGCATGGCGTGGACGGCCTAAGGGTCATCGACGCCTCCGTCATGCCGCAGATCACCTCCGGAAATACCAACGCGCCTACGGTGATGATCGCCGAAAAGGCCGCGGAATTTGTCCTGAAGGGCCAGCGCGCCTGAGATTCCGGCCGTTCCCAGCCATTTGGTTATCCCGCCGGAAAGGGTACGATTAGAAAGGTAAGAGAGCATTGAACTATCGATTGTGGGAGGAAAGACATGGCTTACGACCTGACCCAACCTAGCGACCCGGCCCTGGCACCCGGCGAGGCGCGCTGTCCCGGACCAAGCACCCGGGATATCATCCTGCAGGACAAGGACGGTGCGCCGGCAGCGCTGACCGCGGCAAGCTACACGTTCATGGGCGATGCCGATATCCCCTATGCCCGCTATACCTCCCAGGCGTTCTTCGACCAGGAGGTGGCGCAAATGTGGTCGCGCACCTGGCAGTGGGCCTGCCGGGAAGAGCACATACCCAATCCCGGCGACTACAGCGTCTACGACATCGCCCACTACTCAGTGCTGGTCATTCGCAACGAGACCGGGGCGATCAAGGCCTTCGTCAACTCCTGCCCGCACCGCGGCATGCAGTTTTTCGACGCCGGCGCCCAGGGCAAAGGCAAGCAATTTCTGCGCTGTCCTTTCCACGGCATGTCCTGGAACCTCGACGGCTCCCTGCGGGAGATCCCCTGCCGCTGGGACTTTCCCCATGTCGATGACGAGAACTTCGGCCTGACAGAAGTGGCTTGCGACACCTGGGGTGGCTTCGTCTTCATCAACCTCGATCGCAACGCCCAGCCGCTGCATAAATATCTCGGCGTGCTGCCGGAGCACTTCTCAGACCGCAAGTGGGATCTGGAGAACCGCTACGTCAGCCTGCACATGCACAAGACTCTGCCGGGCAACTGGAAAATGTGCATGGAAGGCTTCCTGGAGGCCTACCACGTGCTGGCCACTCACCCGGAAGGACTGCGGACCTCCGGTGACGCCAACGCCGACTACGACTGCTTCGGCGACAATGTCTCCCGATTTGTACACACCATCGGTTATCCAAGCCCACACCTGCCGAAAGACCTCAGCGAAGAGGAACTGTTTGCAGCCCTGGGTCGGGATCCGCAAACGCTGCCGGAGGGAGTCAGCGCACGCCAGCGCCATGCCGAACTGCTGCGTAAGGAGATGGCACAGCAGATGGGGGTAGATTTTTCCGGATACAGCAACAGCGAGATGCTCGATTCCATCGAGTATCACCTGTTCCCCAATGCCTGCTTCTTTCCCGGTATCAACATCCGGCTGATCTATCGGTTCCGACCGCTGACCGTGGACACCTGCGTGCACGAGATTCTGCTGCTCGACCCGATACCGGAGGGCAAGCCGCGGCCGAAACCGGCAGAGATGATCAAGCTGGGTATTGACGATTCCTACACCGGCGTAGAGGGCTTCCCCCTGGGCCTGGTGCTGGACCAGGACACGGACAATTTTCAGCGGCAGCGGGCGGGTATCAAAGCTTCCATGAAACCCGGGGAAACCCTGGGCAACTACCAGGAATCGCGGATTCGCCACTTCCATCAGACCCTGGATAAGTACGTGAGCGCCTGACCCACGGGCGCTCACTGGATGGGGGCAACCTAAAGAGCCGTGCCCCCGTTCACATCCAGCAGAGCGCCGGTGATACCGCCGCCGACTTCGCTGGCCACCAGCAACGCCATGGCGGCAATTTCCTGCACCGTGTTGAGGCGTTTTATGGCCGCATCCTGAGCATAATCCTGGATGTACTGCTCATAGGTCATGCCCAGGGCCTCGGCGGCGGCAGGGCCCGTATTGGTCATCAGATCAGTCTCCACCGCGCCCGGACAGATGGCGTTGCAGGTAATGCCGAGCTCACCGTTTTCGAACGCGACGGCCTTGGTAAGGCCGTGGATGGCGTGCTTGTTGGTGATGTAGTGCGCCACCGACGTCTTGTTGGCCTGCTTGCCTTCCACCGATGAGATATTGATGATGCGGCCCCAGCGCCGCGGAATCATGTTCTTCAGAGCTCGTCGGGTACCCCAGAATGTGGCGTTGAGCATCCAGTTCAAGGCTTCGTTCCAGGCCTCGTCACTCAGCTCGGCCACCGGCGCGAACCCCGACGAGCCGCCCGCGTTATTCACCAGAATGTCGATGCGGCCGAAGTGGGAGATGGTGCCTTCCACGAAGGCTTCCACGTCGGCCTGGCGCCGTACATCACCGGCAATGAAATAGGCGTCGGCGCCTGCATGCATCTCCTCCAGCGCCTGCACACCCTTCTCCGGCGTCCTGCCGTTGATGACGACTTTCGCGCCCTCGGCCAGAAACAGCTCGGCAATGCCGCGCCCGATGCCCCTGGTGCCGCCGGTGATGGCTGCCACTTTGCCTTCAAGTTTCATGTAGGTTTCTCCCTCAGGTTTCTGTCCCGATGCTGCTCGACGTCCAGCTGTCTGCCTCCGCCATGCTTCGCGCGTAAAAGCCACGCGCGATCCACAGCAGCAAAACGCCCAGGGTGCCGAAGATCGCCGTAAGCGATATCAACGAGTAACGCACCCCGTCCGGACCGGGAAAAATCTGCTCGTTGAAGGTGCCCGCGAGCGGTGGCCCCAGCATCATACCGATTGACACTACCAGCATGTAGAAGGCTGCCACCTGAGCACGCATCTGCGGCGGCGTGATCACCGGCAACGCGGCGTTGGCGATGCCGAACGGAGAATTCACCAGGATCATCGCCGGAACGTAGAGCACGAAGGCCCAGGTAGCCGACGGCACGAACTGAATGCCGATAATCACCGGAATGGCCAGCAGCCCGCCCAGCATGCCGGCGATGACGTTGGCATCCCGGCGTCCCCGGGCGCTAAGGGCGCGGGCCAGCAGCGCCGCGCCGATGGGGCCTACAGGTCCTGTCACCAGAAAGATCCAGCCGAATATCTGCGACGCGCCCGCCGCATCGTAACCGTGCACGCGGACGAAGAATGATACCGTCCAGAACACGAACGCGTAGCCCATGAGCGCCAGGGACAGAAAACCCAGATGGTGAAAGGTCAGCGTCATGGCGTTGCGCCGATAGAAAGCCAGCACCTCTGCCACGGGCGCGCCCAATCGCTGGCTTGCACCGGGAATGAGACGCCGCGTGGGTTCCCGCAGCAGCAGAAACACAAAGGCCAGCAGCAGGCCGGGCGTGCCCACGTAGATGAACGTCTGCTGCCACGGATGCAGCTCCCCGAAGAAAGGCAGAACCATGGGGTTCGCCTGCTCGACGATATCCAGCACAAACCCGCCGATGATGAAGGCGATGCCCGAGCCCATGATGGCGCCGGTCTGATAGATGCTCAGCGCCAGCGGTATCTGCTCCCGTGGAAAATAGTCACCCACCAGCGAGGTCGTCGCAGGGGTGAGGGTCGCCTCGCCAACGCCGACGCCTATCCGCGCCAGCAGCACGTGCCAGAAACTGCGCGACAGGCCGCAGGCGATGGTGGCCAGCGACCAGAAGAAAATGCCGGCGGCGATGATGT
The DNA here is from genome assembly GCA_024640825.1 of Gammaproteobacteria bacterium. Lineage (GTDB taxonomy): Bacteria > Pseudomonadota > Gammaproteobacteria > Pseudomonadales > Azotimanducaceae > UBA7803. Next base: position 19,990 of record JAHEEG010000033.1, read on the forward strand.
GCTTGCGGCTCTTGCGATCCGCCAGCCAGGCGATGGGCAACGCGGCAACGGCGTAGAAGACGGCGAACACGCCGTAGAGCCAGCCGATCTGCGCGTCGCCCACGCCCAGATCTTCCTTCATGGGGTCGACGACAATGGCCACCACCTGCCGGTCGATGAAGGCGATCAGCGCCGCGAATACCAGCACGGCAACCACCAGCCACGCGTAAAGCGGCCGGGGATAGGGTGCTGATTCGCTGTTCGCTGCTGCTTCTGCCAAGTCGAAGGGCCGGCCCAGACTGACTGGACTAACTATACGGACTGGGCGGCCGCCTGGGGACCAGCCGTTACCACTGCTTTGTCCCTCGGGACACAAGCCGGTGCTTCTTGATCTTCCACTGGCCGTCGATGCGCTGCATGTCGGTCTCGTAAGTGGCCCACAGGGTCAGCCACTGGCCTTCCGGATCCTTGAGCGTGTGGTGCGCCTGAACATCGGTGCGGCAGTGGGCCTTGTCCCCGTCGACCGTCGCCAGTTGGGGTCCCAGCATGTGCTGGGTCGGCCCGAAACGTTGCAGGGCGTTCTTCACATAGGCCAGCCAGGCGTCACCGCCATGAATCGG